>NZ_JBHTWG010000022.1:0-113273 GCF_042792555.1 Streptomyces sp. NPDC056628
GGCCGGAACCACTGGTTCCGGCCACCCCGGCGGCACGTTTCTGCTGAGAGAACCCAACCCAGGGAAGTGCTCAGCTCTCCTCGGCGTGGGAGACCGCGCGGCGCGCGTCCGCGTCGAGGACACCCCAGCTGATCAGCTGCTCGGTGAGGACCGAGGGGGACTGGTCGTAGATGACGGCGAGTGTGCGCAGGTCGTCCTGGCGGATCGACAGCACCTTGCCGTTGTAGTCACCGCGCTGCGACTGGATCGTCGCCGCGTACCGCTGGAGCGGACCCGCCTTCTCGGCCGGCACGTGCGCCAGCCGCTCCAGGTCCAGGACCAGCTTCGGCGGCGGCTCGGCGGCCCCGCCCGGCGTCGTCCCCGGCAGCAGCTCCTGCACCGGAACGCCGTAGAAATCCGCCAGCTCTGCGAGCCGCTGCACGGTCACGGCGCGGTCGCCGCGCTCGTACGAACCGACCACGACGGCCTTCCAGCGTCCCTGGGACTTCTCCTCGACACCGTGGAGGGAAAGGCCCTGCTGGGTGCGGATGGCCCGGAGCTTGGCCCCGAGCTGTTTGGCGTATTCGCTGGACATATAGCTCCCCGGCACTGGGTCGACGCGACTGGCTTGGCTTCCATGCCGCGCAGTTGGTAACTCACTGTGAGGTTACGCAGCGTTACTCTCATGCGTCAAGCCGAATGGTCCACACCGACGCTTCCGCTTCCGGCGTGGCCGATTGGGCCAGGCGGGTGACAGGAGGTGTACCGGCGGCCTGCTACGGTGGATGGCGCAAACCAGACATCCTTTAAGGTCCGTCCCGTGAGGCGGAGAAGGAGGTCCCTTTCGTATGGACAGGCAGCAGGACACCTCAGCGTCCGACGCCCGGCCCGTGCTTGAAGGCCCTGACATCGCGCGGGTGTTGACCCGCATCGCCCACGAGATCGTCGAACGCGCCAAGGGCGCCGACGACGTGGTGCTCCTCGGCATTCCCACCCGGGGGGTCTTCCTCGCCCAGCGGCTCGCCGCCAAGCTGGAGGAGATCACCGAGCGCAAGGTCCCGGTCGGCTCGCTCGACATCACCATGTACCGGGACGATCTGCGCATGCACCCGCCGCGTGTGCTGGCCCGCACCGAGATCCCCGGTGACGGCATCGACGGCCGCCTCGTCGTCCTCGTCGACGACGTGCTCTTCTCCGGCCGTACCATCCGGGCCGCCCTCGACGCCCTGAACGACATCGGCCGCCCGCGCGCGGTCCAGCTCGCCGTTCTCGTCGACCGCGGTCACCGCGAGCTTCCCATCAGGGCCGACTACGTCGGCAAGAACCTCCCCACGTCGTTGCGGGAGACGGTCAAGGTCCAGCTCGCCGAGGAGGACGGTCGCGACACCGTCCTGCTCGGTGCCAAGCAGACCCCCCAGTAGCGCCGGACGGCGTACGCCGCCGCCGTACGCCCGCTCAGTGCGCCCAGGCGCACCCGTCTGCCCGAAATCCTTCATGAACTGCCTTACGGAGCCTGACAGATGCAGCGTCATCTCATCTCGGCCGCCGACCTCACCCGCGACGACGCCGTCCTGATCCTCGACACCGCCGAGGAGATGGCCCGGGTCGCCGACCGGCCGATCAAGAAGCTGCCGACCCTGCGCGGCCGCACCGTCGTCAACCTCTTCTTCGAGGACTCCACGCGCACGCGTATCTCCTTCGAGGCCGCCGAGAAGCGCCTGTCCGCGGACGTCATCAACTTCACCGCCAAGGGCTCCAGCGTGTCCAAGGGCGAGTCCCTGAAGGACACCGCCCAGACCCTGGAGGCCATGGGCGTGGACGCCGTCGTCATCCGGCACGGCGCCTCCGGGGCGCCGTACCGCCTGGCCACCTCCGGCTGGATCGACGCCCACGTCATCAACGCCGGCGACGGCACCCACCAGCACCCCACCCAGGCCCTGCTGGACGCCTTCACGATGCGGCGCCGGCTCGTCGGCCGGGACGCCGGGATCGGCCGCGACCTCGAAGGGCGACGCATCACGATCGTCGGGGACGTCCTGCACAGCCGGGTCGCCCGTTCCAACGTCGACCTGCTGCACACGCTCGGCGCCGAGGTCACCCTGGTCGCCCCGCCCACCCTGGTGCCGGTCGGCGTCGGGACCTGGCCCTGCGAGGTGTCGTACGACCTCGACGCCGTGCTCCCCAAGTCCGACGCCGTGATGATGCTGCGTGTGCAGCGCGAGCGCATGAACGCCGCCTTCTTCCCGACCGAGCGCGAGTACTCGCGGCGCTACGGCCTCGACGGCGACCGCATGGCCCGGATGCCGGAGCACGCCATCGTGATGCACCCCGGCCCGATGGTCCGCGGCATGGAGATCACCGCCGAGGTCGCCGACTCCGACCGCTGCACCGTCGTCGAGCAGGTCGCAAACGGAGTCTCCATCCGCATGGCCGTCCTGTACCTGCTGCTCGGCGGCAACGAGCCGGCCGTCACCCACACCCGCCCGCCCGTCTCCCTCCACCCTTCCGACGAGCGCTCCGCGCGCACCCTTTTCACGGCCGAGGAGAAGTGAAGACCATGAGCAAGACCCTGATCCGTGGTGCGAGGGTGCTGGGCGGCGAGCCGCAGGACGTGCTGATCGACGGCGGGATCATCGCCGAGGTCGGCAGCGGGCTGAGCGCCGAGGGCGCCGAGGTCGTCGAGGCCGGCGGCAAGGTGCTGCTGCCGGGCCTGGTCGACCTGCACACCCACCTGCGCGAGCCCGGCCGCGAGGACTCCGAGACCGTGCTGACCGGCACCCGAGCGGCTGCCTCCGGCGGCTACACGGCCGTCTTCGCCATGGCCAACACCTTCCCCGTCGCCGACACCGCCGGCGTGGTCGAGCAGGTGTACCGGCTCGGCCAGGAGCACGGCTACTGCGACGTGCAGCCCATCGGCGCCGTCACCGTCGGCATGGAGGGCAGGAAGCTCGCCGAGCTCGGCGCCATGCACGAGTCGGCCGCCGGCGTCACCGTCTTCTCCGACGACGGCAAGTGCGTCGACGACGCCGTGATCATGCGCCGGGCGCTGGAGTACGTGAAGGCCTTCGGCGGCGTCGTCGCCCAGCACGCGCAGGAGCCCCGGCTGACCGAGGGCGCGCAGATGAACGAGGGTGTCGTCTCCGCCGAGCTGGGCCTCGGCGGCTGGCCTGCGGTGGCCGAGGAGTCGATCATCGCCCGGGACGTCCTGCTCGCCGAGCACGTCGGCTCCCGCGTCCACATCTGCCACCTGTCGACCGCCGGGTCCGTCGAGATCGTCCGCTGGGCCAAGTCCCGGGGCATCGACGTCACCGCCGAGGTCACCCCGCACCACCTGCTCCTCACCGACGAGCTGGTGCGCACCTACGACCCGGTCTACAAGGTGAACCCGCCGCTGCGCACCGAGCGGGACGTGCTGGCGCTGCGCGAGGCGCTGGCCGACGGCACGATCGACATCGTCGCCACCGACCACGCCCCGCACCCGCACGAGGACAAGGACTGCGAGTGGGCCGCCGCCGCCATGGGCATGGTCGGCCTGGAGACCGCGTTGTCGGTGGTGCAGGAGACCATGGTGGACACCGGGCTCCTCACCTGGGCCGGGGTCGCCGAGCGCATGTCCGTCAAGCCCGCCGAGATCGGGCGGGCGACGGGCCACGGCCGGCCCGTCTCGGCTGGTGAGCCCGCCAACCTCACGCTCGTCGACACGGCATACCGTGGGTCCGTGGACCCCGCGGGCTTCGCCTCGCGCAGCCGGAACACCCCGTACGAGGGGCGTGAGCTGCCGGGTCGTGTCACCCACACCTGGCTCCGGGGCAAGGCCACGCTCGTCGACGGGAAGCTCACGTGACACCTGCAACACTCCTCGCAGCCGGACTCGCCGCGGACCAGAAGTCGGCCGAGGTCACCGACTGGGCCGCCCGCGTGGGCTGGGTCGTCGGACTCGCCCTCTTCGTGGCGCTCGTCTATTGGCTGATGCGCGAGGGCTGGAAGTGGCGCGGCACGCTCCAGAGCGACCTGCCCGCGCTGCCCAGCGCGCCGGACGACCCGGGCCCGGTGAGACTGAGCATGAGCGGCCGCTACCACGGTTCCACCACCGCCGGTCAGTGGCTCGACCGCATCGTGGCGCACGGCCTCGGCACCCGGAGCCGGGCCGAGCTCACGCTGACGGACGCGGGACTGGACGTCGTACGCCCCGGCGCGGCCGACTTCTTCGTCCCCGCGGACCGGCTGCGCGGGGCGCGGCTCGACAAGGGCATCGCCGGCAAGGTCCTCACCGAGGGCGGCCTGCTCGTGGTGACCTGGGCGCACGGCGACCGGCTGATCGACTCCGGGTTCCGCTCGGACCGGGCGGCGGAGCACACCGCGTGGGTCGACGCCCTCAACTCCATGACCAACGACACCAGCACGGAAGGCGCCGAACGATGACCACCTCCACAAGGGGAGCCGACAAGGTTCCCGCGGTACTCGTCCTGGAGGACGGCCGGATCTTCCGCGGCCGTGCCTATGGGGCCGTGGGGGTGACCTTCGGCGAGGCCGTGTTCTCCACCGGCATGACCGGCTACCAGGAGACCCTGACCGACCCGTCGTACCACCGCCAGGTGGTCGTGATGACCGCCCCGCACGTCGGCAACACCGGCGTCAACGACGAGGACGCCGAGAGCAGGCGGATCTGGGTCGCCGGGTACGTCGTCCGCGATCCCGCCCGCACCCCGTCCAACTGGCGCTCCCGGCGCTCCTTGGACGACGAGCTGCGCGGCCAGGGCGTCGTCGGCATCTCCGGCATCGACACCCGCGCGCTCACCCGCCATCTGCGCGAGCGCGGCGCCATGCGCGTCGGCATCTTCTCCGGCAACGCCCTGCCCGACGACGGCACCATGCTCGCCGAGGTCCGCCAGGCCCCCGAGATGGAGGGCGCCGACCTCGCCGCCGAGGTCGCCACCAAGGAGGCGTACGTCGTCCCCGCGATCGGCGAGAAGAAGTTCACCGTCGCCGCGGTCGACCTCGGCATCAAGGGCATGACCCCGCACCGGATGGCCGAGCGCGGCATCGAGGTGCACGTGCTGCCCGCCACGGCCACCGTCGAGGACGTCTACGCCGTCGCACCGGACGGTGTGTTCTTCTCCAACGGACCCGGCGACCCGGCCACCGCCGACCACGCCGTCTCCGTGATGCGGGGCGTGCTGGAGCGCTCGACCCCGCTGTTCGGGATCTGCTTCGGCAACCAGATCCTCGGCCGCGCCCTCGGCTTCGGCACCTACAAGCTGAAGTACGGCCACCGCGGCATCAACCAGCCCGTGCAGGACCGCACCACCGGCAAGGTCGAGGTCACCGCGCACAACCACGGGTTCGCCGTGGATGCCCCGCTCGACCAGGCGTCCGACACCCCCTACGGCCGCGCCGAGGTCTCCCACGTCTGCCTGAACGACAACGTGGTGGAGGGCCTCCAGCTCCTGGACCGCCCGGCCTTCAGTGTCCAGTACCACCCCGAAGCGGCGGCCGGCCCGCACGACGCCGCCTACCTGTTCGACCGCTTCGTTTCCCTGATGGAGGGCCAGCGTGCCTAAGCGCACCGATATCCAGTCCGTCCTGGTCATCGGCTCCGGCCCGATCGTCATCGGCCAGGCCGCCGAGTTCGACTACTCCGGCACGCAGGCGTGCCGCGTGCTCAAGGCCGAGGGCCTGCGCGTCATCCTGGTCAACTCCAACCCGGCGACGATCATGACCGACCCGGAGATCGCCGACGCCACGTACGTCGAGCCGATCACCCCGGAGTACGTCGAGAAGATCATCGCCAAGGAGCGCCCGGACGCGCTGCTGCCGACCCTGGGCGGCCAGACCGCCCTCAACACGGCCATCTCGCTGCACGAGGCCGGCACCCTGGAGAAGTACGGCGTCGAGCTGATCGGCGCCAACGTCGAGGCCATCAACAAGGGCGAGGACCGCGAACTCTTCAAGGAGGTCGTCGAGGCCGTCCGCGGCAAGATCGGCCACGGCGAGTCCGCCCGCTCGGTGATCTGCCACTCGATGGACGACGTCCTGGCCGGCGTCGAGACCCTCGGCGGCTACCCGGTCGTCGTCCGCCCCTCCTTCACCATGGGCGGCGCCGGCTCCGGCTTCGCGCACGACGAGGAGGAGCTGCGCCGCATCGCCGGCCAGGGACTCACGCTCTCCCCGACCACCGAGGTGCTCCTGGAGGAGTCCATCCTCGGCTGGAAGGAGTACGAGCTGGAGCTGATGCGCGACCGGAACGACAACGTCGTGGTCGTCTGCTCCATCGAGAACTTCGACCCGATGGGCGTGCACACCGGCGACTCCATCACCGTCGCCCCGGCGATGACGCTCACCGACCGCGAGTACCAGACCCTGCGCGACGTCGGCATCGCCGTGATCCGCGAGGTCGGCGTCGACACCGGCGGCTGCAACATCCAGTTCGCGGTGAACCCCGAGGACGGCCGGGTCATCGTCATCGAGATGAACCCGCGCGTGTCCCGCTCCTCGGCGCTCGCGTCCAAGGCGACCGGCTTCCCCATCGCCAAGATCGCCGCCAAGCTGGCCGTCGGCTATACGCTCGACGAGATCCCGAACGACATCACGCAGGAGACCCCGGCCTCCTTCGAGCCGACGCTCGACTACGTGGTCGTGAAGGCGCCCCGGTTCGCCTTCGAGAAGTTCCCGAGCGCGGACTCCACCCTCACCACCACCATGAAGTCGGTCGGCGAGGCCATGGCCATCGGCCGCAACTTCACCGAGGCCTTCCAGAAGGCGCTGCGCTCGCTGGAGAAGAAGGGGAGCCAGTTCACCTTCGTCGGCGAGCCCGGTGACAAGGACGAGCTGCTGCGTGAGGCGGTCCGGCCCACCGACGGCCGCATCAACGCGGTCATGGGGGCCATCCGCGCGGGCGCCACTCCCGAGGAGGTCTTCGACGCCACGAAGATCGACCCGTGGTTCGTCGACCAGCTCTTCCTCATCAAGGAGATCGCCGACGAACTCGGCGCGGCCCCCGAGCTGACCCCGGACCTGCTGGCCGAGGCCAAGCGGCACGGCTTCTCCGACACGCAGATCGCCGAGATCCGCGGCCTGCGCGAGGACGTCGTCCGCGAGGTGCGGCACGCGCTGGGCATCCGCCCGGTCTACAAGACGGTCGACACCTGCGCCGCCGAGTTCGCCGCGAAGACCCCGTACTTCTACTCGTCCTACGACGAGGAGAGCGAGGTCGCGCCGCGCGAGAAGCCGGCCGTCATCATCCTGGGCTCCGGCCCCAACCGCATCGGCCAGGGCATCGAGTTCGACTACTCCTGCGTCCACGCCTCCTTCGCGCTCAGCGACGCCGGGTACGAGACCGTGATGGTCAACTGCAACCCGGAGACCGTCTCCACGGACTACGACACCTCCGACCGGCTGTACTTCGAGCCGCTGACGCTGGAGGACGTGCTGGAGATCGTCCACGCGGAGCGGCAGGCCGGTCCGGTCGCCGGTGTCCTGGTCCAGCTCGGCGGCCAGACCCCGCTGGGCCTGTCGCAGGCGCTGAAGGACAACGGCGTGCCGATCGTCGGCACGTCCCCCGAGGCCATCCACGCCGCCGAGGACCGCGGGGCGTTCGGCCGCGTCCTCGCCGAGGCGGGCCTGCCCGCCCCCAAGCACGGCACCGCCACCACCTTCGCCGAGGCCAAGGCCATCGCCGACGAGATCGGCTACCCGGTCCTGGTGCGCCCGTCGTACGTCCTCGGCGGACGCGGCATGGAGATCGTCTACGACGAGACCCGGCTGGAGTCCTACATCGCCGAGTCCACCGAGATCAGCCCGTCCCGGCCGGTCCTGGTCGACCGGTTCCTCGACGACGCCATCGAGATCGACGTCGACGCCCTGTACGACGGCGAGGAGCTGTACCTCGGCGGCGTCATGGAGCACATCGAGGAGGCCGGCATCCACTCCGGCGACTCCGCGTGCGCGCTGCCGCCGATCACGCTGGGCGGCTTCGACATCAAGCGCCTGCGCGCCTCCACCGAGGCCATCGCCAAGGGCGTCGGGGTGCGCGGCCTGATCAACATCCAGTTCGCGATGGCCGGCGACATCCTGTACGTCCTGGAGGCCAACCCGCGCGCGTCCCGTACGGTCCCCTTCACCTCGAAGGCGACCGCGGTGCCGCTGGCCAAGGCCGCCGCCCGGATCTCGCTGGGCGCCACCGTCGCCGAGCTGCGCGCCGAGGGCCTGCTCCCGGCGAGCGGCGACGGCGGCGAACTCCCGCTCGACGCGCCGATCTCCGTCAAGGAGGCCGTGATGCCGTGGTCGCGCTTCCGCGACATCCACGGGCGCGGCGTCGACACCGTCCTCGGCCCGGAGATGCGCTCCACCGGCGAGGTCATGGGCATCGACAGCGTCTTCGGCACGGCGTACGCCAAGTCGCAGGCGGGCGCGTACGGCCCGCTGCCCACCAAGGGCCGCGCGTTCATCTCGGTCGCCAACCGCGACAAGCGCTCGATGATCTTCCCGGCGCGCGAGCTGGTCGCCCACGGCTTCGAGCTGATGGCAACCTCCGGCACCGCCGAGGTCCTCAAGCGCAACGGCATCAACGCCACCGTCGTACGCAAGCAGTCGGAGGGCACCGGCCCGAACGGCGAGAAGACCATCGTCCAGCTCATCCACGACGGCGAGGTCGACCTCATCGTCAACACCCCGTACGGCACGGGCGGCCGCCTCGACGGCTACGAGATCCGCACGGCGGCCGTGGCGCGCTCGGTGCCGTGCCTGACGACGGTCCAGGCGCTCGCCGCCGCCGTCCAGGGCATCGACGCCCTCACCCACGGGGACGTGGGCGTCAGGTCGCTCCAGGAACACGCCGCACACCTGATCGCGGCCCGCGACTAGCAGCCGACGAGGGGGACACCGGAAACGGTGTCCCCCTCTTCATGAGGGAATCATGTACAAGATCTTCTTCACCTGCTTCTTCCAGCGGATGGACCCGGAGCAGGCCCACCACCTGGCCTTCCGGTGGATCCGCCTCGCCGCCCGCGTCCCCGTGCTGCGCACGTTCGTCGCCGCCGCGCTCGCGCCCCGCTACAAGGAGCTGCGCACGGAGGCCCTCGGGCTGCGCATGCACGGGCCGTTCGGGCTCGCCGCCGGCTTCGACAAGAACGCCGTCGCGATCGACGGCATGGCGATGGCCGGCTTCGACCACGTCGAGATCGGCACGGTCACGGGGGAGCCCCAGCCCGGCAACCCGAAGAAGCGGCTGTTCCGGCTCGTGCCGGACCGCGCGCTGATCAACCGCATGGGGTTCAACAACGACGGCTCGCTGGCCGTGGCCGCCCGTCTGGCGTCCCGCACGCCGGTCTTCCGGACCGTCGTGGGCGTCAACATCGGCAAGACGAAGGTCGTGCCCGAGGCCGAGGCCGTCGGCGACTACGTGACGTCGGCCGAGCGGCTGGCGCCGTACGCCGACTACCTGGTCGTCAACGTGTCGTCGCCCAACACCCCCGGCCTGCGCAACCTGCAGGCCACCGAGTCGCTGCGGCCCCTGCTCACGGCCGTCCGCGAGGCCGCCGACCGCGTGGTGCCCGGCCACCGTGTGCCGCTGCTCGTCAAGATCGCGCCGGACCTCGCCGACGAGGACGTGGACGCCGTGGCCGACCTCGCCGTGGAGCTGGGCCTGGACGGCATCATCGCCACGAACACCACCGTCGCCCGCGAGGGCCTGGGCCTGACCTCCGAGCCCTCCCTGGTCAAGGAGACCGGCGGGCTCTCCGGAGCGCCGCTGAAGGCACGCTCGCTTCAGGTGCTGAGGCGCCTCTACGCGCGCGTGGGCGACCGGATCACCCTCGTGGGCGTCGGCGGCATCGAGAACGCCGAGGACGCCTGGCAGCGCATCCTGGCGGGCGCCACCCTGGTCCAGGGCTACAGCGCCTTCGTCTACGAGGGCCCCTTCTGGGCCCGCGCCGTCCACAAGGGGCTCGCCGCGCGCCTGCGCACCAGCCCCTACGCCACCCTCGCCGACGCGGTCGGCGCCGACGTGAGGAAGACGGCATGACCGAGCCCTTCGGAAGTCGCCTGCGCCGTGCGATGGACGAGCGCGGTCCCCTGTGTGTGGGCATCGACCCGCACGCCTCCCTGCTCTCCGAGTGGGGCCTGAACGACGACGTGGCCGGCCTGGAGCGGTTCAGCCGCACCGTCGTGGAGGCGACGGCCGACCGGGTCGCCGTGCTCAAGCCGCAGAGCGCGTTCTTCGAGCGCTTCGGCTCCCGCGGCGTCGCCGTCCTGGAGAAGTCGGTCGAGGAGGCGCGGGCGGCCGGCGCGCTCGTCGTCATGGACGCCAAGCGCGGCGACATCGGCTCCACGATGGCCGCGTACGCGGAGTCCTTCCTGCGCAAGGACTCGCCGCTGTTCTCCGACGCGCTGACGGTCTCGCCGTACCTCGGCTACGGCTCGCTGTCCCCGGCGGTGGCGCTCGCCCGTGAGAGCGGCACCGGACTGTTCGTGCTCGCGCTCACCTCCAACCCGGAGGGCGGCGAGGTCCAGCACGCGGTCCGGGCGGACGGCCGGGACGTCGCCGCGACGATGCTCGCCCACCTCGCCGCGGAGAACGCGGGGGAGGAGCCGCTGGGCTCCTTCGGGGCGGTCGTCGGCGCCACGCTCGGTGACCTGTCGTCCTACGACCTCGCCATCAACGGCCCGCTGCTCGCGCCCGGCATCGGCGCGCAGGGGGCCACGCCCGCGGATCTCCCCAGGGTGTTCGGCGCCGCGGTGCGCAATGTCGTCCCGAACGTCAGCCGGGGTGTGCTGCGGCACGGCCCCGACGTCGTGACCCTGCGTGATGCCGCGTCACGCTTCGCCGACGAGGTGCGCGAGGCGGTCGCGGGCGCCTGAGGGCCGGTGACGGCATCGATGTCGGCCGCGGAGTCCTCCGTTGAGCGGTCCGCGGCCGACTTGAGTCTGGATACATCCTCAAATCCGGGGCAGTATGTCTTAAATGTCTGGCCTGACGGAGGCTGACCAGGACTTTTCCGCTGTTCTCGCTGACTCTTGCGGACTTGCCCGCTAGTCTCCGACGAGAGTCAGTGGGCAAGCGTGTTGCTCGTGGCTCCCCAGGTGTGGGGCGACTAGGTTCCTCACCGGTCCGTATCCGACAGTTCGACATCCGAGGTGACGTAGGCGTGGCTCTTCCGCCCCTTACCCCTGAACAGCGCGCAGCCGCGCTCGAAAAGGCCGCCGCGGCTCGCCGGGAGCGGGCCGAGGTCAAGAATCGACTCAAGCACTCCGGCGCCTCCCTTCACGAGGTCATCAAGCAGGGCCAGGAGAACGACGTCATCGGCAAGATGAAGGTCTCCGCGCTGCTCGAGTCCCTGCCGGGCGTGGGCAAGGTCCGCGCCAAGCAGATCATGGAGCGACTCGGCATCTCCGAGAGCCGCCGCGTGCGGGGCCTCGGCTCGAACCAGATCGCTTCCCTTGAGCGTGAGTTCGGCAGCACCGGCTCCTGAGTCCCGGTTCTCCGGGACCTCGGGTCCCGGGCGGTCCGCGATTGCTGGAATAATCGCTGCATGGCTGTAACACCCCGGGGGACGACCCCCGAGCCCCCGGACGCAGGTCCGCGGCTGACCGTGCTCTCCGGCCCCTCAGGGGTCGGCAAGAGCACGGTCGTCGCTCATATGCGCAAAGAACACCCCGAGGTCTGGCTCTCCGTGTCGGCGACGACGCGCAAGCCCCGCCCCGGCGAGCAGCACGGAGTCCACTACTTCTTCGTCACCGACGAGGAGATGGACAAGCTGATCGCCAACGGCGAGCTGCTGGAGTGGGCCGAGTTCGCCGGCCACCGCTACGGCACACCGCGCGCGGCCGTGCTGGAGCGGCTCGAGGCGGGCGAGCCCGTGCTCCTGGAGATCGACCTCCAGGGCGCCCGGCAGGTCCGTGAGTCGATGGCCGAGGCCCAACTGGTCTTCCTGGCCCCTCCCTCCTGGGAGGAACTGGTGCGCCGGCTCACCGGACGGGGTACCGAGCCGCCCGAGGTGATCGAGCGCCGGCTGGACGCGGCGCGGATCGAGCTGGCGGCCGAGCCCGAGTTCGATGTGACCTTGGTCAACACCTCCGTCGAGGACGTGGCGCGCGAGCTGCTAGCCTTGATGGACGTTGTGTGATCGTGTCCGGTCGCCTGACTGAATCTTTCCCATCCATCGGAAGGTAGAGCGTGTCCTCTTCCATCTCCGCGCCCGAGGGCATCATCAACCCGCCGATCGACGAGCTCCTCGAGGCCACCGACTCGAAGTACAGCCTCGTGATCTACGCGGCCAAGCGGGCCCGCCAGATCAACGCGTACTACTCGCAGCTCGGTGAGGGTCTCCTCGAGTACGTCGGTCCGCTCGTGGACACGCACGTCCACGAGAAGCCCCTCTCCATCGCCCTGCGTGAGATCAACGCGGGTCTGCTGACGGCCGAGGCCGTCGAGGGCCCGGCGCAGTAAGTGCGATCTTCAGCTTGCAGCTGACTTTTCCACAGGCCCGGCGGCGCGTCCGCCGGGCCTGTGGTGTGTAGTGGAGTCGTACGCAGCCGAGTGCGGGGAGAGACGGTGGACAAGCCGAAGGTCGTTCTGGGGGTCAGCGGCGGCATCGCCGCCTACAAGGCCTGTGAGCTGCTGCGCAGACTCACGGAGTCCGGCCATGACGTACGCGTCGTGCCGACCGCCTCCGCTCTGCACTTCGTCGGTGCCGCCACCTGGTCGGCCCTGTCCGGCAACCCGGTCTCCACGGAGGTCTGGGACGACGTCCACCAGGTGCCGCACGTCCGCATCGGCCAGCACGCCGACCTGGTCGTCGTCGCCCCGGCCACGGCCGACATGCTCGCCAAGGCCGCCCACGGGCTCGCCGACGACCTGCTGACCAACACCCTGCTCACCGCCCGGTGCCCGGTGGTGTTCGCCCCCGCCATGCACACCGAGATGTGGGAGCACCCCGCCACCCAGGAGAACGTGGCGACCCTGCGCCGGCGCGGCGCCGTCGTCATCGAGCCCGCCGTGGGCCGTCTCACCGGCGTCGACACCGGCAAGGGCCGGCTGCCCGACCCCGCGGAGATCTTCGAGGTCTGCCGCCGGGTGCTGGCCCGGGGCGTCACCGAGCCCGACCTCACGGGCCGGCACGTCGTGGTGAGCGCGGGCGGCACCCGCGAGCCCCTGGACCCCGTGCGCTTCCTCGGCAACCGCTCCTCGGGCAAGCAGGGCTACGCCCTCGCCCGCACCGCCGCCGCGCGGGGCGCCCGCGTCACGCTGATCGCCGCGAACACCCAGATAGCCGACCCGGCCGGCGTCGACGTGGTGCGTGTCGGCACGGCCGTGCAGTTGCGGGAGGCCGTCGTGAAGGCCGCCGCCGCCGCGGACGCGGTGGTCATGGCCGCGGCCGTCGCCGACTTCCGCCCGGCCACGTGCGCGACCGGGAAGATCAAGAAGAAGGACGGCCAGGAGCCCGAGCCCGTCGTCCTGGTGCGCAACCCGGACATCCTGGCGGAGATCGCGGGCGACCGGCCCCGGGAGGGCCAGGTGGTCGTCGGCTTCGCCGCCGAGACGGACGACGTCCTCGCCAACGGCCGCCGCAAGCTGGAGCGCAAGGGCTGCGACCTCCTCGTGGTCAATGAGGTGGGCGAGCGCAAGACGTTCGGCTCCGAGGAGAACGAGGCGGTCGTCCTGGGCGCCGACGGCAGCGAGACCCCCGTGCCGCACGGGCCGAAGGAGGCCCTCGCCGACACCGTCTGGGACCTGGTCGCGCGCCGTCTGGACGGCGCCGTCTGACCCATCCGGGAGGGTGCCCGCCACCCGCCCGATTCGGGCGTGGCGCCTCTGGCCACCGCCGTGTGCGATTGGCAGAATGCCCGTGCCGCAGGTCACAGCCCTCCCGAGAGGCGAGACAGGGGGGTCCGTGACCGGGCACGACAGATAAACTGTCCACGGACGACGCCGGGCGCAGCCCCCGTCCCGTCCGCCAATGATCAGCCAGCAGCCGCTGCAACCCCAGGGAGCGTTGTGTCCCGTCGCCTGTTCACCTCGGAGTCTGTGACCGAGGGTCACCCCGACAAGATCGCTGACCAGATCAGCGACACCATTCTCGACGCGTTGCTGCGCGAGGACCCCTCGTCCCGCGTCGCCGTCGAGACGCTGATCACGACCGGCCTGGTGCACGTGGCCGGAGAGGTCACGACCAAGACGTACGCGGACATCGCGACGCTGGTCCGCAGCAAGATCCTCGAGATCGGCTACGACTCCTCGAAGAAGGGCTTCGACGGCGCCTCCTGCGGTGTCTCCGTCTCCATCGGCTCGCAGTCGCCCGACATCGCGCAGGGCGTGGACGCGGCCTACGAGGCGCGGGTCGAGGGCGACGAGGACGAGCTCGACCGTCAGGGCGCCGGTGACCAGGGCCTGATGTTCGGCTACGCCACCGACGAGACGCCGACCCTGATGCCGCTGCCGATCTTCCTGGCGCACCGGCTGTCCAAGCGCCTGTCCGAGGTCCGCAAGAACGGCACCATCCCCTACCTGCGCCCCGACGGCAAGACGCAGGTCACCATCGAGTACGACGGCGACAAGGCCGTCCGCCTCGACACCGTGGTCGTGTCCTCGCAGCACGCCTCGGACATCGACCTCGACTCGCTCCTCGCTCCCGACATCCAGGAGTTCGTGGTCGAGCCCGAGCTGAAGGCCCTCCTCGACGACGGCATCAAGCTCGACACCGAGAACTACCGCCTGCTGGTCAACCCCACCGGCCGCTTCGAGATCGGCGGCCCGATGGGTGACGCCGGCCTCACCGGCCGCAAGATCATCATCGACACCTACGGCGGCATGGCCCGCCACGGCGGCGGCGCGTTCTCCGGCAAGGACCCGTCCAAGGTGGACCGCTCGGCCGCCTACGCGATGCGCTGGGTCGCCAAGAACGTCGTGGCGGCCGGTCTGGCGTCCCGCTGCGAGGTGCAGGTCGCGTACGCGATCGGCAAGGCCGAGCCGGTCGGTCTGTTCGTCGAGACCTTCGGCACCGCCAAGGTCGAGGCCGAGCGGATCGAGAAGGCCATCGACGAGGTCTTCGACCTCCGTCCGGCCGCCATCATCCGCGACCTGGACCTGCTCCGCCCGATCTACGCCAAGACCGCGGCGTACGGCCACTTCGGCCGCGAGCTTCCCGAGTTCACCTGGGAGCGCACGGACCGCGTGGACGCGCTCCGCAAGGCCGCCGGGCTGTAGGCAGGCGCGCGGTTTCGTCAGGCCGAGGCCCGGTGCCCTTTTCTGGGGGACCGGGCCTCGGCGCGTGCGCGGGGGCGGCCCCGAGGGTGACGGGGGCGCCGCCGGATGTCAGTGGCGTTTGGTAGGAATGCAGGCGTGAGCAGCGAGGACGAGCAGCCGGGAGGCGGCGCCGACGGGGCGCCGCCCGAGCAGCTTGCCCTCATCCGCGAGAGCGTCCGCAAGGCCAAGGTGCCCCGCGCCAAGCCGCGGACCTGGCGCGGCGCCCGGCTCGCCAAGGAACTGCCCGTGGCCCGGGTGCTGGTCGACAAGGGCGTGCTGCACCTCGACCGCTACTTCGACTACGCCGTGCCCGAGGAGCTGGACGAACAGGCGCAGCCCGGGGTCCGGGTCCGGGTGCGGTTCGGCGCCGGGGCCCACCAGGTGCGCGAGGGGCGCCGCGAAGGCGGCGGGCTGCGGGACGGGTTCATCGTCGAGCGCCTTGCCGAGAGCGACTACCAGGGCCCGCTGGCCGCCCTCGCCCAGGTGATCTCGCCGGAGCGCGTCCTCGACCCCGACCTGCTCGCCCTCGCCCGCGCCGTCGCCGACCGGTATGCCGGCAGTCTCGCCGATGTGCTGCAGCTGGCCATTCCGCCCCGGCACGCCCGGGCCGAGGCCCGCACCCTGCCGCCGCCCCCACCGCCGCCCCAGGCGCCGGACCCCGGCCCCTGGCAGCGTTACGAGCACGGGCCGCGCTTCCTGGAGGCGCTGGCGTCGGGGCGGTCGCCGCGTGCGGTGTGGACCGCGCTGCCCGGACCGCAGTGGGCCCAGGAGATCGCCCTGGCGGTCCGCGCGACCCTGGCGTCCGGGCGTGGCGCGCTGGTCGTCGTGCCGTCCGGCCGCTCGGCCGCACGGGTGGACGCCGCGCTCACGGAGACCCTGGGGGAGGGGCAGCACGCGCTGCTCACCGCCGACGCGGGCCAGGAGCGCCGGTATCTCGAATGGCTGGCCGTGCGCCGCGGCTCCGTCCGGGCCGTGGTCGGCACCCGCGCCGCGATGTTCGCCCCGGTGCGCGACCTCGGTCTCGTGGTGATCTGGGACGACGGCGACTCCAGCCACAGCGACGACAATGCCCCGTTTCCGCATGTGCGGGAGGTGCTGGAGCTGCGCGCCGCAGGCGGCAAGTGCGGCTTTCTGCTGGGGAGTTGGGGCTGCACCGTGGAGGCGGCACAGCTCGTCCGCAGCGAGTGGGCCGTCCCGCTCACCGCGGACCGCGAGCGCGCCCGGCGGCTCACCCCGCTGGTGCGGACCGTCGGCGACGGGGACCTCGCCCGCGACGAGGCCGCCCGGGCCGCCCGGCTGCCCTCCCTGGCCTGGCAGGCCGCCCGGGAAGGGCTGCGGCACGGCCCCGTCCTCGTGCAGGTCCCGCGGCGCGGCTATGTCCCCCGGCTCGCCTGCGACCGGTGCCGGGAGCCGGCCCGGTGCCGGCACTGCGCGGGGCCGCTGGAGGCGAGTGGCGGGAGCGGTGCCCTGACCTGCGCCTGGTGCGGGCAGGACACCCCCGACTGGCACTGCCCCGAGTGCGGCGGGTTCCGGCTGCGGGCCCAGGTCGTCGGTGCGCGCCGGACCGCCGAGGAGCTGGGGCGGGCGTTCCCGGCTGTCCCCGTGCGCACCTCGGGGCGGGAGCATGTGCTCGACACCGTGCCGGGGGCGCCCGCGCTGGTCGTGAGCACACCGGGCGCGGAGCCGGTGGCCGAGGGCGGGTACGCGGCGGCGCTGCTGCTGGACGGCTGGGCGATGCTCGGCCGGGCGGACCTGAGGTCCGGCGAGGAGGCGCTGCGGCGCTGGATCACCGCCTCCGCGCTGGTCCGGCCGCAGGAGGCGGGCGGCACCGTGGTGATCGTCGCCGAGGCGACGCTGCGTCCGGTGCAGGCGCTGGTGCGCTGGGACCCGGCGGGGTTCGCCGTACGGGAACTGGCCGAGCGCGCCGAGCTGGGCTTCCCACCCGTGTCGCGGATGGCGGCGGTGTCCGGGCCGCCCGAGGCGCTCGCGGAGTTCCTGGCGGCCGTCGAACTGCCGGGTGACGCCGAGGTGCTGGGCCCCGTGCCGCTGCCGGTCACCCCCGCCGGACGTCCGCGGCGCCCCGGCGGCCCGCCGCCCGGCGAGCAGTGGGACCGCGCCCTGATCCGGGTGCGCCCTGGCAGCGGGGCCGCCCTGGCGGCGGCGCTGAAGTCGGCACGGGCGGCACGGATGGCCCGCGGGGGCGGCGAGACGGTGCTGGTGCGGATCGATCCGCTGGACATCGGCTGAGCGATGGCGGCGGTGGCTGCCGGGCTTGTGCGCCTGAGCCCGGCGCGGGGAGCGTGGTGCTGTCGGCGGGACGGCGAGATGGTGCCGGTGCGGATCGACCGGCTGGACGACGGCTGAGCGATGGCGGCGGGAGGCTGCGGGTCCGTGGGTCCGCGCCCGGTGAGGCGGGGGGCCATGGCACCGTCGGCAGGGCGGTGAGACCGCTCTCGTGCTCATCGACCCGTGGGGTGTCGGCTGAGCGACCGCGGGCGGGGGCGGCGCCGTGCCCGTGTGTCCGCCCCCGGCGGGAAGGCGATCATGAGCACCGGGAAGGCAGGGGAGGCGGCGCTGGCCGACCGGTCGGACATCGGCCGAGCGTCGGCGGCGGCGGGGAACCCGCGCGCCCTGGGGCTCCCGGCCAGGAAGAGGTCTGCCCTCCCGGGTGCGCGCCGGGAGGGCAGAGTCGAGGGGGTGTCAGCCGTTGCGGGGGCCGGGGAACGCCGTGGGCCGGGCCTCGTCGCGCAGGGCGGGGCTCCCGGCCGTCGGCTGGGTCGGCATGGAGCGGGCGGCCGGGACCGTCGGCACCGCCGGCAGGGCGGTGGAGACGTTGACCGTGCGGGTGCCGGCCGCCTCGGCCGTGCGCTCGGCCTCGGCCGCGGCCTGGGCGGCGGCACGGCGTGCGCCGTAGCGGCGGTGGACGGCCTGCTTGGTGACACCGAGGGCGGAACCGACCGCGTCCCAGGAGAAGCCCAGCGAGCGGTCGAAGTCCACGGCTGCCGTGACCAGGGTCTCGACGCTGTCCCGCAGCTCCTGCGCGAGGCGGACCGTCGGCGCGGGGGCGCGCCCGTAGACGACGAAGCCCGTGGACGGGCCCGAGCGGCGCGGGCGGTAGACGTTGCCCAGCTGGGCGGTGAGGGTGCGCAGTGCGTCCACCTGCCGGCGGACCCGCTCGATGTCCCGCACCAGCAAGTGCAGGCTGGCCCGAGCCTGGGCGTCGTGGGTTGCGTGGTCGGCCATGAACAAGCCTCTCGAACCGGCGTGAAAAGGAGAGGGCCGCGATGTCGGCGTCGGCGGCCCGAAGGGGTCAACTCTTTCTTGACCAACGCGGCAGGGCGCCGCTGGTCACGCTGTGGGGGCGTGTGGGCATATGCCTGCGCCCGGCGGAGGGGTGCGCGCCACGGCAGGCCGCAGGCGGAACCGGCTTCCCGAACGGCCGGTGCTCCGGCGTGAGTCAGCGGCCCCCGCACCCATAGACTGGTGCGTCGCCCAGCCGCCCCCGTCCGAGAGGCCCCGCCCACCCATGAAGCTCGTCTTCGCCGGCACCCCCGAGGTCGCCGTTCCCGCTCTGGACGCTCTGATCGCCTCCGGGCGGCACGAGGTGGCCGCCGTCGTCACCCGGCCCGACGCGCAGGCCGGGCGGGGACGGCGGATGGTCGCGAGCCCCGTGGCCGAGCGGGCCGCCGAGGCCGGGATCGAGGTGCTCAAGCCCGCCACGCCGCGGGACCCCGAGTTCCTGGAGCGGCTGCGGGAGATCGGGCCCGACTGCTGCCCCGTCGTCGCCTACGGCGCCCTGCTGCCGCGTGTCGCCCTCGACGTGCCCGCCAACGGCTGGGTCAACCTGCATTTCTCGCTGCTGCCCGCCTGGCGCGGCGCCGCCCCCGTGCAGCACGCCATCATGGCCGGTGACGAGATCACCGGCGCGTCCACCTTCCTCATCGAGGAGGGCCTGGACTCCGGGCCGGTCTACGGGACGGTCACGGAGGAGATCCGGCCCACCGACACCAGCGGCGACCTGCTGACCCGGCTGGCCTTCGCCGGCGCGGGGCTGCTCTCCGCCACCATGGACGGCATCGAGGACGGCACCCTGAAGGCCGTGCCGCAGCCCGCCGACGGCGTCACCCTCGCCCCCAAGGTCAACGTCGAGGACGCGCACATCGACTGGACCGCCCCGTCCCTGCGCGTCGACCGTGTGGTGCGCGGCTGCACGCCCGTGCCCGGCGCCTGGACCACGTTCCGCGGCGAGCGCCTGAAGCTGATCCAGGTGCAGCCGGTGCCGGGCCGGGACGACCTCGCGCCCGGTGAGCTCGCCGCCGGGAAGAACAACGTGTACGTCGGGACCGGCTCCTACGCCGTCGAGCTGCTGTGGGTGCAGGCGCAGGGCAAGAAGCCCATGCGGGCGGCGGACTGGGCGCGCGGCGCGCGCATCGCCCAGGGCGAGCGGGTCGGGGCCTGACCGGGGCACGCCGGGCCCGCGACGGGACGTAGGCTGGTCGTATCTCTCGTCCAGCAATCCGGAGCACCTTTTTCGTGAGTGACACCTCTCGTCGGCCCCGCAGGCCCGGCAAGCCCTACCGTCGGCCTCAGAAGGACCCCGTCCGCATCCTCGCCTTCGAGGCGCTGCGCGCCGTGGACGAGCGGGACGCGTACGCCAACCTCGTGCTGCCGCCGCTGCTGCGCAAGGCGCGCGAGAAGGGCGACTTCGACGGACGGGACGCCGCACTCGCGACCGAGCTGGTCTACGGGACACTGCGCCGGCAGGGCACGTACGACGCTGTCATCGCCGCCTGTGTGGACCGGCCGCTGCGTGAGGTCGACCCGCCGGTGCTCGACGTGCTCAGCCTCGGCACCCACCAGCTTCTCGGGACGCGCATCCCGACCCACGCGGCCGTGTCCGCCTCGGTGGAGCTGGCCCGGGTCGTGCTCGGCGACGGGCGGGCCAAGTTCGTCAACGCCGTGCTGCGCAAGGTCGCCCAGGACGACCTGGACGGATGGATCCAGCGGGTTGCCCCGCCCTACGACGAGGACCCCGAGGACCATCTCTCCGTCGTGCACTCGCACCCGCGCTGGGTCGTCTCGGCGCTGTGGGACTCGCTCGGCGGCGGTCGCGCCGACATCGAGCGCCTGCTCGAGGCCGACAACGAGCGGCCCGAGGTGACGCTGGTCGCGCGCCCGGGGCGGGCCACCACCGAGGAACTGCTGACCGAGGAGGCCGCCGTGCCGGGGCGCTGGTCCCCGTACGCCGTGCGGCTCGCCGAGGGCGGGGAGCCCGGCGCGATCGAGGCCGTGCGCGACGGGCGCGCGGGCGTGCAGGACGAGGGCAGTCAGCTCGTCGCGCTCGCCTTGGCCAACGCGCCGCTGGAGGGTCCCGACCGGCACTGGCTCGACGGGTGCGCGGGACCCGGCGGGAAGGCGGCGCTGCTCGGCGCGATGGCCGCCCAGCGGGGCGCGATGCTGGTCGCCTCCGAGAAGCAGCCGCACCGGGCCGGGCTCGTGGCCCGGGCGCTGGCCGGCAACCCGGGGCCGTACCAGGTGATCGCCGGCGACGGGACGCGGCCCGCGTGGCGGCCGGGCAGCTTCGACCGTGTGCTGGTGGACGTGCCGTGCACGGGGCTGGGCGCGCTGCGGCGCCGGCCCGAGGCGCGCTGGCGCAGGCGGCCGGAGGATCTGGACGGGTTCGCTCCGTTGCAGCGGGGGCTGCTGCGCAACGCGCTGGACGCCGTGCGGGTGGGCGGGGTCGTCGGGTACGCCACCTGCTCCCCGCACCTCGCCGAGACCCGGGCCGTCGTGGACGACGTCCTCAAGCAGCGGCCCGGGGTCGAGCTGATCGACGCGCGCAGCCTGCTGCCGGGCGTGCCCGAACTGGGGGAGGGGCCCGATGTGCAGCTGTGGCCCCATGTGCACGGTACGGACGCGATGTACCTGGCGCTGATGCGGCGCGTGGACTGACACGGAGCGCGCTGTAGCGTCTCGGAGTGAGTGACCGAACTCGCTCGTGGACATGAAGTCCGACGCTCCATCTGTACGGGTAGGTGTCCCCGTGTGACCTTCGGATGGAGAGTTTGCGGCTGCTGCTGAACTCATCGCTCCGTGTTCACGGGGGTCACTGGCCTGGTGCAGTCGAGTCCTGGGCTGACAGGCCGAACAAGTCAGTCACCCCCTGGCAGATCAGCGGCCCTTGACGGAGCCGATGCCGGTCCGGGAGCGCCTGCACGAGGCGCTGACAGTCCACCGACAGCACCGACCGGGCCAGCCCCTCACGCGCGATGCTCGATGCCTGCTCCGGGTGACTCAGCAGGGGTGGGCTCCTCCCGACGGGAGGAGCCCACCTCGGGGGACGTGTGAGGGGTTATTCCGTGCGCAGGCCTTCCGGGCGCATCATCCGCAGCAGCGGCGCCAGGCTGAGCAGTGTGACCACGCCGACCACGGCCGCGCCCACGCCGGTCATGGTCAGGACGCTCGCCCAGTCCATGGCCACCGGCGTACGGGTCATCTTCAGCAGCGCCGAGCCAAGGGTGATACCCACCGATGTGGCCAGGACGAGGCCGAGTCCGACCGGGAGGGCCGTCTGCCACAGCACCGACAGGGTCAGCGTGCGGCGCCGGGTGCCGAAGGCGACCAGCGCGGAGAGCAGCTTCCTGCGCTCGCGCAGTTGCTCCAGTTGGGAGACCAGCAGGCTCGCTCCGATCAGTGCCAGCACGAAGGCGGAGCCGACGAACAGGCCGGTGCGGATGGAGGTGTACTTGACGTCCTCCTGGGTCGCCACCCAACTGTAGGTGTGTGCCAGGGGGTCGATGCGGGCGACGACGTTGCGTACGTACTCCCGTGAGTCCGGCACCGACGGGTCCAGACGCAGGTAGACACCGTCCGAGAACACCGCGGGCGCGGCCTTCTGGGGCAGGGCGGCGGGGGTGACCAGCAGAGTGGTGTAGTCCTGCAGTGAGTCCTTGCGCGCGTTCACCTGCCGAATGTTCGCCGGAACGGTCCAGGGCACCTCGAGGCGGCGCTCGGCGTCGCCGTACGACGGGTCGAGGTAGAGCTGCCGCCCGGGCTTCACCAGGGCGATCTCGGATGCGTTGCTGGGGTCCGAGTAACCGCTCCGCGTTCGCGTGATGAACACGTCACCGTCCTGGCAGGAGGGCAAGGTGGCGAGTTCACGCAGGGCGGCGCAGTCACCCACGGTCAGGTCGTTGCTGTTCTCCGGGTCGCGACGTGCGTCCCCGTACTGGGAGCGGGCCAGGGCCACCGCGGCCAGGACCCCCTTGGTGCCGGTGAATTCGCGCTCGATGCCGGGCAGCGGCTTGGGGCCGAAGTCGACCTCCATCTGGACTCGGCTGGGGTCCTGGCCGGTGCTCTTGGTGTACTGGCTCTGCGTTCCCGCGAAGAGCATCTGCAGCGCGATGGCCCCGGCCACCGCCACGGCGATGCCGTTGACCATGCGGGCGGCAGTGCCGCTGCTCAGCTGCAGTCGTCGCACGGCCAGCTGCCAGGACAGCGGGCCCTTGCCGAGCCGGACGACGACTGCTTCCACGGCCCAGGGCAGCAGGGCGGTGATGCCGATCAGCAGCATCAGGACGCCGCCGATGACGGGGTACTGGTTGAAGTTCCCGTTCTCGTGGCCTTGGCCGATCATCGGGTAGAGCATGGCGACGCCTGCGAGCGGCGGCAGCAGCCGCCACCACAGCCGGCGGCGGCGCTGCTTGGCCGCGCGCACGACCCCGAGGGGTTCGACGGTCACGCCGCGCATCGCGAGGAGTGTGACCAGCACCGCGGCGACCGGCACCGCGACCGCGACCAGCGCGGCAAGTGCGGGAGCGGGGTTGAGGTAGCTGGGCCAGACGCTCACGCCCAGCAACTCGCCGGCGCCCAGCTTCTGGCGGCCGAGCAGGAAGAAGCCGGTGCCCACCGCCAGCCCGAGCAGGGCTCCTGCCAGCGCCTCGCCCGCGGCGATCCGCCGGGTCATGTGGCTGTCGGAGCCGACCAGGCGCAGCGCGGCGAGGCGCCGGTCGCGGCGCTCGCCGCCGAAGCGGACGGCGGCGGCGATGAACACCGCGACCGGCGTCAGCAGTACCACGAACACGACCAGGATCATGAGCAGCAGCACAGGATCGGTCTTCTCGGGCGGCGCGTCCGGTTTGCCGAACTCGGCCAGCCGTGTCACCAGGGAGGAGTCCGTGAGCTTCAGCCCCGAGGCGCCCGCGTAGTAGACCAGTTCGTGCGAGCCGATCAGCCCGCTCTCGCCGATCGTGCCGGTGATCTTGTACGGCAGGCGCTCCCGCAGCAGTTTCGCTTCGTCCGAGGCGAGGAGGTCCTTGAGCGCGGGGGAGACCACCATCTCGCCCTTGCCCGGGAAGCGGTCGACACCGGGGGGCAGCGGCGCCCGCCTGCCCTCGGGTTCGACGAACCGGCCCAGGATGTCGTCGTCGTGCCAGGTGGTGTCGGCGTCGGCGATCAGAAGAGTGTTGTCGGCCCTGGGCGGGACCTTCCGGGCGTACACGTTGGCGTAGCGGGCGTCCTCCACCTTGCTGCGGGAGGCGAACACGTTGGGCATCGCGGTGCACAACAGGAGCAGAGCCACGCCGAGGCCGACGCCGACCGCTGTCAGCGTCAACCGGATCCAGCCCTCGCGGCCGCCGGTGACGGCGAACCGAGCTCCCATGGCCAGGTCTCTGGACCACTGGCGCGAACTCATATGGCACGCTCCATGTCCCGGGACTTGCCGTCGCGTACGACGACCTCGCGGTCGGAGTAGGCGGCCACCCGTGCCTCGTGGGTGACGAGGACGACGGCGGCGTTGGTGGAGCGGGCAGCGCCGGTGAGCAGTTCCATCACGCGCTCGCCGTTGTGGGAGTCGAGCGCGCCGGTCGGTTCGTCGGCGAACAGCACCCGCGGGCCGGTGACCAGCGCGCGGGCCACGGCGACGCGCTGGCCCTGGCCGCCGGAGACCTCGCCGGGCCGCTTGCCCTTCAGGTCGTCGACCTCCAGGCGTTCCATCCAGCCGAGCGCCGCCCGCTCGGCTTCCTTGCGGGAGGTGCCGTTCAGCCTGAGCGGCAGAGCGACGTTCTCCACGCAGGTCAGTTCCGGCACGAGCTGCCCGAACTGGAACACGAAGCCGAACTCGGAGCGGCGTAAGGCGCTGCGCTGGGCGTCGCTCATCGTCGTCACCACGCGCCCGTTGTAGGTGATCGACCCCGAGTCGGGCGGCAGGATGCCCGCGAGGCAGTGCAGCAATGTCGACTTGCCGGAGCCGGAGGGGCCCATGACGGCGACGACCTCGCCGGCGTGAAGGGAGAACTCGGCGCCGTCGAGAGCGTGGGTGTGCCCGTAGGTCTTGCGCAGGTCCTGAGCGGTGAGCAGGGAACCAGGGGGAGAAGTCGTCATCGAGCTACAGCCTCACGGAGTTTGTCGAGTCGGGCGGCGGTCAGCTCCAGCCAGCGCAGGTCCGCTTCCAGGTGGAAGAGGGCGTGGTCGCAGATCAGCTGGTCCGCCAGATCGCCCTTGCGCTTGCGGTCGGTCAGGATGCGCATGCTGCGCAGGTGTTCGGAGCGTTGGGCGTCCAGGATGTCGGCGGCGTCCCGGTGGGTGAGCAGCGCGAGGAGGACTTTGGTGTAGAGGGCCGACTGGAGGTACTCCTCCGGCTTCTGCGGGGTCGCGAGCCACCGCTCTACGTCGGTGATGCCGGCGTCGGTGATCGCGTAGCGCTTGCGCTCCGGGCCGTCGCCGGCCTCGATTCCGTCGACCTCGACGAGGCCGTTCTTCAGTAGCCGGGACATCGTCGAGTAGACCTGGCCGTAGTGCAGCGGGCGGTCGTGACCGAACGTCTCGTCGAAGGCCCGCTTCAAGTCGTAACCGTGTCGCGGGCCGGACTCCAGGAGCCCCAAAAGGGTGTGACCGATGGACATGATCCGCACTCTACACGTCGTGTATACGCGGCGCGTATACGCAGAGTGTGTAGTTCATGGTGAGGGGATACGACGGCGCAGGTGAGGGAGCCGGGCCTTCCGACCGTCACGGTTTGGAAACGGGTCGTCAGCTGCCTCGACTGCGGCACTGTCGCGGAGCAGCGCGAACAGCACGCTGCTCACGTTGTTCCGTGCGAGCAGCACCAGCATGCTCACCACCGCGGTCGCGCCGGACGCGATCACCGCCGGGCCGGCCCGGTGCAGGGCGCGCGCCATCGCCTCGTGGCGGTCGTCGGGGCGGCGCAGTTCCTCCCGGTCACGGGCGACGGGCAGCAGGGCGTAGGCGGTCCCCGCGCCGAACACGAGCACCGTCAGGATGCCCGAGCTCTGGCCGTTCACGGTCGGGCCCCCGAGCCGCCCGAGCAGATGGATGAGGGTCTGCGCGGAGAACACGGCGACGATCACGGACACCAGGGGGACCAGCAGCAGGGACGGACTCCGGTAGATGATCAGCAGCATCACGATGACGACCGTCGTCGCCGCGAACAGCAGTGTCGAGTCGATCCCCTCGAACGCCTCCGCGAAGTCCGCCGAGGTGCCGCCGGGGCCCGTGATGCGCCGGTCAGCCGTTTGAGCTCGGCCGCGTCCTCGGCGATCTCCGCCCGGTCCCGGGCCGTCGGACCGCCGTCACGGGCGGAGACCACGACCGCGGGGATCTGCTCCGGCCGGAAGTTCTCGGACAGGTGCGGGACCTGGGTGGCCTCGGCGGAGCCAGCCCTGCAGCCAGGAGGCCGCGTCGTGTCCCGCGCGTCCGTCGGCCTCTGCGCCAGGGGGCCGTCACGAACAGCACCACCAGCCAGAAGATCAGCACGACCCCCTTCGAACGCCGTCCGCACACCAGGTGCGCCACGCCCCGCGTCCCGGTGATGGCCACCCCCGCAGTCCTCCGACGACCCGGTCGGCCGCCCTGCACGGCACGCGCGGCCCGCCCCCGGCATCCGCCGATCGCCTGAGGTCTGGACCGGGGGTAACAATCGCGCCCGGGCATGGCAGGCTTGGGTCATGGCCGCGCAGATCAACCCCAGCATCCTGTCCGCCGATTTCGCCCGCCTCGCGGACGAGGCGAAGGCGGTCGAGGGAGCCGACTACCTCCACGTCGACGTCATGGACAACCATTTCGTCCCGAACCTCACGCTCGGCGTGCCGGTCGTCGAGTCACTGGCCCGTGCGACGGACACACCGCTGGACTGCCATCTGATGATCGAGGAGCCCGATCGCTGGGCGGCCCGGTACGTCGAGGCGGGTGCCTCCTCCGTCACCTTCCATGTCGAGGCCGCCGCCGCTCCCGTCCGGCTGGCCCGGGAGATCAGGGCCAAGGGCGCCCGTGCCTCCATGGCGCTCAGGCCCGCGACGCCCATCGAGCCCTACGAGGACCTGCTCCCGGAGCTCGACATGCTGCTGATCATGACCGTCGAGCCCGGCTTCGGCGGGCAGGCGTTCCTCGACATCATGCTTCCGAAGATTCGTCGCACCCGTGAGTTGATCGCCAAGCACGGTCTGCAGCTCTGGCTCCAGGTGGACGGCGGCGTGTCCGAGTCCACGATCGAGCGATGCGCCGAGGCGGGCGCCGACGTGTTCGTCGCCGGTTCGGCGGTCTACGGGGCCGACGACCCGGCGGAAGCGGTCCGCGCGCTGCGGGCCCAGGCCGACGAGGCCACCAGGACGGCCGCCTGGGCGTGCGGCCACTGAACCAAGGGAACGTGAACGCCCGCCCATCGGGGCGGATCAAGTGCGCCGGATCTGCAAGGATGAACGGCGAATCCAGAGTGTGAACAGCAGTGAGGAGATCGCCGTGTCGGGTATGTCGGCGGGCCGGTCAGCCATGCGGATGGGACCCGCTGAGCTGGTGCAGGCGGCGGCCATGGCCCGCCGCTTCTACCTCGAGGGGAAGTCCAAGATCCAGATCGCGGAGGAGTTCGGCGTCAGCCGCTTCAAGGTGGCCCGGGTCCTGGAGACCGCTCTCGAACGGGATCTGGTGCGCATCGAGATCCGCGTGCCGGCCGAACTGGACGCCGAGCGCTCGGACGCGCTGCGCGCCCGGTACGGTCTGCGGCACGCCGTGGTCGTGGAGTCCCCGGCCGACGCCGAGGAGACGCCCGACCCGGAGAACCTGGGAGAGGTGGCCGCCGACCTGCTCGGCGAGCTGGTCGACGAGGGGGCCGTGCTGGGCCTGGCCTGGGGCCGGTCCACCATCCACATGGCCGCCGCCCTCAACCGGCTGCCACCGTGCACAGTGGTCCAGCTGACGGGCGTGTACGACGCCGGGACCGCCGAGCGCGGCTCGGTGGAGGCCGTCCGGCGGGCCGCGCAGGTCTCCGGCGGCGACGCGCACCCCATCTACGCGCCGATGCTGCTGCCGGACGCCGCCACCGCGGCGGCGCTGCGGCACCAGACGGGGATCGCCCGGGCCTTCGAGTACTTCGACAAGGTCACGGTCGCCTGCGTCTCCATCGGCTCCTGGGAGCCGGGCATCTCGACGGTGCACGACATGCTCAGCGACGAGGAGCGGGCGCACTACGCCTCGCTCGGTGTCGCCGCCGAGATGTCCGCGCACCTCTTCGACGCCCAGGGGCGCCGGGTCGGCCGGGACCTCGGCGAGCGGTGCATCACCGTCAAGGCCGACCAGCTCCGCCGTATCCCCGAGGTCGTCGCGATCGCGGGCGGGGCGCGCAAGGCGGCCGCGATCGACGCGGTGCTGCGCTCGGGGCTCGTCACCAGCCTGGTGACGGACACCTCCGCGGCGGACGTGCTGATGGCGGCCGGCCCGACGCCGAAGCCGGCGCTCAGCAGGACGGACCCGGACGGGAACTGACAACGCGTCGGAGAGGGGGCGGCCAGGTGCCGCCCCCTCTGCGCATCGACGAACACCGGAGCGGCACTCGTATGACGGAGCTCGTGGTCACGCTCGACCTCGACGGGGTCACGGACAAGGCGGCGCTGATGGACCGCTGCGCCGAGGCGCTGCGGCTGCCGGACTGGTTCGGGCGCAACTGGGACGCGCTGGCGGACTCCCTGTCCGACCGCACCGTCTGGCCCGAGGCCGGCCGGGAGCGGGGCATGTGGCTGGTCGTACGCAACTGGCGGGCCTTTGAGGACGCCCGGCCCGACGAGTGGCGGCTGGCCCGGGAGGTGTTCGCCGAGGCGGCGGACGGCACCCGGGACCTCACCGTGCTGCTCGACCTCGGAGGTTCCTCCAAGTAGGGGTCTGACCTGCTTGGACGATGTGACCGTTCAGGGCGTTCCGGCCCGCATGGGACAATGAAGTACGTGCTCTTCCCCCTGGCTGACCTGTCCGGGGGCCACCTCTGATCGACTGGGATGTGCAGCACGTGCGTTTCCTCAACGACATCCAGCCCCCGTACGACCTGACGTACGACGACGTCTTCATGGTGCCGAGCCACAGCGCGGTCGGCTCGCGGCAGGGAGTGGACCTCGGCGCCCCGGACGGCACGGGCACCACCATCCCGCTGGTCGTCGCCAACATGACCGCCGTCGCCGGGCGCCGTATGGCCGAGACGGTGGCCCGGCGCGGCGGGCTGGTGGTCGTCCCGCAGGACATCCCCATCGAGGTCGTCACGGACGTCGTCTCCTGGGTGAAGAGCCGCCACCACGTGCTCGACACCCCGATCGTGCTGGCCCCGCACCAGACCGTCGCCGACGCGCTGGCCCTGCTGCCCAAGCGCGCCCACAACGCCGGTGTGGTCGTCGACGAGGACCGGCGGCCGGTCGGCGTGGTCACCGACAGCGACCTGTCCGGCGTGGACCGCTTCACGCAGCTCGAGGTCGTCATGTCCCGCGACCTGCTGCTCCTGGACGCGGACATCGACCCGCGCGAGGCCTTCAACAAGCTCGACGCCCACAACCGGCGCTACGCCCCCGCCGTCGACGCCGACGGCCGTCTCGCGGGCATCCTGACCCGCAAGGGCGCCCTGCGCGCCACCCTGTACACCCCGGCCGTCGACGCCGCCGGCAAGCTGCGCATAGCGGCCGCCGTGGGCATCAACGGCGACGTGGGCGGCAAGGCGAAGCAGCTGCTCGACGCGGGTGTGGACACCCTGGTCATCGACACCGCCCACGGCCACCAGGAGTCGATGATCGCCGCCATCAGGACCGTGCGGGCACTCGACCCCCAGGTACCGATCGTCGCGGGCAACATCGTGGCCGCCGAGGGCGTGCGCGATCTGATCGAGGCCGGCGCGGACATCATCAAGGTCGGGGTCGGCCCCGGCGCCATGTGCACCACCCGCATGATGACCGGCGTCGGCCGCCCGCAGTTCTCCGCCGTCCTGGAGTGCGCGGCCGAGGCCAGGAAGTACGGCAAGCACGTGTGGGCCGACGGCGGTGTCCGGCACCCGCGCGACGTCGCCATGGCGCTCGCCGCCGGCGCGTCCAACGTGATGATCGGGTCCTGGTTCGCCGGCACCTACGAGTCGCCCGGCGATCTGCAGCAGGACTCGAGCGGGCGGCTGTACAAGGAGTCGTTCGGCATGGCGTCCGCGCGGGCCGTGGCCAACCGCACCTCCGACGAGTCGGCGTACGACCGGGCCCGCAAGTCCCTGTTCGAGGAGGGCATCTCCACCTCGCGGATGTTCCTCGACCCGGCCCGTCCCGGCGTGGAGGACCTGATCGACTCGATCATCGCGGGCGTGCGGTCCTCCTGCACCTACGCGGGCGCCGCCTCGCTGGAGGAGTTCGCCCAGAAGGCCGTCGTCGGCATCCAGAGCGCCGCCGGCTACGCCGAGGGCAAGCCGCTGCACGCCAGCTGGAGCTGACCGGTCCTCGACCTTCTTGGTACGGCCCCTTCGCCCCGGCACCCCGCCGCATGGGACGGAAGGGGCCGTTCCGCGTCCCGGCGCAACGGTCGAAAGCCCTCGTGCAACGAACACCCGCCCGAGCCCCCGGAACGCAATGATCTTGCGGGTATGCGCAAGGTTGCTGCATTTCACCCGCAACGTCGATGCTCGTAGGCTGTCGCCTCGTACGTGGCGCGGCAGGGACCCCGCTCGGTGGGCCCCCGCCCTCAGGGGATGCCGCCGGTCCCAGCCGCCCTGACCGGCAGCGACAAGGAGCCAGCGCGTGCTCGACCAAGGCGCACCCCCGCAGGACCGAGACCGGACGGCCGCCGCCGCCCCCCGTGGGACCGGCGCGCGCCTGATGCGCCGCAAGCCCGTGGAACACCTGGTCGCGGAGGGTGGCCAGGGCGAGGGAGGGTCCCTGCGGCGCTCCCTCGGACTGTGGCAACTCACCATGATCAGCATCGGTGCCACCCTCGGCACCGGCATCTTCGTCGTCCTCGGCGACGCGGTCCCGGAGGCCGGCCCCGCGGTCACCCTGGCCTTCGTGATCGCCGGTCTCACGGCCCTCTTCTCGGCCCTGTCGTACGCCGAACTGGCGGGCAGCATCCCCGTCGCCGGCTCGTCGTACTCGTATGCGTACGCAACGATGGGCGAGCTGGTCGCCTGGATCTGCGGCTGGTGTCTGGTGCTGGAGTACGGCGTCTCCGTGGCCGCCGTCGCCGTCGGCTGGGGCGAGTACCTCAACGAACTGCTCGACGGGACCATAGGCGTCACCATCCCGTCCGTGCTGTCCTCCGCCCCCGGCGAGGGCGGGGTCATCAACCTGCCCGCGCTGATCGTCGTCCTGCTGGCGATGGTCTTCCTGCTCGGCGGGGTCCGCGAGTCCGCCCGCGCCAACACGATCATGGTCGCGGTCAAGATCGCCGCGCTGGTGCTGTTCTGCGCGGTCGGCTTCACCGGCTTCAAGTCCGGCAACTACGCCGACTTCATGCCGCTCGGCATGGCCGGGGTGAGCGCCGCCGGCGCCACGCTGTTCTTCTCCTACATCGGCTTCGACGCCGCCTCCACCGCGGGCGAGGAGGCCAAGGACCCCAAGAAGGACCTGCCGCGGGCGATCATGCTCTCGCTGATCATCGTGACGGCGCTCTACGTCCTCGTCGCCGGGGTGGCCGTCGGCGCCTGGAACTGGACCAAGTTCGAGGGTTCCCACGCGTCCCTCGCCGCGATCACGAACGACGTCACCGGCCAGACCTTCTGGGGCACCCTGCTCGCCCTCGGCGCGGTCATCTCCATCGCCAGCGTGGTCCTCACCGTCCTCTACGGCCAGACCCGCGTCCTGTTCGCCATGTCCCGCGACGGCCTCGTCCCCAAGGCCCTCGGCAAGGTCCACCCGAAGACCGGCGCCCCCCGCCTCAACACGGTGATCGTGTCGCTGTTCTGCGGTGCGCTGGCCGCCCTCATCCCGCTGGGCAAGCTGGTCGACGCCACCAGCATCGGCACACTGTTCGCCTTCGCGCTGGTCAACATCGCGGTGATCGTGCTGCGGAGGAGGCGGCCGGAGCTGGAGCGCACGTTCCGGGTGCCGTTCGGACCGGTGCTGCCGGCGCTCGGCTTCCTGTTCTGCGTGTACAACATGGTCAGCCTCGACACCGTCACCTGGGTCGTCTTCGGGTGCTGGATGGTCGCCGGACTCGTGTTCTACTTCCTGTACGGGTATCGCCGTTCCCGTCTCGCCCTGCCTGAAGTGAAGTGAACCGCCCGCAGTGCTGAACGATCTCGACGAACGCATCGTGCACGCCCTCGCCGAGGACGCCCGCCGCTCCTACGCCGACATCGGGCACCTGGTCGGCCTGTCCGCGCCCGCCGTGAAGCGGCGCGTGGACCGGCTGCGGGCCACCGGGGCCATCACCGGCTTCACCGTCCGGGTGGACCCGTCGGCCCTCGGCTGGGAGACCGAGGGGTTCGTCGAGATCTACTGCCGGCACAACACCTCGCCGGAGACGATCCGGCGGGGTCTGGAGCCGTACCAGGAGGTCGTGGCCGCGTCCACAGTCACCGGCGACGCGGACGCCGTGGTGCAGGTCTTCGCCTCGGACATGCGGCACTTCGAACGGGTCCTGGAGCGGATCGCCGGGGAGCCGTTCGTGGAGCGCACCAAGTCGGTGCTGGTGCTCTCCCCGCTGCTGCGCCGTTTCTCCTCCGGTTCGCCCGCCTGAGAGCCGCCCCGGCACCTATCATCGGTGTCATGACCTGGCGACATTGATCCACCAGCCGTGCCTCCCGAGGTCCGCCCCGGACGCCGTACCCCCGGTGTCCGAGACGTCCCTGCGGGAAGGCCCCATGACACTCTCACCCCCGCGTGTGCCCACGCCCGGCGTTCGACGCCTGACGGCCACGCTGTACGGCTACGCGTTCCTCGACGACTTCGTCCTGCTCTACCCGGTGTACGCGCTGCTCTTCGCCGACACCGGCCTGCCGCTCTGGCAGATCTCCTCGCTCTTCGCCCTGTGGTCGCTCACCGCTGTGCTCCTGGAGGTGCCCTCGGGCGTCTGGGCCGACACGGTGTCCCGGCGCCGGCTGCTGTGGATCGGCCCGCTGCTCACCGCCGCCGGCTTCGCGCTGTGGGTGACCGTGCCGTCGTACGCCGCCTTCGCCACCGGCTTCGTGCTGTGGGGCGCGGGCGGCGCGCTCGGCTCCGGCGCGCTGGAGGCCCTCGTCTACGACGAGCTGGACCGGCGTGACGCCGCCGGCCGCTACGCGCGCGTCATGGGCCGCGCCCGTGCCGCGCGTCTGCTGGGCACCGTGGCCTCCCTCGGCCTCGCGGGACCCGTGCTCGCCTGGGGCGGCTACCGGGCCGTGGGCGGCGCGAGCGTCCTGGCCTGCCTGGTGACCGCCGCGGTGGCCACCCTGTTCCCCGAGCGGCGTGAGCGGCCTGCCACCGGCCACGGCGGCTGGACCGCGACGCTGCGGTCCGGGCTCGCCGATGTGCGCGGCGACCGGGCCGTGCGCGGCGCGCTGCTGCTGGTCCCCGCCGTCGCGGCGGTGTGGGGCGCGCTGGACGAGTACGTCCCGCTGCTGGTCCGCGACATCGGGGTCCCCGAGGCGGCCGTGCCGTACCTGGTCATGCTGGTGTGGGCGGCCGTCACCGCCGGGAGCCTCCTGGCCGGACCGGCCGAACGCCTCGGCACCAGGGGCCTGGCGGCGCTGCTCGCGGGCGCGGCCCTCGCGCTGGCCGTCGGCGCGGCGTCCCGCACCCTGGCCGGGATCGCGCTGGTCGGCCTCGCCTTCGCCGGCTTCCAGCTGGCCGAGGTGCTCGCCGACGTCCGCCTCCAGCACCGGATCGAGGAGTCCCGCCGGGCCACGCTCACCTCGGTGGCGAGCCTGGGCACCGAGCTCGCCACGATCGCCGCGTTCGGCGGGTACGCCCTGCTCGGCGCGGACCTCGCCCACGGCACCGTCTTCGCGGTGCTGGCCATGCCGTATCTCGTGACGGCGGCCGCGCTGACCAGGGCCCGGACCACCCCGGCGTGACGGCGGAAGGTGCGGGGGGCAGCCCCCGCACCTGGGCCGCGCAACGAATCGCCGCCGACCCGCCCCCGAACGCAACGAACCGCTCACCGGCGCGCAACGGCTCCTTCTTGTCCCTGCCAGCCGGCCGACCGTACCTTCTACATGGCCCCCACAACCACCCTTTCGCCCCGGTGAGGACACATGCGCACCGCCCTGCTCCAGAGCTCCGGCCGCCCCGGCTCCACCGTCGAGAACCTCAAGGTCCTCGACGATGCCGCGGGCCGCGCCGCCGCCGCGGGCGCCGGGCTGCTGGTGACGCCGGAGATGTTCCTCACCGGGTACGCGATCGGCGACGCCGTCGCCCGGCTCGCCGAGCCCGCCGACGGCGCGTACGCCGACGCGGTCGCCGAGACCGCCGCACGGCACGGGCTCGCGATCGCCTACGGCTACCCGGAGCGGGCCGGCGACAGCGTGTACAACTCCGCGCAGCTGGTCTCCGCCGACGGCACCCGGCTCGCCGACTACCGCAAGACGCACCTCTTCGGCCGCTTCGAGCACGACCACTTCACGCCGGGCGACCGGCAGGTCGTCCAGACCGAGGTCGACGGCGTCCGGGTCGGCATCCTGATCTGCTACGACGTCGAGTTCCCGGAGAACGTCCGGGCCCACGCGCTGGCCGGCACCGAGCTGCTGATCGTCCCGACCGCGCAGATGCACCCGTTCCAGTTCGTCGCCGAGTCGATGATCCCGGTGCGGGCCTTCGAGAACCAGATGTACGTCGCGTACGTCAACCGGGTCGGCCACGAAGGGGAGTTCGAGTTCGTCGGCCTCTCCACGCTCGCCGGCCCCGACGGCATCGCGCGCGCTCGCGCGGGCCGCGCCGAGGACCTCGTCCTCGCCGACGTCGACCCCGCCCTCGTCGCCGCCTCCCGCGAGGCCAACCCGTATCTGCGGGACCGCCGCCCCGGCCTCTACGGGTCCCTCGTCTGAACCTCCCCGCTCTTCCCCCGCAGTCGCAAGGAGTCCGTACCCCATGACGTCCACGGTGCCCACCGCCGTCCAGCACGCCGACGAGCAGCAGCCGCCGATCACCATGTTCGGCCCGGACTTCCCCTACGCGTACGACGACTTCCTGAACCACCCGGCCGGCCTCGGCCAGATACCCGCCACCGAGCACGGCACCGAGGTCGCCGTCATCGGCGGCGGCCTGTCCGGCATCGTCGCCGCCTACGAGCTGATGAAGATGGGCCTCAAGCCCGTCGTCTACGAGGCCGACCAGATCGGCGGCCGGCTGCGCACCGTCGGCTTCGACGGCCCCAGCACCGAGGGCCTGACCGCCGAGATGGGCGCGATGCGCTTCCCGCCGTCCTCCACGGCCCTCCAGCACTACATCGACCTGGTGGGCCTGGAGACCCGGCCCTTCCCCAACCCTCTGTCGGAGACGACCCCGTCGACCGTCGTCGACCTCAAGGGCGAGTCGCACTACGCCGAGACGATCGACGACCTGCCGCAGGTCTACCGCGACGTCGCCGCCGCCTGGAACAAGTGCCTGGAGGAGGGCGCCGACTTCTCCGACATGAACCAGGCCATGCGGGAGCGGGACGTGCCGCGCATCCGCGCGATCTGGTCCGAGCTCGTCGAGAAGCTCGACAACCAGACCTTCTACGGCTTCCTCTGCGACTCCGAGGCCTTCAAGTCCTTCCGGCACCGCGAGATCTTCGGTCAGGTCGGCTTCGGCACCGGCGGCTGGGACACCGACTTTCCGAACTCCATCCTGGAGATCCTGCGCGTCGTCTACACCGAGGCCGACGACCACCACCGCGGCATCGTCGGCGGCTCCCAGCAGCTGCCGCTGCGCCTGTGGGAGCGCGAGCCGGAGAAGATCGTCCACTGGCCCTACGGGACGTCCCTGAAGTCCCTGCACGTCGACGGCGCGCCCCGCCCGGCCGTGACCCGCCTGCACCGGGCCGCGGGCAACCGGATCACCGTGACCGACGCGACCGGCGACATCCGCACCTACCGTGCGGCGATCTTCACGGCCCAGTCCTGGATGCTGCTCTCCAAGATCGACTGCGACGACTCGCTCTTCCCGATCGACCACTGGACCGCGATCGAGCGCACCCACTACATGGAGTCCTCGAAGCTGTTCGTCCCCGTGGACCGGCCGTTCTGGCTGGACAAGGCCGTCGACGACAGGGGAAATCCGACCGGCCGGGACGTCATGTCGATGACGCTCACCGACCGGATGACGCGCGGCACCTACCTCCTCGACGACGGCCCGGACAAGCCCGCCGTCATCTGCCTCTCCTACACCTGGTGCGACGACAGCCTGAAGTGGCTGCCGCTGTCCGCGCAGGAGCGGATGGAGGTCATGCTGAAGTCGCTCGGCGAGATCTACCCGAAGGTCGACATCAGGAAGCACATCATCGGCAACCCGGTGACGGTCTCCTGGGAGAACGAGCCCTACTTCATGGGCGCGTTCAAGGCCAACCTGCCCGGCCACTACCGCTACCAGCGGCGCCTGTTCACCCACTTCATGCAGGACCGGCTGCCCGAGGACAAGCGGGGCATCTTCCTCGCCGGCGACGACATCTCCTGGACCGCCGGCTGGGCCGAGGGCGCCGTCCAGACCGCGCTGAACGCGGTGTGGGGCGTCATGCACCAACTCGGCGGCACCACGGACGCCAGCAACCCGGGTCCGGGCGACGTCTACGACGAGATCGCGCCGGTCGAGCTGCCGGAGGACTGACCGCGTACCGCCGCAGCTGGCCAACGTACTGGCGGCCCGGGAACCGCCACCCGGCGGCCGCTCAGTCGCGCAGCGGGGTCAGCAGCATGCGCCCGGCCAGGCCCACGGCCGCGTCCAGCCGCTCGGTGAACTCCGCTGCCAGCTCGGGGAGCCGGCGCAGCGCCCACAGGGCACGCGCCGCCGCCCAGGTGGCGTCCCGCGCCCGCTCCAGGCTCCACGAGCCCAGCAGATGGGTGAGCGGGTCCGCGATCTGGAACAGGTCGGGACCCGGCATCAGCTCCTCGCGGATGTGCTCCTCCAGCGAGATGAGCAGATCCCCCACCCGGTCGAACTCGTCCTCCAGGTCGGTGGGTTCGCAGCCGAGGCTACGGCAGGCGTCCACCACGGCGAGCGCCAGGTCGTGCCCGATGTGCGCGTTGATGCCCGCGAGGGCGAACTGCAGCGGCCGTACGCCCGGGTGACGGCGCATCTGGAACAGGGGCCGCCAGCAGGCGGGCGGACGCCGGGCCTCCTCCGCCGTCTCCACCGCCGTGAGATAGCGTTCCGCGAACCGCACATCCAGGGTGATCGCGGCACGCGCGTCGGGGAACCGCCCGGCGTCGATGTGCCGGTCGACCGCCTCGGTGACGGTGAGGTAGACGCGGTTGAAGACCGCGACCCCGTCGCGCTCGGGCAGCCTCGCGTCGAGGGCGCGCATACGGGAGAGGACGGCGTCCACGGGTGTGGTGAATTGCTCGCATTGCGCCATGGGGGCAGATTCCCAGCTTTAGGCTGACGCGGGTGACGGCGGGCCCGGCGCTTCCCCAGAACGGGGGAACGTGCCCGCCGTGGGGGAGGGGGAGCAGGACGGTGCCAGGCTCACGCGCCCAGCGACTGGCGTCGCGCAGGGCCGAGCGCAAGAGGACCGCACGGCGGAGCGCCCTGGTCGCGGCGGCCTCGGTCGTGGTGGCCGTCGGAACGACGACCGGGCTGATCTCCGCCCTCGACGGCGGGCCGGACTCCACGCAGGCCGGGCCGCCCGAGGAGACGCGTTCCGTGCGTCTCGACGCGCTGCCCGTCGTGCCGTCCGCGTCGCCGTCGCCCACCGCGTCCCCGTCCGCCTCGGCCTCGCCGAGCCCGCTGCGGACGGCGTCCGCGACACCCTCGGGGACGCCGGAGCGGGCGCGGCGCGCGGCCCCGGCCTCCACCCAGCTCTACCGCCACCTCGACTCGCAGGTGCAGGAGTGGGTACGCGGCCACCCCGGGGACCCCCGGTACGGCGTCATCCAGTCCCGGATCGCCGCCCAGCCGGCCGCGGTGTGGTTCGCCGACTTCACGCCGGGCACCATCACCGCCCGGGTCCGCGCGGTCACCTCGGGCGGCGCGGCGCAGGGCCGCACCCCGGTGGTGGTGCCGTACGTGATCCCCGACCGCGACTGCGGCGGGTACTCCGAGGGCGGGGCTCCCGACCTGGCGGCGTACGACGCGTGGATCGACCGGTTCGCGGCCGGGCTGGGCTCCGGTGACGTCATCGTCGTCCTGGAGCCGGACTCCGTCGCCCAGTCCGAGTGCCTCTCCGAGCGGGAGCGCGCGGCGCGTTTCGCGTCCCTGGCCCGGGCCGGCCGGGTCATCAAGGCCGCCGACCCCCGGGCCCGTGTGTACTACGACGCCGGGCACTCCGGCTGGCACACGCCGGCCGAGCAGGCGGGACGGCTCCGGCAGGCGGGCGCCGCCTCGGCGGCGTCCTCCGACGGAGTCTTCAGCAACGTCTCCAACTTCCACACCACGGCAGCCGAGGTCGCCTACGACCGGCGGGTCCTCGACGCCCTCGGCGGCGGCCCGGGGCTGGGCGCCGTCATCGACACCAGCCGCAACGGCGCCGGTGCGCCGGCGGGCGGCGAGTGGTGCGACCCGTCGGGCCGCAAGCTGGGCCGGGCGCCCACCCTCGCCACCGGCGAGGCCCGGATCGACGGTTATCTGTGGGTGAAGCTGCCGGGGGAGTCGGACGGCTGCAAGGGGGAGCCCGGCACGTTCACCGCCTCCTACGCCTACGAGCTGGCGCGCTGAGGGCCCTCGCCGGCGGCGTTCCCCTCGTCGTACGACGACGTGCCCTCGTCGAGCAGCGGCTGCTGCGTCTTGAGGTGGGCCGGGGCGAACGCCCGCAGTGCGTGGTAGCCGGTGATGACGACGAGCGTGCCCAGCGCGATGCCGCTCAGCTCGAAGGTGTCGGTGATCTTCAGCGTCACGTTGCCGACGCCGATGATGATGCCCGCCGCGGCCGGCACCAGGTTCAGCGGATTGCGCAGGTCGACCTCGGCGTTGATCCAGATCTGCGCGCCGAGCAGGCCGATCATGCCGTACAGGATCACGGTGATGCCGCCGAGGACGCCGCCGGGGACGGCCGCCACGACCGCGCCGAACTTGGGGCAGAGCCCGAAGAGGAGGGCGAAGCCGGCGGCGGCCCAGTAGGCGGCGGTCGAGTAGACGCGGGTCGCGGCCATCACGCCGATGTTCTCGGAGTACGTCGTGTTGGGCGGGCCGCCCACGGCGGTGGACAGCATCGAGGCGGCGCCGTCCGCGGAGATCGCGGTGCCCAGCTTGTCGTCGAGGTTGTCGCCGGTCATCTCACCGACGGCTTTGACGTGCCCGGCGTTCTCGGCGACCAGGGCGATGACCACCGGCAGCGCGACGAGGATCGCGGACCACTGGAACGACGGGCCGTGCAGATCGGGCAGGCCGATCCAGTCGGCCCGGGAGACGCCGGACAGGTCGAGCCGCCAGTGGTCGGTGACCTTGCCGCTCGCGTCGACCGAGTGGATACGGCCGAAGACACGGTCGAACACCCAGGACAGGCCGTACCCGACGACGAGACCGAGGAAGATCGCGATACGGGACCAGAAGCCGCGCAGGCAGACCACGGCCAGACCGGTGAACATCATCACCAGCAGGGCCGTCCACTGGTCCTGCGGCCAGTAGGTGGAGGCCGTCACCGGGGCGAGGTTGAAGCCGATCAGCATGACCACCGCGCCGGTCACGACTGGTGGCATCGCGATGTGGATGATGCGGGCCCCGAACCGCTGTACCGCGAGACCGACCAGGAACAGCGCCGCACCGACCACGAGGACCGCGCCGGTCACGACCGCGCTCGACCCGCCGTCCGCCCGGATGACGGCCGCGACGCCCACGAAGGACAGCGAACAGCCGAGGTAGCTGGGCACCCGGCCGCGCGTGGCCAGCAGGAAGATCACCGTGGCGACGCCGGACATCATGATCGCCAGGTTGGGGTCGAGTCCCATGAGGACCGGCGCGACGAAACTGGCGCCGAACATCGCCACCACGTGCTGGGCGCCGAGCCCGACCGTGCGCGGCCAGGACAGCCGCTCGTCGGGGCGGACCACCGCGCCGGGCGCCGGAGTGCGTCCGTCTCCGTGCAGTTTCCAGCGGACGCCGAGATCCATGGTGCTGTATCGCTTTCGTCGTGCGAACGAGGGGTCCGGACCATTGTCCGGTACACGGACCGGACCGCCGACCCGGGGCCGCCTCGGCTTCTGAGCGTCCGCTTAGGATGGCGGGGTCCTCTCGTCCGTCCCAGGAGTCCCGCCGTGACCGCCGAAGCCCTGCCCCTGTCCGCCCCGTCCCACGGCCGGCTCGTACCCGTCACCGTGCACTTCGACGACCTCGACGCGCTCGGGCTGCTGCACAACGCCCGCTACCCGTTGATGGTCGAGCGGGCGTGGACCGAACTGTGGCAGGAGCACGGCGTCCGCTTCGAGGGCGACTGGGTGGCCGCGGGCGACGCCTGCAACGCGGTCAAGGAACTGCGCATCACCTACGAGGCGCCGGTGACCAGGCCCGGCGCCTACGCCGTGCACCTGTGGCTGGAGCGCCTGGGCACCACCGGGCTGACGTACGGCTTCCGGTTCTGCTCGTCCGACGGCTCGGTGACCTACGCGCACGGCAGCCGGGTGCTGGTCCGGCTCGACGCCCGGACGCTGCGTCCGGCGCCGTGGAGCGAGGAGTTCAGGGCCGTGGGCCGGGAACTGCTGCGTCCGGCCGGCTGACCTTCGGGCGGTCGCGGTCGGCGGTGCGCAGGACGCCCGCGAACACCGCGAGACCCGAGGCGAGCAGGGTGACCAGGCAGAACGACACCACCAGGCTGGTGAGCTGGGCGAGCCCGCCGATCGCACCGGGCGCGACCAGCCCCGAGGTGTAGGTGATGGTCGCGACGCCCGCGATGGCCAGCGAGGGGTTCGAGCCGCTGCGGCCCGCCGCCGCGAAGCACAGCGGCACGACCACCGCGATCCCGAGGCCCAGCAGCGCGAACCCGGTCATCGCCAGGGCCGGGGCGTCGGAGACGACGACCAGCAGCCCGCCGAGCGTGGCGAGGACGCCGCTGGCACGGACCGTGCGCACCGAGCCGAAGCGGTCCACCACCCGGTCGCCGGCGATCCGGGCGATCGCCATCGTGAGCGTGAAGCCCGTGGTGCACGCGGCGGCCAGCCCCGCCGAGGTGTCCAGCTGGTCCCGCAGGTACACCGCCGACCAGTCCAGGCTCGCGCCCTCCGCGAAGACCGCGCAGAACCCGACGGCCCCGATGAGCAGGGCGGACCGGGGCGGCAACGCGAACCGGGGCGGCGGGTCCTCGTCCTCGGCGGGCTGCAGGTCCAGCACCCACCGGCAGGCCGCCACCCCGAGCACGGTCAGCACCGCCGCCGCGAGCGCGTGGTGCAGCCGGGCGTCCGAGCCCAGGTGCGCCGCGAGGGTGCCGGCCGCGGAGCCGATCAGGGCGCCGGCGCTCCACATGCCGTGCAGCCCGGACATGATCGAGCGGCCGAGGCGATTCTCCACCTCGACGCCGAGGGCGTTCATCGCCACGTCCGCCATGCCCGCCGTGGCACCGAACGCGAACAGGGCCAGGCACAGCGCCGGCAGGTTGGGCGCCAGCGAGGGCAGGGTCAGGGCGAGCGTCCACAGCGCCATCAGCCCGCGCAGCGCGTTGCGGGCGCCGAAGCGGTGGGTGACCCGGCCCGCGATCGGCATGGCGACGGAGGCGCCGAGCGCGGGGAACGCCAGTGCGAGGCCGAGCTGGCCTGCGCTGACCCCCGCGTGGTCCTGGATCCATGGCACCCGGGTGGCGAACGACCCGGTGACGGCGCCGTGCGCGGCGAAGACGGCGGCCACGGCGTACCGGGCGCGCCTGACCTCCCGCAGGTCGTAGACCCTTCCACCGGTCCCACCCATGAAGTGACCCCCTCCCGGTCCGCGCCTCCGTGCGGTCCGGCCGTAAACTATCAGGAACCCTGCCTGATAGATAGGGTGCCGGGACGCCGCCCGCCGCCGCGCGCGGCCCCGCCGATCTGGAAGGATCCCGGCATGCCCGCCGCATCCCCGAGCACCGCCCGGGCCATCAACGACCGGCTCGCCCTGCGACTGCTGCAGCACGAGGGCCCGTTGACGGCCGGTCAGTTGAAGCAGCTGACCGGGCTGTCCCGGCCGACCGTCGCCGACCTCGTCGAGCGCCTGACGGACGCCGGCCTGATCACCGTCGTCGGCGAGGCGGGCGAGCAACGGCGCGGCCCGAACGCCCGGCTGTACGGCATCGTCGCCGACCGCGCCCATCTCGCCGCGCTGGACGTCCGTACCGAGGGCGTCTCCGTGGCCGTGTCCGACCTGGTCGGCACGGTGCTCGCCGAGGCGTCCGTGCCCATCGGCGACGACACCGGGACGGGACCCGCCGTGGAGCGGGCGGTCGCCCTGGTCGAGCGGGCCGTGAAGGAGGCCGGCGCGGACCGGCTGCACACCGTGGGCATCGGCGCCCCCGGCCTGATCGACCCGGCGAGCGGCGAACTGCGCGACTCCTCCGGCCTGCCGCAGTGGCACCGCGGCCTCGTCGCGACCCTCCAGGAGCGGTTCCCGGAGGCCCGCGTCAGTGTCGAGAACGAGACCAACCTCGCCGCCCTCGCCGAACAGCGCGACGGCGCGGCCCGCGACCGCGGCACCTTCGTCCTGCTGTGGCTCGGTCACGGCACCGGCGCCGCCGTCGTCCTCGACGGGGCGCTGCGGCGCGGGGCGTCCGGCGGCACCGGCGAGATCGGATTCCTCCCGGTGCCGGGCACCACGGGACTGCCGTCGGCGACGGACTGCGCGGGGGGCTTCCACTCGCTGGCGGGCTCGGCGGCGATCACACGGCTGGCGGCGGAGCACGGGTTCGCGGCCGGGGAAGCCCACGCACCGGCCGCCGCACGCCTGGTGGCGGAGGCGGCGGCGCACGCCGGCGAGGCCCGGCTGTTCCTCGACGCCCTCGCGGACCGGATCGCGCTGGGCGTGGCCTCGGTCGTCGCCGTCCTCGACCCCGGCTGCGCGGTCCTCGGCGGCGAGGTCGGACAGGCCGGCGGCCCGCTCCTCGCCGCCCTGGTCGAGGAGCGGGTACGGCGCATGTCCCCCCTCCCGGTCGCGGTCCGCCCGAGCACCCTGGGCGGCACGGCGGTCCTCCGCGGAGCGCTCCTGACGGCCCGGGACCGGGCGCAGGAGGTCCTGTTCGCCCCGCCGGGGCGGTGAGGAGGGCGACGCTCCCTAGGACCGGTGACCGAAGCGCCGGTCCAGGTACTCCTCGAACGTCCCCCTGCCCACCGTCTGTTCGGGTGCGAGGTGCCCGCCGGAGCGGAAGGCGCGGTAGGCCCGCCCCCACAGCGGCACGCTCACGACGAGGCGCCTGCGGCCCGTGGCCTTCAGGTAGGCGCGGGTCAGCGAGTCGAAGGTCCGCACCTCGGGCCCGCCCATGTCCGCCACGCGCCCGGCGGGCTCGCCGCCGGCCAGTTCGGTCAGCCGGTCCGCGACCTCGGCGACCTCGATCGGCTGATCCTGCACCCGGGCCGGCAGCAGCACGACCGGCAGTCTGGCGAGGGCGCCCGACACCCGGGCGAGCAGATCGTGGAACTGGGTCGCGCGCAGCACCGTCCAGCCCAGCCCCGACTCCTCGACCAGGCGTTCCACGGCGAGCTTGCCGCGGTAGTAGCCGAACGGCACCCGGTCCACGCCGACGATCGAGATGAAGACCAGGTGGCGCACCCCGGCCCCGCGCGCGGCGGCGATCAGGTGCCGCGCCGCCTCCTCGTCGCCGCCGTTCGGCGAGCTCGCGCAGTGCACCACCGTGTCCACGCCCACCATCGCGGCGTCCAGTCCGGGCCCGCCCTTGCGCAGGTCGACGGCGTACGGCTGCGCGTGCCGGCTGAGCACCCGCACCTCGTGCCCGCTCGCCCGCAGCCGCTCGGTGACGAGCCGGCCGAGCGTCCCTGTCCCGCCGGTCACCAGCATCGTGGCCATCGTGTTCCACCCCTTCGCGACGCGGACGCTCCTGTTGCGGAGCATCCCTCGTCGTCCCTGACGGAGCACCCCGGGGGAGATGTGACATCCGGGGGCGGAAGGGGAGCGCTTGGGGAGACCCGGCGGCGGGCAAGGGCCGTCGTCACCGCCGCCGGGCGCTCTCGTGGGTGCGGCGGGGTGCCGAGTCCCCGCCGCGCACCGCTGACAGTAGAGAGGACTAGACCATAGCGTCAATAGGTATGGACCAGTCGTGAAACTTCCTTGGACGCAGGGGAGTTGAGAGCATCGCCGCCCGCCAGGAAAGTCCAGCGAAGCGTCCTGTGAGTCACCCCACACCCCTCGCCCGTATGGACACCCACCGGTCGTGGCACACTGGGCATGTACCACAAGCAGCGCACTCCGGGGTCGGTGAAAGTCCGAACCGGCGGTTACAGTCCGCGACCCGGTCGCCTCCAGCGACCGGTTGACCAGGTGAAATTCCTGGACCGACGGTTAAAGTCCGGATGGGAGGCAGTGCGCGGCGGGCGAGCCTGTGTGCGCGCCGCCGTACCGGTTCGTCCATGGGGCGGACCCTCGTCCGGCGTCGCCCCGGTGCTCTCGCTCGTACATTCTGTCGTCATCGGCAGCCCCGGAGTCCGTGCCCCTATGAGGCAGGAGGACCCGGGAAGTGTTCACCGGAATCGTCGAAGAGCTGGGCCACGTCACGGCTGTCGAGACCCTCGGCGACGCCTGTCGCTTCCGACTGCGCGGCCCCGTCGTCACCGTCGGCGCCAAGCACGGCGACTCCATCGCGGTCAACGGCGTCTGCCTCACGGTCGTCGACCACGAGGGCGGCGAGTTCACCGCCGACGTCATGGCCGAGACGCTCAAGCGCTCCAGCCTGGGCGCCCTGACCGTGGGTTCCCGCGTCAACCTGGAGCGGCCCACCGCCGTGGGCGACCGCCTCGGCGGGCACATCGTCCAGGGACACGTCGACGGCACCGGCCAGGTCCTGGAGCGCACGCCCTCCGAGCACTGGGAGATCGTGAAGATCTCCCTGCCCGCGGACCTCTCCCGCTACGTCGTGGAGAAGGGCTCCATCACGGTCGACGGCATCAGCCTCACCGTCGTCGACGCCGGACCCGACTTCTTCACCGTCAGCCTCATCCCGACCACCCTCGACCTGACCACGCTCGGCCACAAGCAGCCCGGCGACCCGGTCAACCTCGAGGTCGACGTCATCGCCAAGTACGTCGAGCGGATGCTGGGCGACCGCCTCTCCTCCGAAGGGACGGCCACCCGGTGAACTCGCTGAACTCCGAGGCGTTCACGCTGTTCGGCCAGCACATCCTCTGGTCGGACATGATCGGCAACCTCTTCGGCCTGGCCGCCCTCGCCCTCGGCTGGCGGCGCTCCCTGTGGACCTGGCCCGTGCAGTTCCTCGCCGGACTGATCCTCTTCGGCGCCTTCTTCGGGCACCTCACCGGCAGTGCCGGCAAGCAGGCCGTCGTCATGGTCGTCGCCCTGTACGGCTGGTGGCAGTGGCAGCGCGGCAAGGGCCGCGGCGAGGACGGCCACATCGCCGTACGGTTCGCCACCTGGCGCGAGCGCGCGGCCATGCTCGGCGCGGCCGCCGTCGGCACCGTAGGCGTCGCGCTGCTCTTCAAGGCGTACCCGACCCTGTCCTGGGACCCCTGGCCCGACGCCTACATCTTCGTCGGCACCGTCGTCGCGATGTACGCCCAGGCGCGCGGCATGGTCGAGTTCTGGTTCGCCTGGCTCCTCGTCGACCTGGTCGGCGTCCCCCTCAACTTCGCCAACGGCTACGCCTTCTCCGGCTTCGTCTACGTCATCTACGGCGCACTCGTCCTGTGGGGCATGCGCGACTGGTGGCTGCGCTCCCGCAACGACGCGCGGCCCGTCCTGGAAGGAGCGCCGGCATGACCGCGGCACCGATTCTGTACAGCGCCGAGAGCGCCGAGGACCTGCGGCTCGACCCGATCGAGCGGGCCGTCGCCGACATCGCGGCCGGCCGCCCCGTCGTGGTCGTCGACGACGAGGACCGGGAGAACGAGGGCGACCTCGTCGTCGCCGCCGAACACGCGACGCCCGAGATCGTCGCCTTCATGATGAGCGAGTGCCGCGGGCTGATCTGCGCGCCCATGGAGCCCGAGGAGCTCGACCGGCTCGAACTGCCGCAGATGGTGGCGGACAACACCGAGTCGATGAAGACGGCGTTCACCGTCTCCGTCGACGCCTCCGCCGAGCACGGCGTGACCACCGGCATCTCGGCCTCCGACCGGTCCACCACCCTCCAGCTCCTGGCGAGCGGCACGGCCCGGCCCACGGACCTCGTCCGCCCCGGCCACATCTTCCCGCTGCGCGCCCGGCCCGGCGGCGTCCTCGTCCGCAACGGGCACACCGAGGCCGCCGTCGACCTCGCCCGGCTCGCCGGACTGCGCCCGGCCGGCGCCATCGTGGAGATCGCCGGGGAGGACGGCGAGATGCTGCGGCTGCCCGAGCTGATCCCGTTCGCCCGCAAGCACGGCCTGACGATCGTCTCCATCGCCGACCTCGTCGCCCACCGGCGCGAGGCCGAGCACCCGAAGCCCGTGGAGCCCGCCGCCCCCGACGAGGGCCGGCTCGCCGCCGACTCCACCGTCCGGCGCGAGGCCGAGGTCCATCTCCCCACCGCCCACGGCACGTTCACGGCCTACGGCTACCGCTCCACCGTCGACGGCGTCGAGCACGTCGCCCTCGTCCACGGCGAGATCGGCGACGGCGAGGACGTCGTGGTCCGCGTCCACTCCGAATGCCTCACCGGTGACGTCTTCGGCTCCCAGCGCTGCGACTGCGGACCCCAGTTGGCGGCCGCGCTGGACCGCATCCAGGACGAGGGCCGCGGCGTCGTCGTCTACCTGCGCGGCCACGAGGGCCGGGGCATCGGCCTGATGTCCAAGCTGCGCGCCTACGAACTCCAGGAGCGCGGCCGCGACACCCTCGACGCCAACCTCGAACTCGGCCTGCCCGCCGACGCCCGCGACTACGGCGCCGGCGCGCGCATCCTCGCCGACCTCGGGGTGCGCAGCGTACGTCTGCTGACCAACAACCCCGACAAGTCCGACGCGCTGCTCGCCCACGGCATCCAGGTCAGTGAGCGCGAGCCGATGCCCGTCCAGGCGGGCGAGCACAACCTGCGGTACCTGCGCACCAAGCGCGACCGGATGGGGCACGAACTGCCCTGGCTGGACCCGGAGCCCGCGGTCCCGGCCCCGTCCGCCCTGTCCACCTGCACCAGCCAGTAGAACCACACCGAGGAGACACGAGAACGTGAGCGGCAAGGGCGCACCGGAGCTGTCCGTACGCAATGTGGGTGACCTGCGGGTCGCCGTCATCGCGGCGCAGTGGCACGAGAAGGTGATGGACGGACTGGTCGACGGCGCGCTGCGCGCCCTGCACGACCTGGGGATCGACGAGCCGACCCTGCTCAGGGTCCCCGGCAGCTGGGAGCTCCCCGTCGTCGCCAAGGTCCTCGCGGGCCGTGGCTACGACGCGATCGTGGCCCTGGGTGTCGTCATCCGCGGCGGCACCCCCCACTTCGAGTACGTGTGCCAGGGCGTGACCCAGGGCCTCACCCAGGTCTCGGTCGACACCGGCGTCCCCGTCGGGTTCGGCGTGCTGACCTGCGACACCGAGGAGCAGGCCCTGGACCGGGCCGGCATAGAGGGCTCCAGCGAGGACAAGGGGCACGAGGCGGTGACCGCGGCCGTGGCGACGGCGGCGACCCTGCGTTCAGTATCCGAACCCTGGCGCTGACGAACGGCACATGTGGCATAGGCTGAGCGTCACCATGTCCAAGAAGACGTTCGAGGAGCTCTTCACCGAGCTCCAGCACAAGGCCGCCCAGGGCGATCCCGCCACCTCCCGCACCGCCGAACTCGTCGAGAAGGGCGTCCACGCCATCGGCAAGAAGGTCGTCGAGGAGGCCGCCGAGGTCTGGATGGCCGCCGAGTACGAGGGCAAGGAAGCCGCCGCCGAGGAGATCTCGCAGCTGCTCTACCACGTCCAGGTGATGATGGTCGCCCGCGGGATCTCCCTGGACGACGTCTACGCCCACCTCTGAGCACCACCACCCCACACCACCGAGCGAACGAAGGAAGCCGACCTCATGCTGCGCATCGCCGTCCCCAACAAGGGTTCACTCTCCGGCCCTGCGGCGGACATGCTGCATGAGGCCGGCTACCAGCAGCGCCGCGAGTCCAAGGAACTGCGGATCGTCGACCCGGAGAACGACGTCGAGTTCTTCTACCTCCGCCCCCGGGACATCGCGATCTACGTCGCCTCGGGCCAGCTCGACATCGGCATCACCGGCCGCGACCTGCTGATCGACTCCGGCGCCGACGCCGAGGAGATCCTGCCGCTCGGCTTCGCCCGCTCCACCTTCCGCTTCGCCACCAAGCCGGGCACCGTCGGCGGCGACCTCGCGGCCCTCAAGGGCAAGACGATCGCCACCTCCTACGAGGGCATCGTCGCCAAGTACCTCGCCGACCACGGCGTCGACGCCTCCGTCGTGCACCTCGACGGCGCCGTCGAGACCGCCATCCAGCTCGGGGTCGCCCAGGTCATCGCGGACGTCGTGGAGACCGGCACCTCGCTGCGCAACGCCGGCCTGGAGGTCGTCGGCGACCCGATCATGAAGTCCGAGGCCGCCGTCATCCGCCGGACCGGCGCGGACTCCGAGGACCCCAAGGTGCAGCAGTTCCTGCGCCGCCTCCAGGGCGTCCTGGTCGCCCGGACGTACGTGATGATGGACTACGACTGCCGCGTCGAGCAGCTGGAGAAGGCCGTCGCCCTCACGCCCGGCCTGGAGTCGCCGACCGTCTCGCCGCTGCACAACGAGGGCTGGGTCGCCGTCCGCGCCATGGTCCCGGCCCGCGAGGCCCAGCGGATCATGGACGACCTGTACGACATCGGCGCCCGCGCCATCCTGACCACGGCCATCCACGCCTGCCGCCTCTGACACACCGAGATGTCCTCCGAGAGCCCCGTCATGTCCGAGCTGCCCACCCTCCCCGTCACCTTCCGGCCGGGCCGCACCCGCGCCATCCTGCTCGCCGCGGGCCTCGCGATCTTCGTCGTCATCACGGCGGTCGCGCTGCTGCTGGACAAGCTCGGCCCGGGGGAGCGGCTCAGCTTCGTCCTCACCGGCGCCCTCATGTTCGGCGTGCTCGCCCAGCTGGCGCGCGTCCGGGTGGTCGCCGACGAGGCCGGCGTCACCGTGGTGAACATCGCGTCCCGGCGCCGGCTGGCCTGGGCCGAGATCGTCCGGGTGAACCTGCGGCCCGGCGACCCCTGGGTGTTCCTCGACCTCAGCGACGGCACCAGCCTGCCCGCGCTCGGCATCCAGCCCGGTATCGCCAAGGACAAGGCCATCGCCGACGCCCGCGCCCTGCGCGCCCTCGCCGAGGCCCGTTCCGTCCAGGACCCCGAGGGCCGTCAGGGCTGACCCGCCACCCGTCAGGGCGCACTCGGGGGCGTTCGCCCTGCCGCAAGTGCCCCGGTCTTGATTAATCTGTTGGCGGAGGCGTTTCCACGACGCCTCCGCCTCTCGTGGGTCCGACCGGTCCTTCGAAGGCCCCTCCTACCCGAGGAGTGATTCCCTCCAGCGATGGACGGATCGTCCTGTAGTACCTGCGCCGCCCGCTCCCGACATATCGGGGCGGCGGCATCATGAGTACCCCCCTGCTGCTCCTGGCAGCCGCGTTCCTCCTCATCCTCGCCAACGGCTTCTTCGTGGCCGCCGAATTCGGCCTGGTCACCGTCGAGGCCACGGACGCCGAGAAGGCCGCCGCCGAGGGCGACCGACGGGCCCACCGGGTCGTCGCCTCCCTGCGGGAACTGTCCTTCCAGCTCTCCGGCACCCAGCTCGGCATCACCATCACCTCCCTGGTCGTCGGCATGCTCGCCGAACCGGCCCTGGCCGAGCTGCTGCGCGGTCCGTTCACCGCGATCGGCGTCCCGGAGGGGGCGGTCTCCGGTGTCGCCGTGGTCGTCGGCATGCTGCTGGCCTCGGCCGTGCAGATGGTGATCGGCGAGCTCGTGCCCAAGAACTGGGCGGTGTCGCGGCCCCTGCAGGTCGCGCGCTTCGTCGCCGGACCCCAGCACGTCTTCGCGCTGCTGTTCCGCCCGGTGATCGCCGCGCTGAACTCCGTCGCCAACCGTCTGGTCCGGGCCATGGGCGTCGAGCCCGCCGAGGAGCTGGCGTCCGCCCGCACCCCCGGCGAACTGGTCTCCCTGGCCCGCCACTCCGCCCAGGCCGGCGCCCTGGAGCAGGACACCGCGGACCTCTTCGTCCGCACCCTGTCCCTCGGTGAGCTGACCGCGCAGCACGTGATGACCCCGCGGGTGAAGGTCAGCGCGCTCCAGTCGTCGGCCACGGCCGAGGACGTGGTGAACCTCACCCGCGCCACCGGCCTGTCCCGCTTCCCGGTCTACCGGGAACGGATCGACGAGATCGTCGGCATGGTCCATCTGAAGGACGCGCTCGCCGTCCGTTCGGGTGACCGGCTGCGCACCCCCGTCGGCCGGATCGCCAGGCCGGCCCTGCTGGTCCCCGAGACCCTGCCGGTCCAGCCGCTCCTCGCCCGGCTGCGCAGCGAGCAGCCCATCGCCGTCGTCGTCGACGAGTACGGCGGCACGGCCGGCGTGGTGACGCTGGAGGACATCGTCGAGGAGATCGTCGGCGAGGTGCGGGACGAGCACGACGGGCAGGACCTGCCCGAACTCGCCGCGGCCCCGCCCGAGGACGGCCGGCCGGCCTGGGACGCCGACGGCAGCTGCCGGGTCGACATCCTCCAGCGCATAGGTCTCGACGTGCCCGAGGGACCGTACGAGACCGTCGCCGGCCTGGTCGCCGACCTGCTCGGACGGATCCCGGCCGTCGGCGACAAGGCGGAGCTGCCCGGCTGGCGGCTGTCCGTGCGCCGGGTCGGGCACTACCGGGCCGAACGGGTCCGGCTGGTGCGCACCGGGGCCGTCGTGGAGGTCGCCCGATGAGCGTGCTCCAACTTCTCTTCGCCGCGCTGCTCGTGCTCGCCAACGGATTCTTCGTGGGCGCCGAGTTCGCCCTGGTCTCGGTCCGCCGCAGCCAGGTCGAACCGCTCGGCACGGCCCGCGCCCGCCAGGTGCTGTACGGGCTGGAGCATCTGCCGCAGATGATGGCAGCCGCCCAGTTCGGCATCACCGTCTGCTCCCTGACGCTCGGCGCGGTCGCCGAGCCGACGGTGGCGCATCTGCTGGAGCCGGTGTTCGAGTGGGTGCACCTGCCGGACGGCGTGATCCATCCGCTCACCTATGTCATCGCGCTCGCCGCGGTCGTCTTCTTCCACCTGGTCATCGGCGAGATGGTGCCGAAGAACCTGGCCATGGCGGCACCGGAGAAGGCCGCGCTGTGGCTGAGCCCCGGCCTGGTGTACTTCGCCCGCTTCTGCCGGCCGATCACCGTCGCCCTCGGCGCGGTCGCGCGGGCCGTCCTGCGGCTGTTCCGCGTCGAACCGAAGGACGAGGTCGAGGCGGTGTTCACCAGCGAGCAGCTCAACCGGCTCGTGGAGGACTCCGGCCAGGCCGGACTGCTCGACCCCGAGGAGCAGGAGCGCCTGGAGGACGCCCTGGAGCTGGGCTCGCGTCCGGTGACGGACGTCCTGCTCCGGCGCGAGTCGCTGGTCACCGTCAGCCCCTCGGTCACCCCCGGCCAGATCGTCGCCCTCACCGCCCGCACCGGCTACTCCCGGTTCCCCGTGGCGGCCGAGAACGGCGCCTTCATGGGCTATCTGCACGTGAAGGACGTCCTGGACCTGGAGGAGTCCGAACGGGCGGTGCCGCAGCACGTGTGGCGCCCGATGACGACCCTGCGCTCCGAACTGGCCCTGGACGACGCCCTCACCGTCATGCGGCGGGCCGCCACCCATCTGGCCCAGGTGGCCGACGCGTCCGGCCGGGTCCTCGGCCTGGTCGCGCTGGAGGACGTGCTGGAGCTGCTGGTAGGCGAGGTCCGCGACCCGGCCCACCGGGAGCTGCCGGAGGTACGGGTGACCGGTCCCCGGCTGAGCACGGGCGAACCGGAGGGAGCCCTGGCCGGCTGAGCCGGCCGCACGCCGCGGGACCCGTCAGCGCGCCGACGGGTCCTGCGGCCCCCGCCCCGACAGCACCTCGCCGTAGGCCTGCATCAGATCGGGCAGCCGCAGCGTCGCCAGCTCCTCCCGGGTCAGCGCACCCGGGTAGACCGACAGACGCAGATCCCGGTAGGCGCAGCTCTTCTCGTACAGCGTCCGCAGGAACCGGCCGTTGCCGAGTTCGTCGATCCATCCCTGGTCGACCACGTGCCCGGCGATGGACCGCAGCTCGTCCAGCGCCTCCTCGTCCCACAGGTCGCCGTTCTCGGCGGCGAGCACCTCGCCGATCGCGGTGAGCTCCAGCGGGCGGTACGAGGGGAAGTCGACGCGGGTGGTGAACCGGGAGGACAGCCCGGGATTGGCGGCCAGCAGCCGGTCCATGCCCTCGGGATAGCCGGCCAGGATCACGACCAGATGGTCCCGGTTGTCCTCGGCCCGCTTCAGCAGCACCTGGAGAGCCTCGTCGCCGTAGGCGTCGCCCTTGCCGTAGCCGGTGTTGGACAGCGAGTACGCCTCGTCCACGAACAGCACGCCGCCGAGCGCGGAGTCGATGAGCTCATTGGCCTTCACGGCGGTCTGGCCCAGGTACTCGCCGACCAGGTCGGCCCGCTGCGCCTCCACGAGGTGGTCGCCGCCGAGCAGCCCGAGCGCGTAGAAGACCCGGCCCAGGATCCGGGCGACCGTGGTCTTCCCGGTGCCGGACGGGCCGGAGAAGACAAAGTGCCGCTTGGGCGGCTGCACCGGCAGGCCCTGCCCGGCCCGCAGCCGCGCCATGTTCAGTTGCGCGGACAGCGCCTTGACCTGGCGTTTGACGGGCTTCAGCCCCACCATGCGCTCGAGTTCGGCGAGCGCCTCCTCGAGCAACGCGGGGTCGGTCGGCCCGGCGGGCAGCGGCTGCGACGGCACGGCCGCCTTCTCCCGCACCGCCGGATCCGCCACCGACGGCAGGGGACCGGCCGGCGGCTCGGGGTCCGACAGCTTCAGGTCGCGTCCCTCGACGCCGAACAGCGGGTCGAGCCCGTCGGTGCCGTCGACGTCCTGCCCGAACCCGGCCAGCGTGATCGCGGCCAGGTCGGCGTTGTCGTCGTACCCGTCGCCCTCGGCGATGGCGGCGAGCCGGGCCGAGGTGTCCATGAAGGCCGGGTCGACGCGGTGCACCGCCCGGTACAGGGGGAGTGCCGCCGCCGAGCGGCCGGTGCCCTCGTGCGCCCGGGCCAGCCAGTACCGCAGCTCCTTGCGCTGCGGCTGCTCGCTGCGGCACCGCATCAGCGCGGCCGACAGCAGGGGTTCGGCCTGCCCGTACATCTCCAGGCGCACCCGTGCCATGCCGCCGAACAGACCGGCCTCGATGCCGAGCATCGGATCGTCGAGCAGTGGGTCGGTGTGCCGTACGAGCTGCTCCCAGTCCTTGACCAGGTAGGCCCGGCAGGCGTGCAGGAAGCGGACCTGGTGGTCGGTGTCCACGGGCGGCAGCCCGGCGAGCGCGCGGTCCAGCTCGGGGACGTGCCGTCCGTCCAGCCAGTGCGAGGCGTGGGCCAGCAGCAGATCGCGCGGGCTCTCCAGCACCGGCTGCACCCACCAGCCGAGCCAGTACCAGGAGTTGATCGTACGGCGGTGCCGGGCGCGCTGTTCCCCGAAGCGCTCCCGGTGCCGGAACATCCGCAGCAACGCGGTCGTCGTGTCGACGCGCAGCGCGTGCAGGCCGAGCCAGCCGTCGGCCATCCCCGGATCGATCCGCACCGCGGTGCGGAACTCCTCCTCCGCCTGCGGATACGCCCCCATCGTGTAGGCGTCCACACCTCGCAGCCAGGCGAGGTCGGCCGGGGCCTCGGGGCCCTGCGTGCCGAAGTCCATCACGTCCCCCACAAACCGTGCCCCCCGTCGGTTGGCCGACCGCTCGCCCCCGGCCGCCGGTATTCGAACCGCCGTACCGCGGACCGGAGTTGCCACGGTGCGCAGAGCAGCCGTCCGTACGTCGCACCGAGGGCATCGTACCTGCGACGGCGTGGCGCGCCCCAGGGTGCCGCACAGGCCGTCGGGGGAGGTGGGAGCACATCGGGGGCGTGCGCGGCGGTGACCGAGGGTGATCGGATCGCCCCTCTCGGCGCCCGGGAAACGGCGTCCGGGCAGAACGAAGCCCCCGATCACGGGGGAACAATCGGGGGCTTCGCGTCTGGAGAGCGGTTTCTCATGACCGCATATTGAGAACGTAAGACCTGTACGGCCCTTGGGTCAAGCCGAGTTGGGGCACCCTGGGAAGCCGCCCGGGAGGCGTCTTCACAAGTTCAGCACATTGCAGACGGGTCGTCACGGTGGGTGACCGAGTGGTCCGCTCCGGCGGTCGCAGCAGGCCCGTGAATCACCTGATATCCCGGCGTCCCCTGCCCTTTCTGCCGTACCAGGAGGTCGGCGAAGGGCCGGGACGGGTCCATGGCGAAGTGAGCGCGTTCCGCTGTGACCCAGCCGTCCCAGAACTCCCGCTGCTCCTCCCCGTCGCGGGCCCGGCCGCGGGCCCAGGACTCCTCGGCCGGCAGCTCCATCCACAGCAGCCGGGCGAGATACGGCCGCAGGGCGCGCCGGCCCGCGCCCACCCCCTCCACGACGACCACCGGCTCGGGCGGCAGGGCGACCGGGGGCCCGAAGCGGCGCGCCCGCCAGTCGTAGGGGGTGTAGCGGGCGGTCCCGCCGCGGGTGAAGGGCTCGATCACCTGGGCGGTCAGACGCGCGGTCCAGTCGAACAGCTCGTCGTGGCTGGCGATGTCGTCGAGATGCAGGACCGGGGCGTCGCCGAGGGAGCGCGCCAACTCCGCGGCGAACGTGGACTTTCCGGAACCGGCGTGCCCGTCGACGGCGATCAGGCGGACCGGACCGCAGGACGGGGGCAGCCGGCGGAGCCGGGAGGCGAGCTCGTGAATCGTTCTTCCCGAAGTCGGAGGGAGTACTGGCGCAACGCGTCGGCACATTCTAGTGGGCGGCCGGAACCGAGTCCGGACCGTGATGAGAAAACGTATCGCTTTGAACTACTCCATGTTTTCTCCATTGCCGTCGAAAAACTCCGGCCACCACGGTGAAATCGATGTTCCGGAGGTGGACGACGCTGAGTAGGGTGCCTGGTGAGCGATGGCGAGGTGTCACAACGGGGGATGGGCTGGGACCGATGGCCGCTGGGTTATTCGCAGGGCAGTACGTGTGGCATCCGGCGGCCGACGACCGGGTGCTCGCGCGCGTTTGCGTCGAGGTGCGGGCCGGCCGATATCGGGGCGCCCGCGAGGCTTTGGCGCACACCCGGGGAGACTTCGCGCTGCGTGCCCACCGCTCGCTCGTGCTCGCCTCGGAGGCCGCCGACTCCGACCTCGTGGAGCGCTGGCTGGCCGAGGAACCCGGCCCGGAGGCGATGCTGCTGTGGGCGCGGGTCGCGGTGGTGCGGGTCCTGCGCGCGGCCGACGCGCACGACCCGCGGGCCGAGGCGCTGGAGCGGATCGCGCTGGCCGCCTGCGAACGGGCCGCCAGGGCCGATCCCGCCGACCCCACGCCCTGGGTGGCCAAGCTGGCGATGGCCCGGCTGCACCGGCTGCGGGACGCGGCGCCGAGGGGCCTGCTCACCGCGCCACCCGGGCCCTGGCGGCTGTTCGCCCACATCCTGTCGCTGGACTCCTGGCACCGCGAGGCCCACCACCGATTCCTCGCCTGCTTCTTCCCCCGCCACGGCGGCTCCGTGACCGCAGCCTGGGACGTGGCCGCCTTCCTCGGCCAGCGGGCCCCGGCCGGCTCGGCCCTGGGACTGCTGCCCCTGGTCGCCCTCGTCGAGTGCTACGACCCCACCCGGCTGCTCGCCGACCGCGTCTGGGAGCAGCCGCAGTGGCGCGCCGCGGCGGTCGCCCTGCACCGCGACTGGCTGCCCACGGTGGCCGACTACGCCTTCACTCCGGTCCTCGACCTCGCGTACCTCGCGCACGCCCTGGTCATGGCCCGGCGTGCGGAGGAGGCGCGTACGGCGTTCACGGCCATGGGGCCGTACGCCTCGCGCATGCCCTGGGCCGTCTTCGGCGACCCGGCCGACGAGCTGTCCCGGGCGCGCCGCGCCTGCGGTCTGCCCGTCCCCGGTGCCTGACGGCCTCCACCCCCCACCGAGAGGAAGGTCAGTACCGTGTCCTCACGGATACCGGCCTCGCGTGCCCGGGCGCGCGGGGCAGTGGATCCGATCGCGCTGGACGACGACGCGACCCTGCACGCGATGGGTTATCCGAGAAAACTCACACGTCGTTTTCAGGCGTTCGACAATTTCGCCATATCCTTCACCGTCATCAATGTGGTCGCCGGCATCTTCGCCGGTTTCGGATTCGGACTGGACGCGGGCGGCCCCGCAATTCTCGTCTTCGGCTGGATCGGCGTGTCCGTCGTGGTGCTCTTCGTGGGGGCATCGATGGCGGAAGTCGCCTCGGCCTATCCGACGAGCGGGGCCCTGTATTTCTCCGCGGGGAAACTGGCCCGCCGGCACAAGGGCGCCTGGTCCTGGTACACGGGCTGGCTCAACTTCGTCGGCCAGGTCGGGGGTACGGCCGCCACCGGGTACGCGGCCGCCACCTTCCTGCAGGCCCTGATCGTCCTGCAGTGGCCCGGCTACGAGCCGACCGGCCATCGGACGGTGCTGCTCACAGCCCTGATCATCACGGCGCAGGGGCTCGCCCACACCTACACCGTGCAGCTGGTCGCCGTGCTGAACCGGATCTCCGTGTGGTGGCTGCTGTGCGGGCTGGCCGTCATCGTGACCGCCCTCGTCACCGTGCCCGACCGGCATCAGCCGGCGTCGTTCGTCACGCACGTCGCGAACAACACCGGTTTCACGAGCGGCCTTTACGGCGGCATGCTCGGACTGCTGGTCACCAGCTGGACCTTCACCGGCTTCGACGGCAGCTTCCACATGTCGGAGGAGACGGTCCGGGCGACCGTCAACGCACCGAAAGGGATCACCCGTTCGATAGCCTCCTCGGCGCTGGCCGGTCTCGTCCTGATGTGCGCCCTCGTCTACAGCGTGCGGGACTACGACCAGGTGGCCGCCGCCGACGCGCCCGCCGTGCGCGTCCTGATCGACGGGGTCGGCCCGGCCGCCGCGAAGGCGCTGCTGCTCATCGTGATCGGCGCGATGCTGTTGTGCGGACTGGCCAACCTCACCAGCAACGCCCGGCAGATCTTCGCCTTCTCCCGGGACGGGGCGATGCCGGGGTCCCGGTGGTGGCACTCGGTGTCCCCGCGCACCCGCACCCCGGTCAACGCGGTGTGGCTCGCGGTCGGCTGCTCGGTGGTGCTGGTCCTGCCCGGCTGGTGGTCGCCCACCGCGTTCACCGCCGTCGTCAGCGTCAACGTCGTCGGGCTCTTCCTCGCCTACGGCATCCCGATCCTGCTGCGGCTGCGGCTCGGCGACGCCTTCGAGCCCGGCCCCTGGCACCTGGGCCGCTGGGGCCGCCCGGTCGGGACGGTGGCGGTGACCTGGATCCTGCTCAGCAGCGTCCTGTTCATGCTGCCGCACGTCGCGCCGGTCACCGTGACCTCGTTCAACTACGCACCGGTCGTCCTCGCCGCCGTCCTGGGTGTGGCCACGCTGTGGTGGTTCACCTCGGCGCGGCGCCGCTTCCCTGGCCCGGTGGGCTACGGCCGCCCCGACCAGATCGCAGCCATGGACCTCGTCTGAGGCCGCGTCCCACGTCCGCGGGGTACGCCGTCCTGGTGTACCCCGGGACGTGGGACGCCCGCCCCGGGGTGCGGAGGCGAAGGGTGTCTTCGCGGACAACCGCAGGTCATGCCAGTGGTCGAGACCAATATTGGCGGGCACGCCCGGGGCCGAAGTGCTGGCAGACGCCGCCGGGGGCGGCCATAGTTGGCGCACACCCGTGCACCGGACCCACCCGACTCGACACCTGGGGGTCTCCCGCCCATGAGCACAGCCGAACAGCCGTCCCGCAGAATCGTTCTGGCGGCCGCGGTGGCCGCAGCCGTCACCGGCGCCGCGGGACCCGCGGCCGCCGCCGGTACCGCCGTCGAGGCCGACACCGACCGCTCCCCCCGTGCCGCCGCCCGCCAGGTCGACTACCGCGCCTGGACCTCGTACACGGACTGGCGCGGCGGCACCGCCGCGGGCACCCGCGCCGTCGCGGGCTCCCGCCCCGGCCTGGTGATCGGCACGCCGGCGGGCACGACCGAGTACACGGACCCGCACACCGGAACGAAGGCCCGCTGGGAGTACGCGACCTGGACGTCCCCCGTCCACCGCCTCGCCGTCCCTGCGACCGAGGTGATCGCGTCCTGGAACGCGCACACACCGGCCGGGAGCTGGCTGCAGATCGAACTCGAGGGCACCTACTCCGACGGCACGGCCACCCCCTGGTACGTGATGGGCCGCTGGGCGGCCGGCGACCAGGACATCCGGCGCACCTCGGTCGACGACCAGAGCGACGGCCGCAGCAGCATCTGGACGGACACCTTCGCGATCGACGACCCGGCGACGGGGCTGCGCCTCGCCTCGTACCGGCTGCGGCTGACCCTCTACCGCGAGCCCGGTACCAAGGTGACCCCGAAGGTCTGGCGGGCCGGTGCGATGGGCTCCGACGTCCCGGACCGCTTCACCGTCCCGGCCTCGAAGCCCGGCCTCGCCCGCGAGCTGACCGTCCCGCGCTACTCGCAGGAACTCCACGTCGGCCAGTACCCGGAGTACGACAACGGCGGCGAGGCCTGGTGCAGCCCCACCTCCTCGCAGATGATCATCGAGTACTGGGGCGGCCGGCTCACCCCGGAGCAACTGTCCTGGGTGGATCCGGCGTACACCGACCCGCAGGTCTGCAACGCCGCCCGCTTCACCTACGACCACCAGTACGAGGGCTGCGGGAACTGGCCGTTCAACGCCGCCTACGCGGCCACCTTCGACGGCCTCCAGGGCGTGGTCACCCGGCTCGGCTCGCTGACCGACCTGGAGACGCTGATCGCCGCCGGCATTCCGGCCATCACCTCCCAGTCCTTCCTCAAGGAGGAGCTGACCGGGGCGGGCTACGGCACCGCCGGGCACCTCATGACCGTCGTCGGGTTCACCGCCGACGGCGACGTGATCGCCAACGACCCCAACTCGCCGACCAACGAGGCCGTACGCCGTGTCTACAAGCGGCGGGAGTGGGAGAACATCTGGCTCAGGACCAAGCGCTACAACGCGAGCGGCAAGGTCGTCTCGGGCACCGGTGGCGTCTGCTACCTCTACTTCCCGGCGCGGCCGACGCCCCGCCAACGCGCCGCGCTCGCCGCGGTGGGCGTGCGCTGACCCCGCGCGACGCGACGGTGACAGGGCTCCGGGCGACCGGGGCCCTGTCGCTGTGAGCAACGTCTCGGCCGCACGGGCCGCCGGCGGTGGCAAGGTGGGGCATATGACCGCGCACTCCACCTCGGCGGGCCGCGTCCGCACCGGCGGACCCCGGGAAGACGGCCCCAAGATCCTCGAACACCTCATGGGCTGGACCCTCGTCGTGGTGCTCGCGATGCTCGTGACCCAGCTCGGGTTGCTGTGAGCTGACCCACACCGGGCCCCCGGGCCGGACATATACCGACCCCGCTGTGAGCGGACCCGTCAGCCTCGATCACACTCGAACAAGCAGCTGGCGCCCGTCTGCCATACTGCCGATGTCCCGCCGCCCGTTGGATAACAGGGTCGAAATTGAATATTAGTCAGCAGCGTGACGCGGCCCGTCCCAGGGCCCGCGGCACCGAGCGCTCGATGGCACGCCGTGCCGAACTCATCGCCATCGGGCGGAAGCTGTTCGCCGACACGTCCTACGACGCGCTCTCCATGGACGACATCGCCCGGCAGGCCCGTGTGGCCAAGGGGCTCATCTACTACTACTTCCAGTCCAAGCGCGGCTACTACCTCGCGATCATCCAGGAATCCGTGGCCGAGCTCGTGACCTTCGCGGCGAGCGGGGGCGAGCTGGATCCTGTGGACCGGGTGCACCGCACCATCGACAGCTATCTGTGCTACGCCGAGCACAACCAGGCCGCCTACCGCACCATCGTCAGCGGCGGTGTCGGCTTCGACACCGAGGTGCACTCCGTCCGGGACGGCGTGCGCGAGGCGATCATCGCCACCCTCGCGGAGGGCGCGTACGGCCGCACCGACATCGCCCCGCTCGCCCGCATGGGCCTGCTGGCCTGGGTGTGCAGCGTGGAGGGCGCCACCCTCGACTGGATCGACCGCCCCGAGCTGCCCCGTGACACCATGCGCGAACTGCTGGTGAAGACCCTGGGCGGCGCCCTGCGCGCCATCGAGGACCTCGCCCCCGCCTACCGCGCCCCGCAGCCGGCCCGCCGCGAGGTCTGATCCGAACGGCAAGGGGCGGAGGCTCGTGGTCCTCCGCCCCGAGTCCCCCGTGGGACCGGTTACCTGATGGCCCTGATCAGCTCACCGTTGGCGGTGTCACCGCTCAGCTCCCAGAAGAAGGTGCCGCCGAGACCCTGCTGGTCCTTGTAGGTCATCTTCGTCCCGACGGTCGCCGGGGTGTCGTAGCTCCACCACTGGTCCCCGCACTTCGCGTACGCCGTGCCGCCCACCGTGCCGGTCGCCGGGCACCTCGTCCTCAGCACCTTGTAGTCCTCGATGCCCGCCTCGTAGGTGCCGGGCGCCGCGCCCGTCGCGGTGCCGCCGGGCTGCGACTGGGTGACGCCGGTCCAGCCGCGCCCGTAGAAGCCGATGCCGAGCAGCAGCTTGGACGACGGGATGCCGAGGCCCTTCAGCTTCGCGATGGTCGCCGAGGTGTGGAACTGCGCCTTCGGGATGCCGGAGTACGAGGTCAGCGCCGAGTGCGGAGCCGTGGGACCGGTCGCGTCCCAGGCGCCGAAGAAGTCGTACGTCATCGGGTTGTACCAGTCGACGTAGCGCGCCGCGCCCGCGTAGTCCGCCGCGTCGATCTTGCCGCCGCTGGTGGCGTCCGCGGTGATCGCCGCGGTGACCAGGTTGCCGGAGCCGAACTTCGCCCGCACGGCCGACATCACGTTCCTGAAGGCGTCGCGGCCGCTGGTGTCACACGTGGCACCGCAGGCGTTCGGGTACTCCCAGTCGATGTCGATGCCGTCGAAGACGTCGGCCCACTTCGAGTTCTCGACCAGGTCGTAGCAGGACTGCGCGAAGGCGGCCGGGTTGCGGGCGGCCTCGCCGAAGCCGGTCGACCAGGTCCAGCCGCCGAAGGACCACAGGACCTTCAGGCCCGGGTGCTTCTTCTTGAGCTCGCGCAGCTGGTTGAACGTCCCGCGCAGCGGCTGGTCCCAGGTGTCGGCGACGCCGTCCACCGACTCGCCCGCGGTGTAGGTGCGCTCGGTCGCGGCGTAGGAGTCGCCCATCGCGCACTTGCCGCCGGTGACGTTGCCGAAGGCGTAGTTGATGTGGGTGAGCTTGTTCGCCGAACCGGACGTCTCGATGTTCTTGACGTAGTACTTGCGGTCGTACGTGCCCCATTCGGTGAAGTAGCCGACGACCTTGGAGCCGGCGGAGAGCCTCGGGCCGGAGGCGGGCTCGGCGCCGGCCGGTGCGGCGCCGGCGAGCAGTCCGGCGCCGAGGACCGCCGCGCAGGCGGCGGACACGAGCGCGAGGAGCCGGGGGCGTGAGGGGTGCGGATTGTGCATCGGGGTGCGTCCTCCGTGGGGGGAGAGGGGAGCTGAGCCGATTGGCATGAACGCGTTGATGAACCGCTCCGTCAAGGTAGGAGGACTAGACCAGTACGTCAATGGTTCGGACCAATTCCGGACCGCGATAACGTGCTGGACACGTTGTGGAGTGAGCGGTCGTTAACTGGTGACGGCATACGTCCGATCGGGCATACTCACAGCGCACAGCCGCTGGTCAGCAGCCTCCGAGACCCGGAGTTCGCGAGCATCGGACTGGCCCAGAGAGACCTGGCGGAGCCGCCGAACCCAAGGCGACACGTCCGCCGACGTGCCCGACAGGGAGGATCGTCGCCATGCCCGACCGCGCCCCGCAGACGGTGGACCGTCAACTGCCCACGGACGAGGCCCGGGACCTGATCTCGCTCGTCCGCGACATCGCGCAGCGCGAGATCGCCCCGAGGGCGGCCGAGGAGGAGGACGCCGGGCGCTTCCCGCGCGAGGTCTTCACGCTGCTCTCCGAGTCCGGCCTGCTCGGCCTGCCCTACGAGAGCGAGTACGGCGGCGGTGACCAGCCGTACGAGGTCTACCTCCAGGTCCTGGAGGAACTCGCCGCGGCCCGCCTCACCGTCGGGCTCGGCGTCAGCGTCCACACCCTGGCCTCCTACGCCCTCGCCACCTACGGCAGCAAGGAGCAGCAGGTCGAGCACCTGCCCGCGATGCTCGGCGGCGGGCTGCTCGGCGCCTACTGCCTGTCCGAGCCGGCGTCCGGATCCGACGCGGCCTCCCTGCGCACGCGGGCGGTCCGGGACGGCGACGAGTGGGTGATCACCGGCACCAAGGCGTGGATCACGCACGGCGGCATCGCCGACTTCTACACCGTCATGGCCCGCACCGGCGAGGAGGGCCCGCGCGGCATCACCGCGTTCCTGGTGCCCGGCGACGCCGACGGGGTCGGCGCGGCACCGCCGGAGAAGAAGATGGGCATGAAGGGCTCACCCACCGCGCAGGTGCACTTCGACGGCGTCCGCGTCCCCGACGGGCGCCGCCTCGGCGAGGAGGGCCAGGGTTTCGCCATCGCCCTGTCCGCGCTCGACTCGGGACGGCTCGGCATCGCGGCCTGCGCGATCGGTGTGGCCCAGGCGGCCTTGAACGAGGCGGTCGCCTACGCCACCGAGCGCCGCCAGTTCGGCAAGCCGATCGCCGACTTCCAGGGCCTGCGCTTCATGCTCGCCGACATGGCCACCCAGATCGAGGCCGGCCGCGCGCTGTACCTGACGGCGGCCCGGCTGAAGGACGCGGGCCGGCCGTTCGCCAAGCAGGCGGCCATGGCGAAGCTGCACTGCACCGACACCGCGATGAAGGTCGCCACCGACGCCGTCCAGGTCCTCGGCGGGTACGGCTACACCGCGGACTTCCCGGCCGAGCGGTACATGCGCGAGGCCAAGGTCCTGCAGATCGTCGAGGGCACCAACCAGATTCAGCGCATGGTCATCGCCCGTCACCTAGCGGGTCCCGAGTCACGCTGAACTGACCGCGCTTGACCTGCGGCGCCGCGAGCCGGATCCACTCCGGGTCGTGATGCCCGGGCAGCGTCTGGCCGCGGTCCGCCCACATGCGCATCAGGTCGCGGTAGATGGGCGGGTCCTGCTGCTGCGGCGGCGCCGGCGGCTGAAGCGTTCCTGCGGGACGCGGGACGAAGACGCGTCGCTGGGGCCCGGTCGCGGAGTAGGTGGGGGGCATACCCGGGCAACGCGGAGGCCGCCGGGCAAGTCACTGCTCCGCAGATTCGGGCGTGAGTTCGCGGACACCCCCACGCCGGGGCGTGCGCCGCGCACGGGGTGCGTCAGCTCAACGCGTCTGGCAGGCACGGCGGTTGACGGGACCGCGCGCACGACTCCCGCACCACGGCGAGCAGCACGATGCCGTGGTGCGGGCGTCGACGAGGATCACATGCGGCGCGGGGCGCTCGCTCAGGCGGCGTGGCGCCGCATGACCGGTACCCGCATCGGTCGCGAGCCCGGGCCGCCGACGTGCGAGAAGGGCTGGGTCCGCCAGTCGAGCCCCTGAGGGAGCGTCAACAGCAGGGCGGTGTCCTGCTCCTGGGGCTCCGCCGACTCGTCCGCGGAGCGGGCCTCGGAGGCGAGGCGGCCGGTCCCCGCGCACACGGTCAGACCGAAGGGGTTCCACGGCGAGGCGCACAGCGCGTGCTCCGGCAGGACCTCCTCGTCCGCCAGCAGTGCGATGGGCTGCGCGCAGTCCGGGCAGATCACCCGGTACATCTCGAAGGTGTCGTACGCGTCGAGTTCGTCGTCCTCCAGGGCGTCGGGTTCGACGCCCTCCGGAGCGGGCTCGACGACAAGCTGCCGGCGCTTGGGCGCCGTACGACCGGGACGCTTAAGACTCTGCATGGGATTCTCCCCCTCGGGCTGGGCCGTGAAGGCGCTGCGGCCTCGACCACAGCAAGCACTTCCCTCCGGCCCACGGCGTTAATCACGGCGACATCACGGAGCCTGTTCGACGACTGTGGCCTTCGTCACATGCCGCCCGCAGGTGCCCGCTGCGGCCGGTTTGTCCCCCGGCGGACCGACGGCGGCCGGCGCCGACATCACGAACCGGCCATGACCTGGGCCGGCGAGGTATCCGTGGAGATCAAGAGCCCTGTAGGTTCTTGCCATGGAGGAGCTGGACCGACAGATCGTGCAGCTGCTCGTCAAGGACGGGCGGATGAGCTACACCGACCTGGGCAAGGCCACCGGCCTGTCCACGTCGGCCGTGCACCAGCGGGTGCGCCGGCTGGAGCAGCGCGGCGTCATCCGCGGCTATGCCGCTGTCGTGGATCCGGAGGCCGTGGGACTGCCCATGACCGCCTTCATCTCGGTGAAACCCTTCGATCTCAGCGCCCCCGACGACATCGCGGACCGGCTCGCGGGCGTGCCCGAGATCGAGGCCTGCCACAGCGTGGCGGGCGACGAGAACTACATCCTCAAGGTCCGGGTGGCCACCCCGCACGAGCTGGAGGAACTGCTCGCCCGGCTGCGGTCGCTGGCGGGCGTCTCGACCCGGACGACCGTGGTGCTGTCCACGCCGTACGAGGCACGGCCGCCGAGGATCTGACCGCCCTCGCGGCGACCCCGGTCCGAAGGCGGCCGGGCGAGGCGCGAAACTGTTCCCATGAGTGAGTCCACCGCCCAGCCGCAGACCGTCCTCCTCCGCCGCGGGGAGGTCCACAGCCCCGCCGATCCCTTCGCCACCGCGATGGTCGTGGAGCGCGGCCAGGTCGCCTGGGTCGGTTCCGAGGGGGCCGCCGACGCCTTCGCGGACGGCGTGGACGAGGTCGTCGACCTGGACGGCGCGCTGGTCACCCCCGCGTTCACCGACGCGCACGTGCACACCACGGCGACCGGCCTCGCGCTGACCGGGCTCGACCTGTCGGGTGCCCCCTCCCGGGAGGCCGCGCTCGCCCTGGTACGGGACTTCGCCGCCGCACGCCCGGGCGACCGCGTCCTGCTCGGGCACGGCTGGGACGCCGCCCGCTGGCCCGGCGGCCGCCCGCCGACGCGTGCGGAGCTCGACGAGGCCACCGGCGGCCGCCCGCTGTACCTCTCCCGGATCGACGTCCACTCGGCGGTCGTCACGACGGCCCTGCTGAAGATGACGCCGGGCGCCGCCGGCGCGCCGGACGCCCCGCTCGTCGCCGACGCCCACCACGCCGTCCGCGCCACCGCGCTGGCCGCCCTGACCGACGCCCAGCGCACCGAGGCCCAGCGGGCCGCCCTCGCGCACGCCGCGTCCCTCGGCATCGGCACCGTCCACGAGTGCGGCGGGCCCGACATCTCCTCCGAGGACGACTTCACCGGCCTGCTCCGCCTCGCCGCGCAGGAGCCGGGCCCCCGGGTCGTGGGGTACTGGGCCGAACAGGACGTCGACAAGGCGCGGGAGCTCGGCGCCGCCGGCGCGGCCGGCGACCTGTTCGTCGACGGCGCCCTCGGCTCCCACACCGCCCGCCTGCACGAGCCCTACCGCGACGCCGGGCACACCGGCACCGCCTACCTGGACGCGGCCGCCGTCGCCGCCCACGTCGTCGCCTGCACCGAGGCGGGACTCCAGGCGGGCTTCCACGCGATCGGGGACGCCGCCGTGACCGCCGTCGTCGACGGGATGCGCGCCGCCGCCGACCAGGTCGGCCTCGCCCGGATCCGCGCCGCCCGCCATCGCGTCGAGCATGCCGAGATGCTGACCCCCGAAACCGTCGCCGCCTTCGCCGAGCTTGGTCTGACCGCGTCCGTGCAGCCCGCGTTCGACGCCCTGTGGGGCGGCGAGGACGGTATGTACGCCCAGCGCCTGGGTGCCGAACGCGCCCGCGCGCTCAACCCGTTCGCGGCCCTGCTGCGGGCCGGGGTGCCGCTCGCGTTCGGTTCGGACAGCCCGGTCACGCCCCTGGACCCCTGGGGCACGGTCCGCGCCGCCGCGTTCCACCGCACGACGGAGCACCGGATTTCGGCGCGCGCCGCGTTCACCGCGCACACGCGGGGCGGGTGGCGGGCCGTCGGCCGGGACGACGCGGGCATCCTGGTGCCGGGCGCGCCCGCCGACTACGCGGTGTGGCGCACCGGCGCCCTGGTCGTCCAGGCGCCCGACGACCGGGTCGCGCGCTGGTCGACCGACCCGCGCTCCGGCACCCCCGGCCTTCCCGACCTCTCTCCGGGCCGTGACCTGCCGGTCTGCCTGCGCACGGTGGTCGGCGGACGCACGGTCTTCGTACGGCCGGGCGAGTGATCTACCGGGGTGGCGTGCGCGGGCCCGGCTCGCGCCGGTGCGTCGTACGACCTGGGAATCCTGGGCGCTGACCTGGGACGTTTCCGGAAAGCCGCAGGTCGCAAGCCTGTTGACAGGCGGAGGTCCGGGGCCGGTAGGTTCGGCGGCGTCCACCACCGGACGCCCGAGCAGACCACCGGGGAACTTTCGGGAAACGGTCGTAACGCCGCTGGGTCAGGGACGGTGTGCCGCACCGGCGCACCGCCACTGGGAGCCAGGCTCAGCGCCGGCGCGGCGACGACGGAACGTTCCGGCCTGCCGGGGAGGTGTGACCCGGGTGGGGCCCGGGCGCTCAGTAGACAACGGCTTCAGGTCGACCCGCAGCCGGCGGGTCCCAGGTCGGCCCGAAGGGCGCCGGGCCCCCATCCGCAGACGGCCGCGGACCGCCGGCCTCCGCGCGAAGCCCCCGAGCGCGTCCCGCAGCGCCGTACGACCGTGCTGTCACGTCGGCGCAGGCCGCGCCCACTATGGTGGTCCTCTGCGGACGGACATGAAGGGGCAGCAGTGAACGACGGCGACGGGACCCTCGCGGCACAGGACCGGGGGAGGCAGTTCGGGCCGCTCGGCACGGCATTGGTGATCATCCCGACCTACAACGAGGCGGAGAACATCAAGAGCATCGTCGGCCGGGTCCGCGAAGCGGTCCCCGAGGCGCACGTGCTCGTGGCCGACGACAACAGCCCCGACGGCACGGGCAAGCTGGCGGACGAGCTCGCCGTTCAGGACGATCACGTCCAGGTTCTGCACCGCAAGGGCAAGGAGGGCCTCGGCGCGGCCTATCTCGCGGGCTTCCGCTGGGGCCTGGAGCACGACTACGGCGTGCTGATCGAGATGGACGCCGACGGCTCCCACCAGCCCGAGGAGCTGCCGCGCCTGCTGACCGCCCTCAAGGGGGCCGACCTGGTCCTCGGGTCGCGCTGGGTGCCGGGCGGCCGGGTGGTGAACTGGCCCAAGTCCCGCGAGTTCATCTCCCGGGGCGGCAGCCTCTACTCCCGCCTCGCCCTGGACCTGCCCCTGCGGGACATCACCGGCGGTTACCGTGCCTTCCGCCGCGAGACCCTGGAGGGGCTCGGCCTGGACGACGTCGCGTCCCAGGGCTACTGCTTCCAGGTCGACCTGGCCCGCCGTGCCGTCAAGGCCGGCTACCACGTCGTCGAGGTCCCGATCACCTTCGTGGAGCGCGCACTCGGCGACTCCAAGATGAGCCGCGACATCCTGGTCGAGGCGCTGTGGCGGGTCACCACCTGGGGGGCGCAGGAGCGGGTGGGCAAGCTCGTGAACCGGGGGAAGCCGTCGACGCCCAAGGGGGAGCGGGCGTAGGACGAGCGGCCCCGGCCGTCCACTTATACCGCTCTGAACCGGGCCCAGGCACACTGGACGCATGACGACTGGCGCACCGCCCTCCACCTCGCCCGCCCGGCCCCGCCGCTCTCGTCTGCGCGGCTTCCTGCCGCTGGGCGTCGCCGCGTGGCTGGTGCTGGAGATCTGGCTGCTGACGGTGGTGGCCGGCGCGGCCGGCGGGCTCACGGTCTTCCTGCTGCTGGTCGCCGGGCTCGTGCTCGGCTCCGTGGTCGTGAAGCGGGCGGGCCGGCGTCCCTTCCAGGCGCTCAACGAAGCACTTCAGCGCGGCGGCACCCCGGAGAGCGGCGGTGGGAACGGGCTGATGATGCTGGGCGGCCTGCTGATCATGCTGCCGGGCCTGGTCTCGGACGCGCTCGGGCTGCTCCTGCTGATCCCCCCGGTGCAGAAGGTGGTGAGCCGTTTCGCGGAGCGGACCTTCGACCGCAAGCTGCGCGAGGCGGCGGCCGGGTCGTTCGGCGACGCCTTCCAGCAGGCGCGCATCCACCGCCCCGACGGCAGGATCGTGCAGGGCGAGGTCATCCGCGAGCGGCCCGGTGACGAGCCCCAGGGGCCCCGCCCGCCGCTGACGCGCTAGGTCGTCTCCGTAAGGTCGCGTCCTCCGCCCGTAGGCGGGCCGACCGATGCGCTGCGAGTGAGGGTCCCCCTGCTCGAAGAGTTCGGGGAGCGTGCCGGACACCGGACGGCAGGTGGGACCTCGCGGACACCTCCTAGCCGCCGGCGCTGCCAGGACAACGCACAAAACCGCAGGTGCCGTGGGGCACCTGCGGTGTGTGTGCGCTCGTCAGCCGGTGTCCGCTAGGCGGACTTGCGGCTGTCCCGGGGATGAACGGCGATGTTCATCGCCCCTGACCGGAGAACGGCGAGACGCTCCGCGAGGACCTCTTCGAGTTCCTCGCGGGTACGCCGCTCCATCAACATGTCCCAATGCGTACGCGCGGGCTTGGCCTTCTTCTCCTCAGGGCCGTCGCCGTCCACGAGGAGTGCCTGGGCTCCGCAGACCTTGCACTCCCACTCCGGCGGGATCTCCGCCTCGACCGAGAAGGGCATCTCGAACCGGTGCCCCTTCTCGCATGCGTACTCCACGGCCTGGCGCGGGGCCAGGTCGATGCCGCGGTCCGTCTCGTAGCTGGTCACCACGAGGCGCGTGCCGCGAAGAGCTCGCTCACTCATGAATCGTGCCTCCCGGGCTTGTCGCCCACAGGACAGGTGTCGCTGTCGTCGTCATCCGGTCAACGTCCGGTCGGCGGTAAAGATTCCCGTTCCGAGTCACGTTCCGGGTCGTGCGTCGCCGTCGTAGCCGCAGCCTTGCTGACCAATGTCGTACCCACCGGCGCCCGGTTTGTCACATCTGCAAGGAGATGTGACACAGCGTTTCGGCATCTTTGACGCGCAGTAACGGTACGCCTGGTAGGCCAAACGCGTACACTACCGCCCTTTCACTCCGAACGCTAAATCGTGGGCGGTACGCGGTTGCCCGCGTCGCTGATCGCCCGTCGTACGGGTACCCGCGCGAGCAGGATGAACCCGATCACGAAGAAGGCCACCAGCGAGATGATCGCGTCCCGGTAGCTCCCGGTGAGCTGATAGGTCAGGCCGAACAGCAGCGGGCCGAGCCAGCTCATGCCCCGGTCGCTCATCTCGTACGCCGAGAAGTACTCGGCCTCCTTGCCGGGCGGCACCAGATGGGAGAACAGGGACCGCGACAGCGCCTGACTGCCTCCCAGGACCAGGCCGATCCCGGCCGCCAGCACGAAGAACCACACCGGGGCCCCGGCCGGCAGGAAGTATCCGGCCGCCAGCGTGACCGTCCAGGCGACCAGCGATCCCAGGATCGTCCGTTTCGCGCCGTAGATCCGTGCCAGGCGTCCCATGGTCAGCGCGCCGGCGACCGCGAGGACCTGCACCAGCAGCACGGCCCCGATGAGGGTGGCCTGGCTGAGCCCCAGTTCCTCGGAGCCGTAGACCGACGCCTGGGTGATCACCGTCTGGATGCCGTCGTTGTAGACCAGGTAGGCCAGCAGGAAGGCGAGGGTCAGTGGGTGCCGGCGCATGTCGCGCAGGGTCGCGGCGAGCTGCCGGAACCCGGAGGTGGTGCCCTGCCCGGCGGCCCGCCCGGCGGCCGGTCCCCGGTCGCGCAGCCGCAGCAGCGGGACCAGCGCGAACCCGCCCCACCACAGACCGGCCGAGGCGAGGCAGATGCGGACGGCCATGCCCTCGGAGACCCCGAACGAGTCGTGCCCCAGATACAGGCCGAGGTTCACGACCAGCATCAGCGAGCCCGACGCGTAGCCGAACGCCCAGCCCCGGGAGGAGACCGCGTCGCGTTCCTCGGGGGCGGCGATCTGCGGCAGGTAGGAGTTGTAGAGCATCATCGCGACGGACTGCGCGGCGTTCGCCACCACGAGCAGCAGGCCGCCGAGCAGATAGCGGTCCCCGTCCAGCAGGAACATCGCCGTGGTCGCGGCCGCGCCCGTGTAGGCGGCGGCCGCCAGAAGCGGCTTCTTGCGCCCCGTACGGTCGGCTGCCGCCCCGACCAGCGGCATCACCAGCACGGCCACGACGACCGACAGGGACACCGAGTACGCGAAGAACGACCCCGCGCGCACGGGGATGCCCAGCGGATGGACGAAGCCGTCCGCGTCCGCCGCCTCCTCCGCGACCGATGTCAGATACGGGCCGAGGAACACGGTGAGCACGCTCGTCGAGTAGACGGAGCACGCCCAGTCGTAGAAGTACCAGCCGCGCTGTTCGCGACGCCGTCCGGCGGCCTCGTCGGCCGCCTCCGTACGCACGGTCTCGGTGCCCACCCGTGCCCTCGCTTCCCCGTGGAGATCCCGCGCGAGGGCGGAGCCAGGACGGGGTCAGACCCAGACGCCCCGGTCCTCCATGACCTTGCGCAACGTGTCGATGTGATCGGTCATGATGCCATCCACTCCCAGGTCCAGGAGCCGGTGCATCCGCTCCGGATCGTTGATCGTCCACACGTGCACCTGCAGCCCGTGCGCGTGGGCCGTCCGCACGAAGCGGTGGTCGACCACCTGGATGCCGGACTGGGCCTCGGGCACCTGGGCCGCCACCGCCGAGCGGCGCAGCGCGGCGGGCACACCCCAGGAGCGCAGCCGCAGGTTGAGCACCCCACGGGTCCCGTACGACGTCGCCAGGCGCGGGCCCGCCAGGCGCCGGGCACGGACCACGCGCGCCTCGGAGAAGGAGCCGACACAGACGCGGTCCCAGGCGTTCACGCGCTCGACCAGTTCCAGGAAGGGGTGGAGGGCGGGCTCCGCCTTGAGGTCGACGTTCCAACGCACCTCCGGGAACGTCTCCAGCAGTTCCTCGAACAGCGGCACCGGCTCCTCGCCCGCCACCCGGGCCTGCCGCACCTCCGACCAGGGCAGGTCCTCGATCCGGCCCGCGCCGTCCGTCACCCGGTCCAGTGTGGCGTCGTGGAAGGCGACGAGCCGGCCGTCGCGCGTGGTGTGGACGTCGGTCTCGATGTACCGGTAGCCCTGTTCCACGGCCCGCCGGAACTGCAGTGCCGTGTTCTCCAGGCCGTCCGCCGCGCCGCCCCGGTGGGCGAAGGGGATGGGGCCGGGGTGGTCGAGGTAGGGGTGGCGTATCCGTGTGGTGCTCACGGGCGCAGTATCGCCCCTTCGGGTTGCCCGCCGGCAACGACCGTGCTTCCGCCGGACAGCGGCGGGACGGCGAACATCCGCAGGAACAGCTGCGCCAGCGGGCCGATGGACAGCGCGTACAGGATCGTGCCGATGCCGATGGTCCCGCCCAGCGCGAAGCCGGTGGTGACGACCGCGACCTCGACGGCCGTGCGCGTCAGCCGGATGGAGCGCCCGGTCCGCCGGTGCAGGCCGGTCATCAGGCCGTCCCGCGGGCCCGGCCCGAAACGCGCGGCGATGTAGAGGCCGGTGGCCATGCCGTTCAGCACGATGCCGGCCACGAGGAACGGGATCCGCGCGGCGAGGCTGTGCGTCTCGGGGAGCAGTGCGAGGGTGCCGTCCATCGCCAGGCCGACCGCGAACACGTTGGAGACGGTGCCGAGACCGGGACGCTGGCGCAGCGGGATCCAGAGCAGCAGCACGGCCGCGCCGACGATGATCGAGACGACCCCGATGGTCAGACCGGTGCGCTCGGCTAGGCCCTGGTGCAGTACGCCCCAGGGTTCCAGGCCGAGACCCGCGCCGACCAGCAGTGCCGAGCTCACCCCGTAGAGGGCGAGGCCCGCGTACAGCTGGGACAGCCGTCGTACGAGGTGCCGCTGGCTGGACAATTGCGCCCCCTGGTGGTGGTAGTGGCCTGCCGCATGACACCCTGTGGCTTGGGATGCAACGCCATCCATGGCCAATTCGAAGTAGGTGGACTGGAATCATGGCGCAGTGGACTTCCGCGGTGGGTGCCGCACAGCTCGCCCGTCTCCTCACCTCGCAGCAGGACCGCCCCGCCGGCCCCGGCACCCGGCGTCCGCCCGCGTACCGGGCGCTGGCCGACGGCGTCCGGCTGCTCGTCCTCGAGGGCCGCGTCCCGGTCGCCGCCCGCCTGCCCGCCGAGCGCGAACTCGCCCTCGCGCTGTCCGTGAGCCGTACGACCGTGGCCGCCGCCTACGAGGCGCTGCGCGGCGAGGGCTTCCTGGAGTCGCGGCGCGGGGCCGGCAGCTGGACGGCCGTGCCCGCCGGCAACCCGCTGCCGGCACGCGGGCTGGAGCCGCTGCCGCCCGAGGCGCTCGGCTCCATCATCGACCTGGGCTGCGCGGCTCTGCCCGCCCCCGAACCCTGGCTGACCCGCGCCGTCCAGGGTGCCCTGGAGGAACTGCCGCCGTACGCCCACACCCACGGCGACTATCCCGCCGGGCTGCCCGCGATGCGGGCGATGATCGCCGACCGGTACACGGCGCGCGGCATCCCGACCATGCCCGAGCAGATCATGGTGACGACCGGGGCGATGGGCGCGATCGACGCGATCTGCCAGATGTTCGGCGGGCGCGGCGAGCGGATCGCGGTGGAGTCGCCGTCGTACGCCAACATCCTCCAGTTGATGAGGGAGGCCGGCGCCCGGCTCGTGCCGGTCGCCATGGCGGAGGGGCTGTCCGGCTGGGACATGGACCGCTGGCGGCAGGTCCTGCGGGACGCGGCGCCGCGGCTCGCCTACGTCGTCGCCGACTTCCACAACCCGACCGGCGCCCTGGCCGACGAGGACCAGCGCCGTCGGCTGGTGGACGCCGCCCGGTCGGCGGGGACCGTCCTGATCGCCGACGAGACCATGAGCGAGCTGTGGCTCGAACCGGAGCTGGAGATGCCCCGGCCGGTGTGCGCGTTCGACCCCGCCGGATCGACCGTCATCACCGTCGGCTCGGCCAGCAAGGCCTTCTGGGCCGGCATGCGGATCGGCTGGGTGCGGGCCGCCCCGGACGTGATCCGCAGCCTGGTGTCGGCACGCGCCTACGCCGACATGGGCACACCCGTGCTGGAGCAGCTCGCCGTGAACTGGCTGTTCGGCACCGGCGGCTGGGAGCAGGCCGTGGAGGCGCGGCGCGGCCAGGCCCGGGAGAACCGGGACGCGCTCGTGGCCGCCGTCCGCCGCGAACTGCCCGCGTGGGAGTTCGAGGTGCCGCGCGGCGGCCTCACCCTGTGGGTCCGCACGGGCGGCCTGTCGGGATCGCGGCTCGCGGAGGCGGGGGAGCGCGTCGGCGTCAGGGTGCCGTCCGGGCCCCGTTTCGGGGTGGACGGCGCCTTCGAGGGCTACGTCCGGCTGCCGTTCACCGTGGGCGGCGCGGTCGCCGAGGAGGCGGCGAGCCGCTTGGCCGCGGCGGCGCGGCTCGTGGAGAGCGGGGTCACCGGCGGGGGCGAGTCGGTGCGGCCGTTCGTGGCCTGACCGGGCCGCGCCCCGTCCGGGCCCCCCTCACGACGTCTCGGCCACCACGGCCTCGACCGGGACCGGCTCCGGTTCCGGTTCGGTCTTCGTGAGCCGGGGCGAGGGCTCCGCCTCCATCGGGGTGGTGCGCTCCGGCAGCAGGTCCAGTACGGCCTGCCGGTGCGCCTCGCTCGTCGCGTCGTCGTACGGGTCCGGGGTCGCCGGCACCTGGAGGCGGTGGACCAGGCCGGTGCCCAGGCGGGCGTAGCCGCGGCCGGGCGGGGTGTCGGCGACCGGCGTGGTGTGCGGGGGAGCGCCGAGGACGGATTCGAGCTGCTCCGCCGTCGCCGGACCGAGCACGACACGCGCGCGCGTGTGCTGGCGTACGGCGTCGCCGAGGGCGTCCAGCGCGTCCCACTGCTCGGCCACGACCACCGTGACTCCGGCGGCCCGACCGTGCCGCAGGGGCACCTGGAGGAGGGACTGCGGATCCTTGCGACCGTCGGCGGCGGCCAGGTGCGTGAAGACGGTCGGGCGGTCCAGCAGGACCCACAGCGGGCGCTTGGTGTCCTCGGGCGGCGGTTTGCCGGCCTGCCGGGCCCGGTTGACGGCGATCAGGCGCCGTTCCGTCTCGGTCGCCACCCACTCGATGCTGGCCACCGCCCCCGCCAGCCCGCACTCGACGGCCAGGACCCCGTCCCGGCCGGTGAGGCAGGCGTACTCGCCGGTGCCACCGCCCTCCACGATCACCACGTCACCGTGCTGGAGCGCCTGGAGCGCGATGGAGCGCAGCAGGGTGGATGTGCCGCTGCCGGGCTGGCCGACGGCGAGCAGGTGCGGCTCGGTGGACCGCAGACCGGTGCGCCACACCACCGGCGGGACGTCGCGCTGCCGGGCGCCGTGGGTGAGCGGCAGCGTGCGGCGGACCAGGGTGGCGTCGGTGAAGCCCAGCACGGTCTCGCCGGGTGCCGTGACGAACCGCTGCGCGGCGATGTCCGTGGGCAGCGGGGCGAGCGCCGAGACCGTCAGCTCGTTGCCCTCCTCGTCCCAGTCGAAGTGGTACTCGCGGCCACGGCCCGCCTTGGAGGTCAGCAGATGCTCGATCCGGATGCGGGCCTGCGCCTCCCCGTCGGTGAAGTAGGCCGGGTAGCGGATCAGCAGCCGGACCACCCGGCCCGTCCCGTCGAACTCGTACTCGGGCAGGGCCTTCTCCCAGTCGCCGCCGTGGGAGTACAGCGGCTCGGGGTCCTCGGGGGCGGAGAAGTACGGGACGAGTGCCTCGTACAGCGCCTTCAGCCGCTCGGTCCGCGACGGGTCGGACCCCTCGGGAGCCGCCGGTCCGCGGTCCCTGCCCTGCCAGGCTGCCGCCGCCATCACGGTGATGACGGCGAGCAGCGGCCCGTACGGAACCAGCGCGACGACCAGGATCACCGAGGCCACCAGGAAGAGGAGCGGCCCGCGCCTGTCCTTGGGGGTCTCGGCCCACCTGCGCCGTCCGGCGGCAGCCAGCCGGCGCAGACCGCGGGTGACCGTGATCAGCGGGTGGAGGACGTCGGAGGCGCTGTCGCCCGCCGTCCGGGCCAGCTCCCGGCTTCGGGCGAACTGCGTCCGGGCCAGCTCTCGGCTCCGGGTGAACTGTGCGCTGCCGGTGCTCAGGATGCGGGGGAGGGGGCGGCGGGCCACTGCTGTCTCCTACGAGTGCGTACGGGCGGGAGGGGGCGGCGTCAGAACTGGATGCCACCCAGGAGGCTCGCAAGGCTCTCGCCGCCTGCCTTGATGCTCGGGGCGATGGCCGTGCTTGCCAGGTAGAAGCCGAACAGGGCCGAGATCAGGGCGTGCGACGCCTTCAGCCCGTCCTTGCGGAAGAAGATGAAGACGACGATGCCGAGCAGTACGACGCCTGAGATGGAGAGGATCATCTGAGTGCTCCTGGTTTGTGGGGACAGTCACCATGAGTACTTCCAGGCTCACAGGATGTATCCATACGATAAAAGGTGCAAGTGGGTGAAATTCGGCTAATTTCCCCCGCTCGGCGGAGTGTCCTTGGCCGGATGAGCCGGGCTCCTGAGCGCCACTGTGTCTGCGATGATCTTTGCCGCGGACGCAGCGGGTCATGTGCCGCGCGAGCCAGTACCCTGGCGAATCACCCGTACGGCCGCGCTCCGCTCGCCGGCCCGTACCCTGCTCCCCGCAGAACCCAGTCCCCGTGCACGCAGGAAGGCGGTCCGGCCATGAGCGAAGCCCCCGACCCCGAGGTCGTGGAGCTGGCGACCAAGATCTTCGATCTGGCCCGGCAGGGGGAGACCGAGCAGCTCGTGGCGTACGTCGACGCGGGCGTTCCGGCCAACCTCACCAACGACCGCGGCGACTCCCTCGTGATGCTCGCCGCCTACCACGGGCACGCCGAGGCGGTACGCGCCCTCCTCGCGCGCGGTGCCGAGGGCGACCGCGTCAACGACCGAGGCCAGACACCACTCGCCGGGGCGGTCTTCAAGGGCGAGACCGAGGTGATCAAGGCCCTCCTCGACGGAGGCGCCGACCCGGCCGCGGGCACGCCGTCCGCCGTGGACACGGCCCGCATGTTCGGCAAGACCGAACTGCTCGAGCTGTTCGGCGCACACTGATCCGACGGTTCTGACCAGCGAGGACACGGAAAACGGGGGAGGCGGTACCGGGCCGCCGTAATTTCGGTCGCGGCGGACGGAAGTGCCGAGTCATCATGACGTCGTGATTCACGGACGCGAGGGCTGGGCAGGTGTTGCCGCACCGCGCGGGCCGTGATCGGTCCGCATGGGCCACCGACGAGAGGCAGAGGAAGATGGTCTACAGCAAGCAGGAAACGGCGGGCGCCCCGACGTGTTGTCACGCGGCCAGGTGAAGCAAGAACCCCGGTTGCGTCGACGCTTGATGTGAGGCTGTTTCCCATGTTCGAACCGGTCATAGCGCCCAGCGGTACGCTGCTCGGCCTGCTCCAGCGGGGCCGCGGCGACGGAACGCTGCACGCGCTCACCGCCCCGCGCTCCGAGGCGCTCGCGGCCCTCGACCAGTGCGTGCTGCACGATCCCCGGCACGACTGGCACGTGGAGAACCGCTCCCTCTACTACGCCCGGCTCTACCTCGACCTGAACGGCGAGCTCGACACGATCGAGGCCCATCTCTTCGACGCCGAGGACATCCTCGACACCGACGAGTCACGAACCGGGCTCGCCCTCGCCGTCCTGGGCCATCTCGCGTCCTACGGCCGCCGGGACGCCCTCGAACTGCTCCGCAGGTACGCCGCCTCGGGCTCGAACTGGGCCTGGGCCCTGGACGAACTGGCGCTGAGGGACGACGACGCGGGCCTGCGCGCCCTCGCCGCCCCCGTCCTGGCGCGCTTCCCGGCCGACCCGGAGGGCGACGCCGAGCTGGCCGTCGCCGTACGCGACGCCTTCGAGCCACGGCCCTGGCGGCTGTGGGCCGACGATCCCCGGCCGTCGATCGCCACGCGGGTGCGTACCGCGCACGAGGCGGGGTGCTTCGACCGCTGGCAGCGGCAGATGCGCCCCGGCGGGCCCCGCCCGGGATGGAGCGTGCAGGCGGTCTTCGACTGGGCCCAGGAGGGGCTCGAACGCGGCGCCGCGCTGCACGTGCCCGCCGCCCGGTGCCTGTCGGCCGTCGCCGGGCCCGAGGACCGGCCGCAGATCGTCGCGGCGGCCCGGGACGGCGGCGACGGAGCCCGCTGCACCGCCCTGCGCTACCTCGCGGACATCGGCGACCCCGACGTGCTCGACCTCGTCGAGGCCGCCGTCGTCACCGGCTCACCGGCCGTCGTGGAGGCCGCCGTCGACGCCTTCGAACGCATGCGCGGCGTCGCCGCCGTGGACCGCGCGCGCGGCTGGGCCCGGCGGCCCGACGCGCTGGGCGCCGCGGCCGGACGTGTCCTCGCCTGCCGGGGCGGCGCCCGGGACAAGGACCTCGTCCTCGCGGCGCTGCGGGAGGCCGTACGCGGTGAGGGCCCCGACGCCCCCACGCTGTGGACCCTCGTCGACGGCACCGGACGCCTCGGCCTCGCCTGCGCCGCTCCCGTCCTGCGCCATATCTACCGGGAGACCGCCTCCTCCCATCTGCGCGGCCGCACCGCCCGCGCCCTCGCCGCCACCGATCCCTCCTTCCCGGCCGGCTTCGCCGTCGAATGCCTCTGGGACTGCGAGGAGAACACCCGCGAGATCGCCGCCCGGCACGCCGAGACCGGCGACGCCCGGGTCGTCGAGCGCCTCCGCCGCCTCGCCGCGGATCCCGCGGAGGAGGACGAGGTGCAGACGGCTGTACGCAGCCGGATCGGGCCGGACGCGACGACGGGCTGAAGCGGGGGCCGGCCGGGGGTCGTCTCCGTGCGGGCCCTGCGTCTACGGATACGCCGACCCGCCCAGGGGGGCGCGCGCCCGGCGTCCCGGACCGGTCGAGCGGCACGATGGCAGGTGCGCCGGGCCGACCCGCACCGAGGGACCCGCCCTGGCGGCGATGCGCGTCCGGGCAGTCCGGTCCGCCGGGGCTCGCCGCTGGTCGGGACCCCACGCCGTACCCCGGTCCCGGGCGGGCCTGCGTCAAGCCGCCGGGGGCGCTCAGGGATACCGGGAGCGATTCTGGGCGGCCCCCGGCAGGGCTCAGCGGCGGCGTACCGCGACGAAGCGGATCGGGGTGCCCGGGGGTGCCTGGGCGGCGGATGGGAGGTCGGGGGTGCGCACCACCGCGATCACCGGGTAGCCGCCCGTGGTCGGGTGGTCGGCGAGGAAGACGACGGGCCGGCCGTCGGGCGGGACCTGGACCGCGCCCAGGACCATGCCCTCGCTGGGCAGTTCACGGGTGGTCGCCCGGCCCAGGACCGGGCCCTCGGTGCGCAGGCCGATGCGGTTGCTCGCGGGGGAGACGCGGTAGGGACGCGACGTGAAGACCTGAAGCGCCTCCGGAGAGAACCAGTCCGCGCGCGGGCCCAGCGTGACACGCAGGACGAGTTCCGCCGGAGGCGCCAGCTGGGGAGCGACGTCCACGCGCGCGTGCAGCCCCGCCGGGCGGCCCAGGGGCAGCACCGCGCCGTCCGTGAGGGGTGGCGGGCCCAGGCCCGACAGCAGGTCCGTGGAACGGCTGCCGAGCACCGGCTCGACGGCGACGCCACCGGAGACGGCCACATAGGTGCGCACGCCCGCCGTGGCGGGGCCCACGTCCAGCAGCGCGCCCGCCGCCACCCGCACCGGAGCGCCCCACGCGACCGGACCGCCGTCCACCGTGACCCGGCAGGGCGCGCCGGTCGCGGCCACCATGAGCGTCGAACGGGGCCGCACCGTACAGCCGCTGAGTGTCGTCTCCAGGACGGCGGCGTCGGCGGGGTTGCCGACCAGCCGGTTGGCGAGCGCCGCCGCGGGCGGGTCGAGGGCACCCGAGCGCGGCACTCCGAGATGCGCGTGACCGGGACGGCCGAGGTCCTGCACGGTGGTCAGGGCGCCGGCGCGGACGACGGAGAGCGCGTGGTCGGTCATGATCCGTCCACCGGGACGAACCGCACCCGCGTACCCGGCGCCAGCAGTGCCGCCGGCACCCGCGTGTGGTCCCACAGCACCGCGTCCGTCGTGCCGATCAACTGCCAGCCCCCCGGCGAGGAACGCGGGTACACGCCCGTGTACGGGCCGGCCAGGGCCACCGCGCCCGCGGGGACGGCCGTGCGCGGGGTCGCCCGGCGTGGGACGTCGTACCGCGGTGGCAGCCCGGTCAGATAGCCGAAGCCGGGCGCGAACCCGCAGAAGGCGACGCTGAATTCGGTGCCCGCGTGGATACGGGCGACCTCGTCGGGCGACACCCCCCAGTGCGCGGCGACATCGTCCACGTCGGGTCCGTCGTAGCGCACGGGGAGTTGGACGACCTCGCGCGCGTGTGCCGGGGCCGGAGGCACGTCGGACAGGGCGAGTTCGGCGGCGAGGCGGTCCGGGTCGGTGAGGCCGTCGAGCAGGACGGTGCGGGCCGCGGGGACGATCTCGCGTACCCCCAGTGAGCCTTCGGCACGGCGGCGCAGCAACTCCGCGTGCAGGGCCTGGGCCTCCTCGCCCGAGGACACCTCCACCAGCAGCGCGTCGTCGCCGACGGGCCGCGTCCTCATGCGAAGGCCTCCACCCGGACACCCGACTCCTCCAGCCGCTCCCGCACCCGGCGGGCCAGTTCGACGGCCCCGGGCGTGTCGCCGTGCAGGCACAGCGACCGCGCGCGTACCGCGACCCGCGTCCCCGTGTGGGAGGTGACCTCGCCGGCGCGGGCCAGCCCCAGCGACCGTTCCACGACGGCCTCCGGATCGGTGACCACGGCACCGTCCCGGCCGCGCGGGACGAGCGTGCCCTGCTCGGTGTACGCCCGGTCCGCGAACGCCTCCGTGACCGGGGGCAGCCCGGCCTTGTCCGCCAGCTCCAGCAGCCGTGAACCCGGCAGGCCGAGCACGGGCAGGGTGGAGTCGGCGAGGAGCACGCCGTCCACGACGGCGCCCGCCTGCTCCTCGTCGTGCACGACCCGGTTGTAGAGCGCGCCGTGCGGTTTCACGTACGCCACACGCGCACCGGCGGCCCGCGCGAAGACCTCCAGGGCGCCGATCTGGTACGCCACTTCGGCCGCCAGCTCGGCGGGCGGCACGTCCATCGCCCGCCGCCCGAACCCCGCGAGGTCCCGGTAGGAGACCTGGGCGCCGATCCGCACCCCGCGCGCGGCCGCCTGCTCGCACACGCGCCGCATGGTGGCCGCGTCCCCGGCGTGGAAGCCGCAGGCCACGTTGGCGCTGGTGACGACCGACAACAGCCGTTCGTCGTCGGTGAGCTGCCAGCGGCCGAAGCCCTCGCCCAGGTCGGCGTTGAGATCGATCGAGGTCATGAGTCCGTCGTTTCCCCGGTGCGGTGGTCAGGCGACGATGCGGTACTGCTCGTCGCGGGCGTCGGTCAGGAACATCTGACCCGGTGCGTGCGTGATGGCGAACGGTGGGCGCGACGCCATCACCGCGGCCTGCGGAGTCACCCCGCAGGCCCAGAACATGGGGATGTCGTCGGGCTCCAGGTCCACCGGGTCGCCGAAGTCGGGGCGTCCCAGGTCCGCGATGCCGAGCGCCGAGGGGTCGCCGCAGTGCACAGGTCCGCCGTGCACCGCCGGGAGCAGTCCCGTCTCCCGCAGGGCGGCCGCCACGTGCTGCGGCGGCACCGGACGCATCGACACCACCATCGGCCCGCGCAGCCGTCCCGCGGGACGGCACGGGCGGCTTGTGACGTACATCGGCACGTTGCGGCCCTGTTCGACGTGGCGGATCGGGACGCCGGCCTCACCGAGCGCCGACTCGAAGGTGAAGCTGCACCCGATCAGGAACGACACGAGATCGCTCCGCCAGTGGGCGCGCACGTCCGTCGGCTCGTCCACCAGCTCCCCGTCCCGCCAGACCCGGTAGCGCGGCAGGTCGGTGCGCAGATCGGCGCCGTCCGCGAGGACCGTCGTCCAGGAACCGGTGTCCGTGACGTCGAGCACCGGGCAGGGCTTCGGATTGCGCTGGCAGAACAGCAGCATGTCGTAGGCCCAGTCGGCGGGCACCGCGATCAGATTGGCCTGGGTGTGGCCGGCCGCGACCCCCGCGGTGGGGCCCGCCTGTCCGGCGCGGAAGCGGGCGCGGGCCTCCGCGGGGCTCCACGCGCGTGCGTGCGCGTCGAGGAGGGCGACCGGCGAGTCGGGCACGCCGGCGACGGGCGAGGCGCCGCGGTTCACACGAGCTCCTTCCCGCGCGTCTCCGGCAGGCCGAGCAGGGCGAGCGCCGCGATGCCGTAGCCGATCGCACCGAACACCAGCGCGCCGCCCACCCCCCAGCTGTCGGCGAGGAAGCCCACCATGGTGGGGAAGACGGCGCCCACCGCGCGGCCCGTGTTGTACGTGAAGCCCTGTCCTGTGCCGCGCACGGCCGTCGGGTACAGCTCGCTCAGATACGAGCCGAAGCCGCTGAAGATGGCCGACATGCAGAAGCCGAGCGGGAAACCGAGCACCAGCAGCACGGTGTTGGCGCCGGCCGGGATGTTCGCGTACGCCAGGATGCAGACGGCGGACAGGAGCGCGAACAGCCATATGTTGCGGCGGCGGCCCAGCAGGTCCGTGAGGTAGCCGCCGGTCAGATACCCGGCGAAGGCACCGGAGATGAGGAAGGTCAGATACCCGCCTGTGCCGACGACCGACAGCTCCCGCTCGGTCTTCAGATAGGTCGGCACCCAGGTGGCCAGGGTGTAGTAGCCGCCCTGGACGCCGGTGGAGAGCAGGCCCGCGAAGAGCGTGACGCGCAGCAGTCCCGGCTTGAAGATCGCGGTGAACGAGCCCTTCTCCGCGCTCTGTTCGCGCACGGCGACGGCATCGGGGGCGTCGTGCACCCGGCGGCGCATCCAGATGACGAGCAGCGCGGGCAGGGCACCCGTCCAGAACATCACCCGCCACGCCAGGTCGTCGCCGACGAACGAGAACACCAAGGTGTACATGACCGCCGCGAGGGCCCAGCCGACGGCCCAGGAGCTCTGGATCGCCCCGAGGGTGCGGCCCCGGTGCCGCGCGCTCGCGTACTCGGCGACCAGGATGGCGCCGACCGCCCACTCGCCGCCGAAGCCCAGCCCCTGGAGGGCACGGAAGACCAGCAGCCACTCGTAGCTGGGGGCGAAGCCGCAGGCCACCGTGAACACGGCGTAGGTGACGACCGTGATCATCAGGGCCTTGACCCGGCCGATCCGGTCGGCCAGCACGCCCGCCAGGGCGCCGCCCACCGCGGAGACGACCAGCGTGACAGTGGTGAAGAGACCCGTCTGGCCGCTGTCCAGACCGAAATACGCGGCGAGCGCCACCATGCTGAGCGGCAGGGTGAAGTAGTCGTACGAATCGAGGGCATACCCGCCGAAGGCACCCGCGAATGCGCGGCGCCCGCGCGGTCCCAGGGCGCGCAGCCAGCCGAGCGCGCCCTCATCGCCCGCGTGCTCGGCGGCGGTGGCCGGGTGGGGAGCGTCCGGCGGAGCGGTCTTCGAGGTCCGCGGTGGAGGGGGAGTGCTCATGGGCACCTCGCAGTGAAGGGAGGGGTGGGGACGGCGGTGGAGCGGGGCGTGGGGGGTGGCAAAAGTCGGCGGTGAGGGGAGCGGAGGGCGGAGGTGTGCCGTGCTGAACCGGACCGTGGGCAGCAAGGTAGGGGATCGTTGAACGATCCTTCAATACCCCTGTTGTTTCGTTCCTCTGACTGCGGTTGAATTCCGGGCATGGCAGAGCAGCTGGGCGGACTGGCCGACGACCGTGCCCTTCTGGGGCGGACGAGCACGGCGGAGCGGGTCTCGGACATTCTCAGGAGCCGTATCTCCGAGGGCTTCTTCCCACCCGGGACCCGGCTGTCGGAGGACAGCATCGGCGGGGCGCTCGGTGTGTCCCGCAACACACTCCGCGAGGCGTTCCGCCTGCTCACCCATGAACGGCTCCTCGTGCACGAGTTGAACCGGGGGGTGTTCGTCCGGGTCCTCACCGTGGAGGACGTGGAGGACATCTACCGCACCCGGCGCCTGGTCGAGTGCGCGGTCGTCCGCGGGCTCGGCGAGCCGCCGTACCCCTTGGAGGGGCCCGCCGAAGCCGTCGCCGAAGGGCAGCGGGCCGTGCGTGAAGGTGACTGGAAATCGCTGGGGACCGCCAACATCCACTTCCACCGCGAACTGGTGGCGCTGGCCGGCAGCGAACGCACCGACGAGCTCATGCGCAGCGTCTTCGCCGAACTGCGGCTCGCCTTCCACGTCGTCGACGATCCCCGCCGTCTGCACGAGCCCTACCTCGCCCGTAACCAGGAGCTCCTGCAGGCGCTGGAGGCGGGCGACACCGCCGGGGCCGAGCGAATCCTCGGCGTCTACCTCGACGACTCCCTGGAACGCGTCGTCGAGGTGTACCGGCGACGGGTGGGGGAGGGGGAGATCGTTCCCTGAGGCGGGCTTCCCGGGCAGGCGGTGGACAAGGGGCCCACGCGGAGGGGCTCGCGCCCGCCGGAGGCGATCCGTGCCGTTTGGATCGTTGTCGGACCTAGGACCTAGTCTGTGCACCGTGACTTCGCCTGCATCGACGGACCGCGTTCCGCCCCAGCTCAGCGCGGGGCCGCGCCCCGCGCCGGGCCCGGCCGCCGACGAGGGCCTGGCGCGGCGGCTGCGCGCGCTCGCCTGCACCGCACCGCTGCACGACCTGGACGCCCGCAAGGCCAATCTGGCCGGCGAGTACTCGGTGTACGGCATGGCCGAGGTGGCCCTCGCCGCCATCGACCTGGTCACGCTCAACATGGACTTCGACACGGGCGCCGACCACGACCAGATAGTCGCCCGCCTCATCCCCCGCATCGCCGCCCAGGCCCCGCGGCGCCCCGTCGCCGAGCACGAGCGGGTGGCCCGCTGGGTCCTGGAGAACCTGATCAACGTCGGCAGCGTCGACCGCGGCTTCCGGGCCGTGTACGGCACCTTCACGCCGGACGGCAGCTACGTCCGCCGGGACTACGACTTCAAGCTGATCGAGGAGGTCCCCGGTCCGGGCGGCACCGTGTACCTCCGCACGACCGACGAGGCCGTCAACGTCCTGGTCGGCGCCCTGGACACGGACGTCACCAGCGCGCAGATCGCCGCCGAGGTCAAGCTGGAGGTGCTGATCAACCGCGGGCGCCTCGCGGACGCCCAACTGGCCGCCGAGCAGGCCAGGTACCGCACCGTGCAGTACTCCGAGACGCTGCGCCGCGCCCTGGACGCCACCCGTCGCAACGTCCGGGCGGTCGACTGGCTGAACGCCGTCCCGGACATGATCGCGGAAGCACTCGACCACGTCGCCGACCGGTACCGCCACGAGAACGCGATCCTCACCAACATCCGCAAGGCCCGTGACGAGACCGAGGACCCGGAGCACAAGCGCCGTGCGGCCGAGCTGGTCGACATCGTCAAGGACTGCATCCGGCGCCACACCCAGCTCCAGTCCCGGCTGCTGGAGGCCGGACCGCTGTTCCGCGCCGAGCAGGACCGGCAGGCCTTCGCCACCCCCCTGACCACGTCGGGTATGGACCTGTACGGGCATCTCGTCGCGCCCGTGCTGCCGCTGCCGCTGGAGCGGGCCGTCCGGGTCACGGACGCCTTCTTCACGCGCGGCACCGGCCTGCGCACACCGGTGTCGGTGCGGCTCGGCGACCTCGTCGACATCCTGCTCACCCCGCCCGTGGAGCGGGAGCACCTGGGCGCCGAGATGCCCGAGCCGGACCTCATCGCGACCCCGGACGACAGCCGGTTCAGCGAGGAGCAGCTCGCCGCCGCGATGGAGCTGCTCGACCTGCCCGCCGACGCCCCCCGCCGGCTGTCCGGCCTGCTGGCCGAGGCACGCCGGCGGGACCCCGAACTGCCGTACCTGGTCGCCCTGCTGGCCGTGCACGCCGCCAGCCCTCCGGTGGGCACCGCCTACCGGCAGGGCGAGGAGAAGCTGCTGTTCGCGGTGGACGACGGTACGGAGCTGGACGACCCCGAATTCGGCGGCGCCGACCTCATCGTCGGCACGGCGCTGCTCGACGCCGCCGGGATGGCCGCCGACCGGACGGAAGCCGCATGAGCCGCGCCGGGCACCGTACGACTCGGGGCCGCCACCGCGAAGCGCACCGCACGACCCCGCACCACCGCCACAAGGAGCCGCAAGCGTGACCGAGCACGTCGATCGGAGTGAGCCGGAGGCCGCCGTACCGCAGGCGCCCTCCGCCGTCACCCCCGCCGACGCCGCCGACGCGGCGCGGCTCGTCTCCTTCGGGCTGCAGCCCAAGCTCCAGCCCACCCGCGACCAGGAGTACACCGAACTGCTGCGCCGCTACCGCGAGGACCCGGCGTTCGCGCGGCTCGCCGACGCCGTGGCCACGGGACTCGGGCTGGTCGTGCTGGAGGTGTCCCCGCGCGCGGGCATGGCGGTCACCGCCGCCGAGGACTCGGTGTTCGCGGTGCGCATGAGCGACTACGCCCGCCGGACGTCCGCCGACGGCGGCGACCGGTTCCTGCACGGGCTGGCCCATCTCGCCGTCGCCGCGATGGCGTTCCCGCGTCCCGAGGACCTCGCCGACGACGGCTACATCGGGCGCGTCAGTGTCAACGGCGTCGACGCCTTCGTCCGGCAGGCATGCCGCCGCCTGGAGGAGCGCGCCGAGGAGCAGGGGGAGAACACCGACCCGGCCACGGACGCCCCCGGCCTGGAGGCCGCCTGGCGCATCTGGATCAGACGCAGCGCCGCCGGTGCCACCAAGGACGCGCGACGGCTCGCCGGTTCCACCACCGGCATCGTCGGCAAGGCCGTCGCCTTCCTCACCGACTCCGGCTTCCTCCAGCGGACCGGCGACGACCACGGAGGCACCTACCGCACCACGGCCCGCTACCAGCTCCAGGTCCGTGACATGGCGGGCAGCGCCGCCATGACCGAACTGCTGGAACTGGGCGTCGTCCCGGTCACCGACGGCACACCGACCCTGCTGCCCGCCGAGGACACCGACGCCCTGGACCTGGTGGCCGACGCCGGGCTGCCGTTCCACTCGGCCTGAGCCCCACCCGACCTCCCCCCACCTGCCGAAGACTTACGAGAGTCCGCCATGTACGAGCTGTCCCGGATCCGCCTCTACTCCATCGGACCGGCCGGTGCGCGCTACGCCGACACCGTGCTTGACCTGCGCGGTGTCGGCGAGCCCGTGCCCGATCCCGCGCCCACCCAGGCGGAGTTCTTCGAGGAGGAGCCGGTCGGCCCGCGGCGCCGGCCCGCCCCCGCCGGCGTGCTCTTCCTGGAGAACGGCGGCGGCAAGTCGGTCCTGCTCAAGCTGATCTTCTCGGTGATGCTGCCCGGACACCGCAACACGCTGGGCGGCGCCAGCTCCGGTGTACTGCGCAAGTTCCTGCTCGCCGACGACTGCGGGCACGTCGCCCTGGAGTGGCAGCACACCCTGACCGGCGAGTGCGTGGTGGTCGGCAAGGTCAGCGAGTGGCGCGGCCGCCAGGTCTCCAACGACCCGCGCAAGTTCGCGGAGGCCTGGTACTCCTTCCGCCCCGGCCCCGGCCTCAGCCTGGACAACCTCCCCGTCGCCGAGTCCACCGCCGTACGGCCGCCGGTCGAGGGGCAGTCCGGCGCGCAGGGCCGCCGGCGCACCATGAAGGGCTTCCGGGACGCCCTCACGGAGGCGGGCAAGGCGTACCCGCATCTGGAGGTGCACTGGGAGGACATCCACGACCGCTGGATCGAACACCTCGGCGACCTGGGCCTCGACCCCGAACTCTTCCGCTACCAGCGCGAGATGAACGCCGACGAGGGAGAGGCGGCCGGCCTCTTCGCGGTCAAGAAGGACTCCGACTTCACCGACCTGCTGCTGCGGGCCGTGACCGACACCCGGGACACCGACGGCCTCGCCGACCTGGTCAGCGGGTTCGGCAACAAGCTGGGCCGGCGCGCCGAGCTGATCGCCGAGCGGGACTTCACCGCCGGGTCCGTCGACCTGCTCGGGCGGATCGTCGAGGCCGCGGAGACCCGCACACGCGCGCGGGACGTCCACGCCGGCGCCGAGCGCCGCACCCGCGCCCTGGCCCGGCGCCTCACCGCGCGGGGCACGCGGGAACGCGTCCGGGCCGCCGACCTCGCCCAGCGCGTCACCGCGGCCGCCCACGCCGTCACGCATGCCGAGGGCGCGCGTGAGCGCAGTGCGCTGATCGCCGCGGAACTCGCCTACCGGCACGCCTCGTTGGCGCTCGCCGCCGCCGAGAAGTCCGCCGCCGCGCAGAAGCGCGAACTCGCCGACGCCCGCACCCTGCACTCGGCCTGGCAGGCCGCCGAAGCCGTCCTGCGTCACCGCGCCGCCGCCGACCGGGTGGCACGCGTGGCCGCCGCCATCCAGGAGGCCGAGCGCGACGCGGCCCCCGCGCTGGCCGCCCGCGCCAAGGCCGCCGTCGATCTCGTCCGCGCCCTGCACGCCGCCGCCGAGCGTGCCGAGGCACAGGCCAACGAGGGGGAGGAGCGGTCCGCCGCGCTCCAGGAGGTGGGCGAGTCCGCCCACCGGGACTCCACGGCCGCCGCCACCGAGGCGCAGCGCGCCCGCAGCGAGGCCGGGCATCTGCGGCAGCGGCTGACCGAGGTCGAGCAGGAGACCGCCGAGGCCGTCCGCGCCGGCTGGCTCGACGACAGCGCCCCGGACGCCGACCCGGCCCGTGCCGCCCTCGCCGCGAGCGACGCCGAGAAGTCCGCCGTCGCCGCTTGGGACACCGCCCGGGAGGCCTCCCGGCGGGCCTCGGAGCACGCGCGCGAGGCGGCCTCCGCGGAGTCCCGTGCCGAACTGACGGCGGCCCGCGCTGCCGACGCCGCCTCGGCGGCGGAGCGTGCCCACGACGCCGAGCGCCGCCTCGCCGAGAGCCTCGCGGCGGAGGAGCGCCTGGTGGAACTGCTCGGCCTCTCCGGTGACTCGGGCCCCAGGCGCGGCGCGGTGCCCGCTCCGCGCACGGGCGACCAGAGCGGTGCGAGGGCGCGGGCCGAGGTGGGCGGGGCCGCGGAGGGCGAGCTCACCCCGGAGGACCTCGACCGGTTCGCCGACGAACTGCGTGACCTGCTCGACGACGCGGTCTCCGCCGCCGAGCGCCAGCTCTTCGACCTGCGAACGGCCGCCGCCGACGACGCCCGTATCCTCGGCGCGCTCGGTGACGGCGGGCTGCTGCCGCCCGGCCCCGACGTGCTGGCCACCGTGGAGTTCCTCGGCGAGCAGGGCATCCCCGCGCTGCCGGGCTGGCGATACCTCGCGCAGGCCGTCGACCCGACCGACCACGCGCGTGTGCTCGCCGCCCGTCCCGAACTCGTCGACGGCGTGATCATCACCGACCCCGGCACGCACGCCCGGGCCCGCGAGGCACTGGCCGACGCCGCGCTGCTGCCCCGCTCCACCGTCGCCGTCGGCACGGCGGCCGCCCTGCTCGCCCCCACCCCGGCCGCCGGCGCGTCGGACACGGACGTCTTCCTCGTACCGCCGAACCCGGCCATGCACGACGAGCACGCGGCCGACGAGGAACGGCAGGCGCTACGGGCCCGGGCGACCGAGCGCGACGAGGAGATCCGCGGCCTCGCCACCCGCCTCGGCAAGGACCGGGAGCTGGCGGCACGCCTGGCCTCCTGGCGCACCGGCTGCCCGGCCGGACGACTCGTGGAGCTGGCCGAGGCCGCCCGGGAGGCGCGCGTGTTCGCCGGGGAGTCCGAGGCGGAGCTCGCCGAGGCGCGGACCGTGCGCGCCGAGGCCGACGAGGCCGCGGCCGAGGCCGCGGCGGTCCGCGACGAACGCCAGGAGGCCGCGCAGCGGGCGCGGCGCGCCGCCGACGCCCTCGCCGGACTCGCCTTCCGGCTGCGCGAGCGGGCCGGCTGGCAGGTCAGACTCCGCGAACTCGCCGACGAGGCCGCCGAGTCCGAGGCCCGCGCCCAGTCCTGTCTGGAGCGTGCCCGCGCCGCCGACGAGGACCGCCGTGCCGCCCAGCGCGCCGCCGACGACGCGCGCCGCACCGCGCGGGCCCTGCGCGCCGAGCGCTCGGAGATCGCGGGCGCCCCCGACGACGTACCGGACACCGACGCGGACGCCCCGAAGACGTCCCTGCCGGCGCTCCGTGAGGCGTACCGGGCCGCGTCCCAGGTGTACGAGAAGGTCGGTGTCGGCGCCGACCTGCGCGCCGAGCAGGCCCGCGCGGAGAGCGACGAGAGCGCGGCCCGCGCCGACCTGGACCGGTTGAGCAACAAGGTCCGGACCCGCGCCGAACAGCTCCTCGAATCGCCCGACGGCTCCGACGGACCCTCCCGGCAGGCGGCCGCCTCGCGCGCCGAGGAACTGGTCCAGGTCCTGGAGACCCGCGTGTCCGCCGCCAGCGAGCAGCTGGGCCGGCTGCGGGGCGAGGCCGAGCGTCACGCTCCCCAGGAGGGCGAGACGCACACCGACCTGCCGGAGGAGCTGCGGCCGCGCGACGCCGAGCACGCCCAGTACCTGCTGCGGACGGCGACCGGCGAACTCGCCGCGCTCACCGAAGCGTTGGCACAGGCCCGTGACGCGCACACGGAACTCCTCGATGCCCACCGTGCCGCCGAGGACGCGGCCGGCGGGTTCGACGAGATCGCCGCGATGCTGCGCGACCTGCTGCGCGAGCACACCTCGGACGAGGAGCAGGAGGACGTCGAGCCCTACCCCGGCAGCCTGGAGGAGGCCCGCCGGTCCGCGGCCGAGGCCCGCCGCTCCCTGCGCGGCTGTGCCGCCGACCTCTCCGCCGCCGAGGCCGCTGTGCGCGAGGCCGGCGACGTCCTCGTCCGGCACGCCAACGCCACCCGCTACGAGCAGGTCCGCACCCCGGCCCGCCAGCAGATCCGCGAGCTGCCCGCCTCCGCGCTGCCCGAGCACGCCCAGAAGTGGGCGGACGCCTTCGCGCCCCGGCTGCGCGTGCTCACCGACGAGCTGGCCCAGCTCGAGCGCAACCGCGACTCGATCGTCGACCGGCTCCGCGGCCTCGTGGAGTCGGCGCTGGCGACCCTGCGGTCCGCCCAGCGGCTGTCCCGGCTGCCCGAGGGACTGGGGGAGTGGTCCGGGCAGGAGTTCCTCCGCATCCGCTTCGAGGAGCCCGACCAGGCCACCCTCACCGAACGGCTGGGCGAGGTCATCGACGACGCCACCCGGGCCGCCGTGAAGAAGAATTCCGACCTTCGGCGGGACGGTATGTCCCTGCTGCTGCGCGGCGTCGCCGCGGCGCTCCAGCCGAAGGGAGTCGCCGTGGAGATCCTCAAGCCGGACGCCGTGCTGCGCGCCGAGCGGGTGCCCGTCGGCCAGATGGGCGACGTGTTCTCCGGGGGGCAGCTGCTCACGGCGGCCATCGCGCTGTACTGCACCATGGCCGCGCTGCGGTCCAACGACCGGGGCAGGGACAAGCACCGGCACGCCGGCACGCTGTTCCTGGACAACCCCATCGGGCGGGCCAACGCCACCTATCTGCTGGAGCTCCAGCGCGCCGTGTCCGACGCGCTCGGTGTCCAACTGCTGTACACCACCGGCCTGTTCGACACGACCGCGCTCGCGGAGTTCCCGCTCGTCATCCGGCTGCGCAACGACGCCGACCTCAGGGCGGGCCTGAAGTACATCAGCGTGGAGGAGCATCTGCGACCCGGACTGCCGCAGCAGCAGACGGGCGAGGCCGGGCACAGCGAGATCACCGCCACCCGGATGTTCAAGCGCCCCGCGCCCGGGGATCCCCAGGCGGTCTGACGAGCTGCCGCGCGGCGCGGGCCGGGGTCAGGGGTGCGACAGCTGCCCCGCGCCGGCCCGCCGACGTATGCGCGCCTGGGCGCGCTCGGCCGAGCGCGCCAGCCGTCGCGCCGTGCGGCGCTCACGCCGCAGGGACCGCGCCGTGCTGCTGGGGGTCGACACCACGCCGTGCCGCTGGTTCCAGACCTGGCGGGTCACCCACACGTCGAGGGCGGCCCAGGTCGCCACGACGACGCTGACCACACTGCTGATGACCATCGGGAAGGCCAGCCAGGACCCCGCGAGTGTGCACAGGAACGCCACCACCGCCTGGATCAGCGTCACCGAGACGACGAGCACCGCCCGGACGGCCGCCGTCCGCACCGGATCGGGCATACGCCGCCGCGGCGCCGGGTCCTCGACCCACAGCGGTCGGTAGTACGCCCGCTCGTCGCTCCCGGCACCCTCGCCCGCGCTCACCGGAATGTCGCGATCCAGCACATCGGGTCCCCGCCGCACCGCAGCGCTGCCCTGGGACCCCTCGCGCTGCTCCGCCGTACCCATCACCGTGTCACTCCCCACCGTCCGCGGACCGCTCGCCCGCATCCCAACACCCAGCCCCTCAGCGACTGCCCGGCTTGCGCTGTTTTACGCCGCCGGGGGGCTGGACGCGGCTCCCGTGGTCCCATCCGCCCCTATTTCCCGTAGAGAAGGACGATCAGCGCCCCCGGAAGATTCCCGCCGAGCAGAGATTTCCGGCCAACTGGCCGAGCGGGTGGGCCGGAACGATTCACCATGGTGCACGACGTTTGCGGGAGGTAATTCCCGTCATGCCCGGACAACTCCCCATGTCTCGTCACCAGTGCGGAAGTTCAGGCTCCGGATGTTTCTTCGAGTTACCAGTGCGTCGGTAGTAGGCTCGCGCCCATTGTTGACGCACAGGTGTGCCCCCTGGCCGGCAGGGGGGACCGAGCTGGGGGAGGCCATGCGCTTTCGCGGGAAGTCGATCCGCCGGAAAATGGTGGCGCTGCTTCTCGTGCCGCTGGTGTCCCTGACCGCGATCTGGGGATTCGCCACGGTACTCACCGGGCGAGAGGTGACCCAGCTGTTCACGGTGTCCTCCCTCGTCGAGAAGATCGGCTACTCCACCGAGGACGCCGTCCGCGTGATCCAGCAGGAGCGGCGGCAGGCCCTCGTCTACCTCGCCGACCGCCGCGCCTCGGACGCCCTGGCCGCCCTCCGGGAGAGCCGGAAGGCGACCGACACCGCCATCGCCGAGATCCGCGGGAACACCCAGGACCCCGACGTCCGCGACGGCATGGACGCGGGCGACACCGAACGCCTCACCGCCGTCCTGGACGCCTTCGACGGCATCGGGCCCCTGCGCCGCAGCGTCGAGGACGGCACGGTGAAACGCGCCGAGGCGCTCCACCAGTACAACCTCCTCGTCGAGCCCTGCTACGCCCTCCTCGCCTCTCTCGACGGCATCGACAACGTCGCCATGGACAAGGAGGCCCGCGCCCTCCTCAACATCACGCGCGCCCGCGAACTGCTGTCCCGCGAGGACGCGTTGCTCAGCTCCGCCCTCGTGGTCGGCCGGCTCACCCGCGACGAGATCCGCGACATCTCCGATCTCATCGCCCAGCGCACCCTGATGTACGACCTGAGCCTGACCGACCTGCCCTCGTACGAACGCGAACGCTTCCAGCACTTCTGGAAGAACGGCTCCACGGCCCCGCTCCGGGTCGCCGAGCAGTCCGTCGTCTTCTCCCAGCCGGGACGCCCCAGCACGGTGGACGCCCAGGACTGGGACACCGCCGCCGGCGGTGTGCTCGACGAGCTCGGCAAACTGAACGACGAGGCCGGCGACCGCTATCAGGACCGCGTCCGCCCCGTCGCGATGGGCGTCATCGTCAAGGCCGTCGTCGCCGGCGTGCTCGGACTGCTCGCCGTGCTGTTCTCGCTCTTCCTGTCCGTACGGATCGGCCGCGGCCTCGTCCGTGACCTGCGCCAGCTCCGCCTCGACGCCCATGAGGCCTCCGGCGTCCGGCTGCCCAGCGTGATGCGCCGGCTCTCCGCCGGTGAACAGGTCGACGTCGAGACCGAGGTCCCGCGCCTCGCCTACGACAAGAGCGAGATCGGCGAGGTCGGGCAGGCCCTCAACACCCTCCAGCGGGCCGCCGTGGAGGCCGCCGTCAAACAGGCCGAACTGCGCGCCGGGGTCTCTGAGGTCTTCGTCAACCTCGCCCGCCGCAGCCAGGTCCTCCTGCACAAGCAGCTCACCCTCCTCGACACCATGGAACGCCGGACCGAGGACACCGACGAACTCGCCGACCTGTTCCGGCTGGACCACCTGACCACGCGCATGCGCCGCCACGCCGAGGGACTGGTGATCCTCTCCGGCGCGGCCCCGTCCCGCCAGTGGCGCAAACCCGTCCAGCTCATGGACGTCGTACGCGCCGCGGTCGCCGAGGTCGAGGACTACGAGCGCATCGAGGTGCGCCGGCTGCCCCGTGTCGCCGTCACCGGACCAGCCGTCGCCGACCTCACCCACCTGGTCGCCGAACTCCTCGAGAACGCCACGGTGTTCTCCCCGCCGCACACCGCCGTCCAGGTCCTCGGCGAACGGGTCGCCAACGGCTTCACCCTGGAGATCCACGACCGCGGACTGGGGATGGCCGCCGACGCCCTGCTCGACGCCAACCTCCGGCTCGCCGAGACGCCCGAGTTCGAACTGTCCGACACCGACCGGCTCGGTCTCTTCGTGATCAGCCGGCTCGCCCAGCGGCAGAACGTCCGGGTCTCCCTCCAGCCCTCGCCGTACGGGGGCACCACCGCCGTCGTCTTCATCCCGGACGCCCTCCTCACCGACGATGTCCCGGACACCAACGGCATCGGCTTCCGCCTCGACCGCCCCACCCCCTCGAAGGAGGCCGAACTGGAGGAGTCGCGACGAGCCGCGCTCTCCAAGGTGCCGGCCCGCACGCCGGGGTTGCCGGCCGCGCTCCTCGACGGCCCCGTCGAACTCGAGGCCCCCGTCGACCTCGACGCCCTGAGCGACTTCCCGGACTCCCTCGATGAGGAGGACGGCGAACGCGGCGGCCTCTTCCACCCGCGACGCGCCTTCGGCCGCGCCGAGGACGACCCCGCGAGCCGGCGCGGAGACCTGGGCCCGGTCACCGGGGTCCCCGACGACCCGGACGACGACCTGAACGCCCCGGTCCCCATGCCCCGACGCCGGACCCCCAAGCTGGTCAGCTCCCACGGGCGCCCGGTCACCGGACACCGGCCCCGCCTGGAGAAGACCGACGGGGAACCCTCGTATCGCCCCAGCCGCGCGCAGTCCGACGGTCCGGCCCCGCTGCCCACCCGGCGCCGCGGCACCGGCCCCCGAGGCGGCATCGCCGGCGCCGCGGAACCACAGGGATCCGGCGATCCCGCCGGGCCCGGACACCCGGCAGGATCCAGCCGCTCCGAAGCACCGGACACCGCCGGCTCCGACGCCGTCGGCCCGCACGAGCCCGCCGCCCTGACCGGACGCGCCCGGCGCTCCGAGATCGCGGCCGGTGGACCGGACGACACCACCCCGGACCCGAGCACGGCCCCGCGGCCGCCCGCACCCGGCACGGGGCCGCTGCCCCGGCGGGTCCGGCAGGCCAGCCTGGCACCCCAGCTCAAGAAGGCACCGGCCCCCCGCCCCGCGACGCCGGACCACGGCGAACGCGACGCGGACGAGGTACGCAGCCGTATGGCCTCGCTCCAGCGTGGCTGGCAGCGGGGCCGGAAGGAGAACGCCGCGGGCGACGACACCGCGCCGGGCGGCACAGCACCACAGGGAACGACAAAGGGGGACGGTCGATGACCGCACCAAAGGCGACCGACCACGCCGCGACCACGCAGAACGGCGAGCTCAACTGGCTTCTCGACGATCTGGTGGACCGCGTCGCCAGCATCCGCAAGGCCGTCGTGCTCTCCGGGGACGGCCTGCCGACCGGCGTGTCCAAGGACCTGACCCGTGAGGACAGCGAGCACCTGGCCGCCGTCGCCTCCGGGTTCCACAGCCTCGCCAAGGGCGTGGGCCGGCACTTCGAGGCCGGCCGCGTCCGCCAGACCATCGTCGAACTCGACGACGCCTTCCTGTTCGTGACGGCCGCCGGTGACGGCAGCTGCCTCGCGGTGTTCTCGGACGCGGACTCCGACGTCGGCCAGGTCGCCTACGAGATGACACTCCTCGTGAAGCGGGTCGGCGTGCATCTGGGGACCGCACCGCGCACCGATCTGTCCTCGGGCGGGTAGTGGGAAGGCATGAGCGCTGACGGTCAGGGAAGAAGCCACTGGTTCGACGACGAGGCCGGACCGGTCGTCCGTCCCTACGCGATGACACGCGGCCGCACCACGAGTGCGGCCCAGCACCGCCTCGACCTGATCGCGGTGGTCGTCACCGAACCGCACGCGGGTGATCCGGAAGCCGACTCGACGCTGTCCCCGGAACATGTGGAGATCGTCGGACTGTGCCGTGAGGCCCCGCAGTCCGTCGCCGAACTCTCCGCCGAGCTCGACCTGCCCGTCGGCGTCGTTCGGGTCCTCGTCGGCGACCTCGTGGACGGGGAATTCGTCCATGTGAACCGCCCCGTCCCACCGGCCGAGATGGTCGACGAGAGTATTCTGCGCGACGTGATCGACGGCCTGCGGGCGCTGTGAGCGGCGCGGAAGCGGGGTAGTGACGTGACAGCCTGGCAGTTCTGGGTCGACCGGGGTGGCACCTTCACGGACGTCGTCGCGCGCCGCCCGGACGGCCGGCTGCTGACTCACAAACTGCTGTCGGAGAACCCCGCCCGCTACCCGGACGCGGCCGTCGCGGGCGTCCGCGAACTGCTCGGCGACTCCACCGCCCGCGTCGAAGCCGTCCGCATGGGCACCACGGTCGCCACGAACGCCCTCCTCGAACGCAAGGGCGAGCGGACGCTCCTGGTGATCACCCGCGGCTTCCGCGACGCCCTGCGCATCGCCTACCAGAACCGCCCGCACATCTTCGCCCGCCGCATCGACCTCCCGGAGCTGCTGTACGAACGGGTGGTCGAGGTCGACGAACGCATCGCGGCCGACGGGACCGTCCTGCGCGCCCCCGACCTGCGGGCCCTCGCCGGCCCGCTCCAGGAGGCGTACGACGACGGCGTCCGGGCCGTCGCCGTGGTCTGCCTGCACAGCCATCTGCACCCTGGGCACGAACAGGCCGTCGGCCGGGTCGCCGCCCGTATCGGCTTCCCGCAGATCTCGCTGTCCAGCGAGGTCAGCCCGCTGATGAAGCTCGTGCCCCGCGGGGACACCGCCGTCGTCGACGCCTACCTGTCGCCGGTCCTGCGCCGCTACGTCCAGCACGTCGCCGACGAACTCGACGGTGTACGGCTGATGTTCATGCAGTCCAATGGGGGCCTCGCGGAAGCGGGGCAGTTCCGCGGCAAGGACGCCATCCTCTCCGGCCCCGCGGGCGGCATCGTCGGCATGGCCCGGATGTCCCAGCTCGCCGGCCACGACCGGGTCATCGGCTTCGACATGGGCGGCACCTCCACCGACGTGTCCCACTTCGCCGGCGACTACGAGCGCGTCTTCACCACGCGGATCGCCGGGGTCCGGCTGCGCGCCCCCATGCTGGACATCCACACCGTCGCGGCCGGCGGAGGCTCGGTGCTGCACTTCGACGGGTCGCGCTACCGCGTAGGGCCGGACTCGGCGGGCGCGGACCCGGGGCCCGCCTGCTACCGGGGCGGCGGCCCGCTCACGGTCACCGACGCCAACGTCATGCTCGGCCGCGTCCAGCCCGCCCACTTCCCCGCGGTGTTCGGACCCCACGGCGACCAGCCCCTCGACGCCGGCCTCGTCCGCGAACGCTTCACCGCGCTCGCGGCCGAGATCCGTGACCGCACCGGCGACGACCGCACCCCCGAACAGGTCGCCGAGGGGTACCTGCAGATCGCCGTCGCCAACATCGCCAACGCCGTGAAGCGGATCTCCGTCCAGAAGGGGCACGACGTCACCCGCTACGCCCTCACCACCTTCGGGGGCGCCGGCGGCCAGCACGCGTGCAAGGTGGCGGACTCCCTCGGTATCCGCACCGTCCTGGTGCCCCCCATGGCCGGTGTCCTGTCCGCGCTCGGCATCGGCCTCGCCGACACCACGGCGATGCGGGAGCAGTCCGTCGAGGCACCTCTGGAGCCCGCGTCGATGGGAGGTGTCCTGAAGACCGCGGACGACCTCGAGGCGGCCGCCCGCACCGAACTCCTCGACGAGGACGTCCCCGCGGACCGCGTCCGGGTCACCCGCCGCGCCCAACTGCGCTACGACGGCACCGACACCACCCTCACCGTCGAACTCACCGAGCCCGACGCCATGCGGCGAGCCTTCGAAGAACGTCATCGCGCCACGTACTCCTTCACGCTCGACCGCCCGATCGTCGTCGAAGCCCTCTCCGTCGAAGCCACCGGCATCACCGAACCCCCCGATCTCTCCGCTCTCGCGTCCCCCGGCACCGCCCGCGAGGACAGCCCGGAGGCCCCGGGCACCGTCGCCCTCCACACGGGCGGCACCTGGCGCGACGTCCCCCTGCACCGCCGGGAGCGAATGGCCCCCGGCGCATCCGTCACCGGCCCGGCGATCATCGCCGAGTCGGGTGCGACGACCGTCGTCGACGACGGCTGGCGAGCCGGGACGTCCGACGAGGGGCATCTGGTCATGGAACGCGTGACGGTCACGGAGAGTTCCGAACTCGACACGAAAGCCGACCCGGTTCTGCTGGAGGTCTTCAACAACCTCTTCATGTCCATCGCGGAGCAGATGGGCGCCCGCCTCGAGTCCACGGCCCAGTCCGTCAACATCAAGGAGCGCCTCGACTTCTCCTGCGCGCTCTTCGACCCGGACGGGAACCTGGTGGCCAACGCCCCGCACATCCCCGTCCACCTGGGATCCATGGGCACGAGCGTCAAAGAGGTCATCCGCCGACGGGGCAACCGGATGCGCCCGGGCGACACCTACGCCGTCAACGACCCCTACCACGGAGGCACCCACCTCCCCGACGTCACCGTGATCACCCCGGTCTTCGGCACCGACCCCAGGGCGGAGACGGAGAGTGAACAGAGCATCCTCTTCTACGTCGCCTCACGAGGCCACCACGCGGAGATCGGCGGCATCGCGCCGGGCTCCATGCCCGCGAACAGCCGCACCATCGACGAGGAGGGCGTCCTCTTCGACAACTGGCTCCTCGCCGAGAACGGCCGCTTCCGCGAACAGGCGACCCTCCGCCTGCTCACCGAGGCGCCTTACCCCTCCCGCAACCCCACCACCAACCTCGCCGACCTGCGGGCCCAGATCGCGGCCAACCGGAAGGGCGCCGACGAGGTCGCCCGCATGATCGACGACTTCGGCCTCGACGTCGTCCAGGCATACATGCGGCACGTCCAGGACAACGCCGAGGAAGCCGTCCGCCGCGTCGTCGACGCCCTGGACGACGGCGCGTACGCCTACGAGACCGACTCCGGCGCCGTCATCCGCGTACGCGTGCGCGTCGACCGGGCCCAGCGCACCGCCACCGTCGACTTCACCGGCACGTCCCCCCAGCAGCCCAGCAACTTCAACGCCCCCTTCGCGGTCGTCAACGCCGCGGTCCTCTACGTCTTCCGCACCCTGGTCGCCGACGACATCCCTCTCAACGACGGCTGCCTGCGCCCCCTGCGCATCATCGTGCCCCCCGGTTCCCTGCTCGCCCCGGAGCCCCCGGCCGCCGTCGTCGCGGGCAACGTCGAGACGTCCCAGGCGATCACCGGTGCCCTCTACGCCGCTCTCGGCGTCCAGGCGGAGGGCTCCGGGACCATGAACAACGTCACCTTCGGCAACGCGCGCCACCAGTACTACGAGACCGTCGCCTCCGGTTCCGGAGCGGGAGACGGCTTCCCCGGCGCCCCCGTCGTCCAGACCCACATGACCAACTCACGTCTCACCGACCCCGAGGTGCTGGAGTGGCGGCTCCCCGTACGGCTCGACGAGTTCGCGGTCCGGCCCGGCAGCGGCGGCTCCGGACGGTGGCGCGGCGGTGACGGCGCGGTGCGCCGCATCCGCTTCCTCGAACCCATGACCGTGTCCACACTGTCCCAGCACCGCAGGGTGCCGCCGTACGGCATGGCGGGCGGCGCACCCGGCGCCCTGGGCACCAACCGCGTCGAACGCGCGGACGGCACGGTGACCACGCTGGCCGGAAGCGACTCGGCCGACGTCGGCCCCGGTGACGTACTCGTCATCGAAACCCCCGGCGGCGGGGGCTACGGCCCACCGCCGCGCGACCCCCATCAAGCAGGAGAAGAGATCGATGATCTTCGGGCGTTCTGAGCGCGGGAAGCCTCCGGTCGAGCCCGTCACGCTCAAGATCCTCGTGGCCGGCGGCTTCGGCGTGGGCAAGACCACGCTCGTCGGCGCGGTCAGCGAGATCCGGCCGCTGCGCACCGAGGAACTGCTCACCGAGGCCGGACGGCCGGTCGACGACACGAGCGGAGTCGAGGGCAAGCGCACCACCACCGTGGCCATGGACTTCGGCCGCATCACGCTGCGCGAGGACCTGGTGCTGTACCTCTTCGGCACGCCCGGGCAGGAGCGGTTCTGGTTCATGTGGGACGAGTTGTCCGAGGGGGCGCTCGGAGCCGTCGTCCTGGCCGACACCCGCCGCCTCCAGGACTGCTTCGCGGCGATCGACTACTTCGAGCGGCGCGGCCTCCCCTTCGTCGTCGGCGTCAACTGCTTCGAGGGAGCCGCCCGTTACCCCGCGGACACCGTACGGCAGGCCCTGGACCTCGACCCGGACGTACCGCTGCTCCTGTGCGACGCCCGAGAGCGCGAGTCGGTCAAGGACGTCCTGATCGGCGTCGTTCGGCACGCCATGGCGTTCCGGGCGGAGCGCCGCCCCTCCGTGACCACCTGACACCGCCGCGATCCGGCGAAAGCCACGACCCGTACCCCCGCCGACCGGGGTACGGGCCGTGTCCCATGGGTTCACGCGCCTGTGGGTTCACGTGGCCCCTACACGCGTGTGCCCCGCTCCGAAATCCCTACACCGGGACCGGCACCCCCGCGGGGCGGGCCCGGTGCCGGGGGCGGACTGCCTCAGCTCTCGCCGTCCTCCACCCAGCCGAAGCTTTTCTCCACCGCCTTGCGCCAGTTGTGGTACTCGCGGTCCCGTTCCTTTGCCGGCATGGACGGCGTCCACTCGGTGTCCTTCGCCCAGTGCGCCTTGAGCTCGTCCAGGTCGTTCCACACGCCGGTCGCCAGCCCCGCCGCGTACGCGGCACCCAGGCAGGTCGTCTCGGAGATCTTCGGCCGGATCACCGGCGCGTCCAGCACATCGGCCTGGTGCTGCATGAGCAGGTTGTTCTTGGTCATGCCGCCGTCGACCTTCAGGCTGGTGATGTGCACCCCGGAGTCCTGGAGCATGGCGTCCACGACCTCGCGCGTCTGCCAACTCGTCGCCTCCAGGACGGCACGGGCGAGATGAGCCTTGGTGACGTACCGGGTCAGGCCGGTGATGACACCGCGCGCGTCCGAACGCCAGTACGGCGCGAAGAGGCCGGAGAAGGCGGGCACGATGTAGGCGCCGCCGTTGTCCTCGACGCTCGCCGCCAGCGGCTCGATGTCGTCGGCGGTCCGGATGATGCCGAGCTGGTCGCGGAACCACTGGACGAGCGCGCCCGTGATGGCGATCGCGCCCTCCAGGCAGTACACCGGCGCCTCGCTGCCGATCTTGTACCCCATCGTCGTCAGTAGCCCGCTCTTCGACGGGACCGGACGGTTGCCGGTGTTGAGCAGCAGGAAGCTGCCGGTGCCGTAGGTGTTCTTCGCGCTGCCCACGTCGTAGCAGGCCTGCCCGAACACGGCGGCCTGCTGGTCGCCGAGCGCCGAGGCGACCGGCACTCCGGCGAGCTGCCCGACTGCGGTGCCGTACACCTCGGCGGACGACTTGATCTCCGGCAACACCGCCTCGGGCACGTTCATGGCCGACAGGATCGACGGATCCCACTCGAGGGTCTGCAGGTTCATCAGCATGGTGCGCCCGGCGTTCGTCACGTCGGTGACGTGCTTCCCGCCGTCGGTGCCGCCGGTGAGGTTCCAGATCAACCACGAGTCGATCGTGCCGAAGGCGATCTCCCCGCGCTCGGCCCGGTCCCGCAGACCGGGCACGTTGTCCAGCAGCCAGGCCGCCTTGGGCCCGGAGAAGTAGCTGGCCAGCGGCAGTCCGGTCTGCTCACGGAAGCGGTCCTGCCCCTCCGCGCCGCCCAGCTGGTTGCACAGCGTGGCCGTGCGCGTGTCCTGCCACACGATGGCGTTGTGCACCGGCTTGCCCGTCGCGCGATCCCACAGGACGGTCGTCTCGCGCTGGTTGGTGATGCCGAGGGCGCTGACCTGGTCGGCCTTCAGCCCCGCCTTGGCGATCGCACCGGCGACGACTGCCTGCACCTTGGACCAGATCTCGGTCGCGTCGTGCTCCACCCAGCCGGGCTTGGGGAAGATCTGCCGGTGTTCGCGCTGGTCGACGGCGACGATGGCGCCGTCCTGGTTGAAGACGATGCAGCGGCTGGAGGTCGTGCCCTGATCGATAGCGGCGACGAACTTGTCCGTCATGACGTCCCCTTCGTCGTGTCCGTCAGAAAGCTGCGTTGAAGATGAGCCCCGCCAGCGCCCCGCCGATCAGCGGTCCGACCACCGGGATCCACGCGTAGCCCCAGTCCGATGTCCCCTTGTTGGGGATCGGCAGCAGGGAGTGGACGATGCGAGGGCCCAGGTCACGGGCCGGGTTGATCGCGTATCCCGTGGGACCGCCGAGGGACAGACCGATGCCGACCACCAGGAACGACACCATCAGGATCCCGGTCCCGGACAGGACGAGTCCCTTCGTCAGCCCGAACGCCAGGAGCGGCAGCACCAGCCCCGTCGTCGCGATGATCTCTGTCATGAGGTTCGCCACGGGATGCCGGATCGCCGGCACCGTGGAGAAGATTCCCAGCGTCGGCTGTGCGATGTCCTTGTCGGCATTGGCCCGGAACTGCGCGAAGTAGACCAGCCAGCACAGGACCGCCCCCAGCATCGCGCCCACCATCTGGCCGGCGATGTACAGGGGGACCTTGTCCCAGACACCCGTGTCGATGGCGATCCCCAGTGTCACGGCCGGATTGAGATGCCCCCCGGACAGCGGCGCGGCGGTGTAAGCGCCCGCCATGACGCCGAAACCCCATCCGAACGCGATGACGATCCAGCCGCCGTCTTTCGCCTTCGAGTAGTTCAGGACGACGCCGGCGACCACACCGGCGCCGAACAGGATCAGAATCGCGGTGCCTATGACCTCACCGACGAAGATGTCTCCATTGTTCATGGCGGCTCCTAGGCCTGGCCGGGACGATCGGCCCCGGCTTCTCCGTGCGGGGTGCGTTCCCTTGGCGACTTCATCCGAGGGGGCGTGTCCCGCGCCCCGCCCGGCGTCCGACGAGCGTGACGTCGCGACCGATTCGCCGGAGGAGCGGGGCCTTGATGCGGGCGCAACCGCGCGGCGCTCTGCGTGGATACGCCGACGAATATGAGGCGATGTCGGCTGACACCGGGAAGTGTTCACCGGCGTCCGAGAGGCGTCAAGGTCGCGGATGCCGACGGTTGGAGGACGTGCCGACGGCTCACGGACCGTCACCGCCCCGGCCCATGGCACGCCCGCTCGGATGCGGGACTGAACGACGGGGCCCTGCACGGACCGACAGGCACGCCAGCTTCTGCCGAGCCGGGCAGTGGCCACTGACCATGGCTCGCGTGAGGGCGAGCGGATGGCCTCCGCCGACCTCGTAGCTGCAGAATCTCACCCTCTGCCCGGCTCCGCCACCGCCCGCCCGCACCGCTGACCTTGGCCCTCGCGCCGCCCCACATCTCGTGCCGGCCGCTGGTGGGAGCGGCCCCGGCCGCCTCAGCCCCTCACCGTGCGGCGACCACGGCGGATCCGTGCCCGAACAGCCCCTGGTTCGCGGCCATGCCCACACGGGCGCCAGGGACCTGCCGGTCGCCGGCCACTCCGCGTAACTGCCAGGTCAGCTCGCACACCTGAGCGATCGCTTGTGCCGGAACCGCCTCACCGAAGGAGGCCAGTCCCCCGCTCGTGTTCACCGGTATGCGCCCGCCCGGTGCGGTCGCCCCCTCCCGCAGCAGCTTCACGGCCTCGCCGGCACCGCACAGACCCAGATCCTCGTACCACTGCAATTCCAGAGCGGTGGACAAGTCGTAGACCTCCGCCAGGGACAGGTCCTCAGGACCCACACCAGCCTCCTCGTACGACGCCCGCGCGATCGACTCCCGGAAGGTCTCGGGGCCGGGCCGCACCGCGACGGCGGAGTCCGTCGCGATGTCGGGCAGGTCCAGGACGGTGTTCGGAAAGCGCGGCGTCACCGTGGACACCGCCCGGATCCGCACGGCGTTCCCGGCGCCGTGCCGACGGGCGAAGTCCATGCCCGCCAGCACGAGCGCGGCCCCGCCGTCGGAGGTCGCGCAGATGTCGAGCAACCGCAGCGGATCGGCGACCACGGACGACGCGGCGACCTCTTCGGCGGTGACCGCCTTGCGGTAGCGGGCGTAGGGGTTCCGGGCGCCCAGGGCGGCGTTCTTCACCTTGACCTGCGCGAAGTCCTCGAGCGTGTCCCCGTGCACCGTCATCCGCCGTCGTGCGTACAGCCCGAAGTACGTCGGATTCGACGCCCCGAGGACACGGAAGCGCAGCCAGTCCGGGTCGTCCGGACGATCCCCGCCCGCCGGCCGGAAGAACCCCTTGGGAGCCGCGTCGGCCCCCACCACCAGCACCACGTCCGCCAGGCCCGCGAGGATCTGCGCCCGTGCGGTGGCGATGGCCTGCGCCCCCGAGGCGCAGGCGGCGTAGACGCTCGTGACGCGGGCGCCCTGCCAGCCGAGCGCCTTCGCGAACGTCGCCCCGGCCACGTACCCCGGGTAGCCGCCACGCACGGTGTCCGCGCCGACGACCGACCCGACGTCCCGCCACTCCAGCCCCGCGTCCGCGAGCGCCGCGCGAGCCGCCTTCACGCCGTACTCGACGAAGCCGCGTCCCCACTTGCCCCACGGATGCATGCCCGCCCCGAGCACCGCCACGTCCTGCGTCATGCCCCCACCCCCGTCGGCCGCCACTGCCAGGTCGTCCAGGTCGTCTCCGCGTCCTCATGCAGCACACCGGCGACGGCCCGAGCCTCCATGCCCACCGCCAGATCGGCGACGGTGATCCCGGGAGCCGCCTGCCCCAGCACCACCAGACGCTCGGCCGGCAGCTCCACAGCGATCAACGTGCACGGCACCCAGGGAAGCTCCGGATCGGTCACATAGGGTGACGGGGGTCGGTACCGGCTGTCGGTGTACGACCAGACGCGCCCGTGCGACGAGAGCGGCACCTCCACCAGCCGGCCGCCGGCGCAGTACGGGTTGCGGCAGTGGGTGTCCTCCCGGGGGAAGAAGACCGTCGAGCAGGCGGAACACCGCGTGCCCAGCAGCCGGAAGGCGTCCCCGTCGCCGGTGAACCACCCGGCGACCACGGGCGTGCGCGTACGTGGCATGAGCCCTCCCGGCAGCCGTATCTGACGGAACGTCAGAAGTGTGCCAGAGGCAGCCGCCGAACGGCAGGGGACTCGGCGCCGGGCCGCCGGCGGAGGGCACTGCTCCGGCCCTCGCGCGCCCCTGACTTCCCGCCCGCGGATGCTCGGAGGAGCCCCCGGAAGACGCCCTTGAAGTGATCGGATACAGTCCGCGCGTGTCCGAATCTCAGCACTCCGACCCCAACTCCACAGCGAACTCCCACTGTTCGAGCTGCGGCGCGCCCTACGGAGAGGGCGTTTCCGGCTGGCCGCGCACCTGCCCCGCATGCGGCACCGTGGCCTACCGCAACCCGCTGCCCGTGGCCATCGCGCTCCAGCCCGTGTACGACACCAAGGGAACCGCCCTGGTCGTCATCACCCGGAGCATCGCCCCCGCGCGTGGAGGCGTCGCCCTGCCCGGCGGCTACATCGACGACCGGGAGGACTGGCGCCAGGCCGTCGTCCGCGAACTCAAGGAGGAGACCGGCCTCGACGCCGCCGCACGCGACGTGCGGCTCGTCGACGCGATGAGCTCGCCCGACGGGCATCTGCTGCTCTTCGGCCTGCTCCCCGAGCGCCCCGCCGACCGCCTGCCGGCCTCCGCCGCGACCGACGAGACCGAGGGATGGCAGCTCCTGCGCAGGCCGGAGGAGCTCGCCTTCCCCCTGCACACGCTGGCCGTCCAGGCGTTCTTCGAGGGCCGCTACATCTGAGCCCGGCGTCCGCCGAGCCCGCGCACCCGCACCGGACGGGGCGACGCGATCGTGCCGTCCTCGTGCTCCAGCTCGACGACCAGCTTCTCGCCCTCCCATCGGGTGACGTAGCGCTCGATCACCGGCTCCTCCCAGCCGTCGCCCGGGTCCGGCACCACCAGCCCGCCCCCGGTGCGCCCGGGGGCGGGCGCCCACACCTCCAGCTCCAACCCGCCGTCGTCCCCCCGCACGGGGACGACGGCGCCCGAACGCGCCAGCACCGGGATCCGTGACAGCGGCGCGTCGACGAACACCTCTCCGGGCCCCTCGTACGCCCGCTCCGTCGCCGTGTCGTACCAGCGTCCCCTCGGCAGCCGCACCGCACGCCGCTCGACGCCCCGCTCCAGCACCGGCGCGACCAGCAGACAGTCACCGAGCAGGAACGCGTCCTCACCGTCACGCAGCCGCCGGTCGTCGGGCGCCGACCACCACAGCGGACGGACATAGGGCGCGCCCGTGCGTCCGGCCAGATGCGCCAGCGTCACGAAGTACGGCAGCAGCCGGCGACGCTCGACGAGCGCCACGCGCGCGTGCTCCAGCACCCGGGGGCCGAACTCCCACGGCTCCCGGCGTCCCGCCCGCAGACTCGCGTGGGTGCGGAACAGCGGCAGATAGGCGGCCATCTGGAACCAGCGCAGATACAACTCCGGAGACGGGGAGCCGTCGAAGCCGCCCACATCCGGCCCCGAGAAGGGCACCCCGCACAGGCCGAGCCCCATGACCAGCGACAGCGACGCGCGCAACCCGGGCCACCCCGTGGCCACGTCCCCGGACCACGCTCCGCCGTAGCGCTGCATCCCCGCCCAGCCCGACCGTGAAAACACGAAAGGCCGCTGCTCGGGAGACAGCTCCCGCAACCCCTCGTAGCCGGCCCTGGCCATGTTCAGGCCGTACACGTTGTGCGCCTCCCGGTGGTCCCCGCCCCGGCCCTCCAGCACGTGCCGGGCCGAACGGGGCAGCGTCGACTCCCCGAAGGCCGCGAACGAGGTCGGCTCGTTCATGTCGTGCCAGAACCCGGCGAAGCCCTGCCCGAGCCGCTCCTCGTACAGCGCGCCCCACCATCGACGCACACGCGCGTGCGTGAAGTCCGGGAACACCACCTCGCCCGGCCAGGCGACCCCGCGCACCACACGGCCCGCGGCGTCCCGCACGAACACGTCCTCGGCGCTCCCGCCGTCGTACACGGCGTGGCCGGGCTCCGCACCGACCGCCGGGCCCACGATCGACACCAGGCGCACACCGTCCCCGCGCAGGTCCTCGGCGAGCTCCGGCAGCTTCCCGAACGCCTCCCCGTCGACCGAGAACACCCGGTGCGCGTCGTAGTGGTCGATGTCCAGATGGACCGCGTCCAGCGGCAGGCCCCGCTCCACGTAGCCCGAGACGATCCGGCGGACCTCCCGCGCGCCGCCGAAGCCCCACCGCGCGTGATGGTGCCCCAGAGCCCACGAAGGGGGCGCCGTGGGCGCACCGGTGAGCGAGGCCCAGACGAGCAGCACGCGCGCGGGAGTGCCCACCATCACCCAGCACCGCACCGGCCCGCCCTGCATCCGCAGCTCACTCGCGCCCGGCCGGTCGTGCCCGGAGCCGGCGCCCTCCTCGCCCTCGCGCAGCGTCACCGTGCCGTCCCACGACGTGTCGTGGAACACCAGATGCGTCGCGGCGTCCGCCACCACCACCTGCACCGGCATCGTGATGTACAGCGGATCGTCGGCGGGCCCGAACGGACGGCCCGGGTCCGTGTTCCACAACCGGTACGTGCCACCCCTGAGCCGAGGGCCGGACGCCCGCCCACCCAGCCCGAAGAACCGGGCGTCCGCGGCGACCTCCGACCGCTGCATCCACCGCGCCACCCCACCCCCGGCCGGCTCCCACCACCGCGGCGGCTGATCCCGGCGCACCAGCACCCCACCGGGCGTCTGCACCTCCACGGCACCGTGCCGCGAGATCACCACCGTCACTCGCTCGGCCACCACCCGCCAGCCGCCCTCCTTGTCCGGCTCCAGCACCGCCCGGGCGTCCGGCTCAGGAGACGCCGCGAGCGCGTACGACGGCTCCGGGGAAGCCCCGTCCCACCCCCAGAAGACAGCCCCGTTCACCGCGACGATCACACGCAGCTCGGAGCGGCTGAACCGGATGACCCCGCCCCCCGGACCCGGCCGCACCTCCTGCACGGTGCCCGGCACCCGGGCGCGCTCGGGACCTCTCGGCGGCAACCCGGCGGCATCGGCACGCCGCGTACGCCACGCGGCCCTCATGGTGCGCACGGCATGGGCGGTCCCCGCAGCGCCTATTGCCTTCACCGAACGCACCAGGTCACGACCGTTCATACTGCTCAGCCTGCCATTGAGGGCCCCACGCGCGGGGGGTCGTTCAACTGCCGTTCACTCGTGCCTGGACCACATCTTCACGTCACGGACTATGTGGGGCGCACCCTGGTGCCGAAGTCGATCACATGGCATCGTCCGTGTCATCCGCGTCACGCGCACACCCCCGCCGTGCGCGGCCGACGCACACGACGCGCAGAGTCCGGGAGCCACCCCATGACGATCGAGAACCTCCAGCCGCTCTGGCAGCCAGATCCGCAGCGCATCGCCGACGCCCAGATCACCAGGTTCCAGGCCTGGGCCGCCGAGCACCATGGCGCCCCGGCCGAGGGGGGCTACGCAGCGCTGCACCGCTGGTCGGTCGAGGAGCTGGAGACCTTCTGGAAGGCCGTCACGGAGTGGTTCGACGTCCGCTTCACGAGCCCCGGCACGCGCGTGCTGGGCGATCGCTCGATGCCCGGGGCCCAGTGGTTCCCCGGCGCGACCCTGAACTACGCGGAACACGCCCTGCGCGCCGCCGCGACCCGGGCCGACGAACCCGCCCTCCTGCACGTCGACGAGACCCACGAACCCCGCCCCGTCACCTGGTCCGAGCTCCGCGGACAGGTCGGCTCCCTCGCCGCCGAACTGCGCGCCCTCGGCGTACGTCCCGGAGACCGCGTCAGCGGCTACCTCCCGAACATCCCGCAGGCCGTCGTCGCCCTCCTCGCCACGGCCGCCGTCGGCGGTGTCTGGACCTCCTGCGCCCCCGACTTCGGCGCCCGCAGCGTCCTCGACCGCTTCCAGCAGATCGAACCGGTCGTCCTGTTCACCGTCGACGGCTACCGCTACGGCGGCAAGGAGCACGACCGCCGCGCCGTCGTCGCCGAACTGCGCCGCGAACTGCCCACCCTGCGCGCGGTGGTGCACATCCCGCTCCTCGGCACGGACGCACCCGAGGGCGCCCTGGACTGGTCGGCCCTCACCGCCGCCGACCGGGAACCCGTCTTCGAGCAGGTGCCCTTCGACCACCCCCTGTGGGTGCTCTACTCGTCCGGCACCACCGGCCTGCCCAAGGCGATCGTCCAGTCCCAGGGCGGCATCCTCGTCGAGCACCTCAAGCAACTCGGCCTGCACTGCGACCTCGGCCCCGACGACCGGTTCTTCTGGTACACCTCGACGGGCTGGATGATGTGGAACTTCCTCGTCTCCGGCCTCCTCACCGGCACCACGGTCGTCCTCTACGACGGCAGCCCCGGCTACCCGGACACGGGCGCCCAGTGGCGGATCGCCGAACGCACCGGAGCCACCCTCTACGGCACCTCGGCCGCCTACGTCATGGCCTGCCGCAAGGCCGGCGTCCACCCGGCCCGGGACTTCGACCTCTCGAAGGTCCAGTGCGTCGCCACCACCGGCTCCCCCCTGCCGCCCGACGGCTTCCGCTGGCTCCACGACGAGGTCCGCGACGACCTGTGGATCGCCTCTGTCAGCGGCGGCACGGACGTGTGCTCCTGCTTCGCCGGAGCCGTCCCCACCCTGCCCGTCCACATCGGCGAGCTCCAGGCGCCCGGCCTCGGCACCGACCTGCAGTCCTGGGACCCCAGCGGCAACCCCCTCGTCGACGAGGTCGGCGAGCTCGTCGTCACCAACCCCATGCCGTCCATGCCGGTCCACTTCTGGAACGACCCGGACGGCACCCGGTACCACGACAGCTACTTCGACACCTACCCCGGCGTATGGCGCCACGGCGACTGGATCACCGTCACCTCACGCGGCTCCGTCGTCATCCACGGCCGCTCCGACTCGACCCTCAACCGCCAGGGCGTCCGTATGGGATCCGCCGACATCTACGAGGCGGTGGAGCGCCTGCCCGAGATCAAGGAATCCCTGGTCATCGGCATCGAGCAGCCCGACGGCGGCTACTGGATGCCCCTCTTCGTCCACCTGGCGCCCGGCGCCGTCCTCGACGACACCCTGCTCGGCCGCATCAAGCAGACCATCCGCGAACAGCTCTCGCCGCGCCACATCCCGGACGAGATCATCGAGGTCCCCGGCGTCCCCCACACCCTTACCGGCAAGCGCATCGAGGTCCCGGTCAAGCGCCTCCTGCAGGGCACCCCGCTCGACAAGGCGGTCAACCCGGGCTCCATCGACAACCTCGACCTCCTCCACTTCTACGAGGACCTGGCCCGCAAGCGCGCCTGACCAGGCCCCGGGGACCCCGGACTCGCCGCACACCGGGGGAGTCCGGGGCCCGGCCCGGGCCCGTTGTCAGTGGCGCTGGTTACTGTGAGTGAGCATTGATCGACGGCTTCGGCGCACCGACGGCCCAGCCGTTCGACCGCGCCGACTGCTCACAGGGGGAACGATGACGGACACCGACCGCCGCACCATGCGCCACGTCCTGCGCCGCGAGATCGCCGGCACGATCGGCCTGCTCACCGACGAACACGACTTCGGGGCCATGCGCCGGTACCGCAGCTTCACCTTCGACGACCACACGACCTACCTCGAACAGGTCGAAGCCCTCCTGCGGACCCGCGCGGCCCAGGGCAGCCACACCGCGATCGCCCTCTTCGACCCGGAGGACTACGCCGCCTTCTGCGCCGGCACCGGCCTCGAACCCGACACCCCGGCCAGCCGCACCCGCTTCACCGCCGAACTCGCGACGACGGGCCCCACCGTCCCCTACGACGGCCGCCCCCTCACGGAGCTGGTCCCGGTCCTCGTCGACGAGGCCGTCCGACAGGCCACCTGGGAGTACGCCGCGACGCTCCTGGCGCGCCTAGGTCCGTGCGTCACCTGCGGCGAGGACATCGGCCGCGCGACCTTCACCCGCGCCTCCCACCTCGTCACCCGCATCCTCGACACCGCGCCACCCGGAGACGGCCACCTAGTGTGCAGCGTGACGGGCACCCCGGAGCCCCTCCTCGCCGTCCTCCACGCCGACCAGCAACCCGACGGCACCCATCACCTGGACGAGGCCGAACTGCTGGAGTTCACCACCGTCCTCGCCCTCGGTCTCGCCACCCGCAGCCCCGGCGGGCTCGTCATGCGCACCAGCGCCCCAGGCACCACCGACCGCGTCTACGGCTGGCGCCTGCGCGCCGACCAGGGCGACGGCCTCGTCCCTCTCACCGCCGGCGAAGTCTTCGACGCCTACTGCACCGACGTGGAATCCGGAGACCTCATCTCCCCGGAATCCGGCGTCGACTACTGCGCGCCCCCCGACCTCGGCGACGGCGGGGCACCACCGGCACACCGGCACTGACGCGAAAGGGGCGCCCCACCCGCAGGTGGAGCGCCCCGGCACACTGCCGAACGCGGCCGGCTACTCGCCCGACAGCACAGCCTGAGCGGCGTTCCGCGCCTCGTCGGCGGTGTCCGCCGCACGCGCCGCCGCCGCCGCACGCTCGCACTGGGCCAGCGTGTACTTCGCCAGCGTCGCCCGGACGTACGGGATCGACGCCGACCCCATCGACAGGGAGGTGACGCCCAGGCCGGTCAGCACACACGCCAGCAGCGGGTCCGACCCCGCCTCACCGCACACACCACAGCTCTTGCCCTCGGCCTTCGCCGCCTCGGCGGACAGCGCGACCAGGTCGAGCAGCGCGGGCTGCCACGAGTCCTGGAAGCGGGACAGCGCACCCACCTGACGGTCCGCGGCGAACGTGTACTGCGCGAGGTCGTTCGTCCCGAGCGACAGGAACTCGACCTCCTGCAGGATGGACCGGGCCCGCAGTGCGGCCGACGGGATCTCGACCATCGCGCCGAACTTGGCCCGCAGCCCCGCCTCACGGCACGCGTCCGCGAACGCCTTGGCGTCGGCGCGGTCGGCAACCATGGGGGCCATGACCTCGAGGTACACCGGCAGGCCCTCGGCAGCCTTGGCCAGTGCCTTCAGCTGCGTCCGCAGCACGTCCGGGTGGTCCAGCAGTGCCCGCAGCCCACGCACACCCAGCGCGGGGTTGGGCTCGTCGGCCGGCGTCAGGAAGTCCAGCGGCTTGTCCGCGCCCGCGTCCAGGACACGTACGACGACCCGTCCCTCGGGGAAGGCCTCCAGCACCTGGCGGTAAGCCGCGATCTGCTTCTCCTCGGACGGCGCCTGCTTGCTGTCGTCGAGGAAGAGGAACTCGGTGCGGAACAGGCCCACACCCTCCGCGCCGGCCTCCACGGCCGCCGGCACGTCGGACGGTCCGCCGACGTTGGCCAGCAGCGGCACCTTGTGCCCGTCCGCGGTGGCGCCCGGCCCGGTCGAAGCCGCCAGCGCGGCCTTGCGCTCGGCGGCCGCGGCCTCCAGCTCGGCCCGCTTCTGCGCGCTCGGGTCCACGAAGACGTCGCCGGTGCTGCCGTCCACCGCGACGACCGTGCCTTCGGCCAGCTCACCGGCGCCGGGGAGCGCGACCACGGCGGGCACACCGAGCGCCCGCGCCAGGATCGCGCTGTGGCTGGTCGGCCCGCCCTCCTCGGTCACGAACCCGAGGACGAGCGTCGGGTCCAGCAGCGCCGTGTCGGCCGGAGCGAGATCACGGGCCACCAGCACATACGGCTCGTCACTGTCCGGGACGCCCGGCATCGGGACACCCAGCAGCCGCGCGACGATACGGTTCCGCACGTCGTCGAGGTCCGCCACACGCCCAGCCAGGTACTCACCGGCACCGGCCAGCAACTCGCGGTACGAGGCGAACGCGTCGTACACGGCACGCTCAGCCGTGCTGCCGACGGCGATACGACGGTCCACGTCGGCCATCAGCTCGGGGTCCTGGGCCATCATGGCCTGCGCCTCGAGCACCGCCTGGGCCTCGCCGCCCGCCAGGTTGCCGCGTGCCATCAGATCGGCGGCCACCGCCTCCACGGCTTGGCGAGCGCGCCCCTGTTCACGCTCCGCGTCCTCCGCCGGGATCTGCTTGGCCGGCGGTTCCAGGACCGCCGTTCCCATGTGCCGTACTTCGCCGATCGCCACACCGTGGCTCACGCCGACGCCTCGAAGCGTTGTCTCCATCTCACCCGTCTCCGTTGACGCGGCGGGCCCCGCCGCCGCGGTGGTTGTGATCGCTACCTGTGCGCCGCCGTATGACGGCGATGAAGTCACTTCCAGACGAAGAGACTGTCGCCGGCCTTCACTTCGCCGCTCTCACGGAGCTCGGACAGCGCCTCGGCCGTGGCCTCCAGCGCCACGACCGGGCACACCGGGGACTTGCCTGCCGCCTCGACCGCGGAGGGGTCCCAGCGGACGACGGCCTGGCCACGCATCACGGTGTCGCCCTTGCTCACCAGCAGCTCGAAACCATCACCGTTCAGCTGCACGGTGTCGATGCCGAGGTGGGTGAGAACGCCGTGCCCCTGGTCGTCGACGACGACGAAAGCGTGCGGATGAAGGGAGACGACGACTCCGTCCACCGGAGACACGGCCTCGGAGGGCTCACGGACGGGGTCGATCGCGGTACCCGGGCCGACCATGGCTCCGGAGAAGACCGGATCCGGTACGGACGCCAGTCCGACGGCGCGTCCGGCGAGCGGGGACGTCACGGTGGTCATGGGAAGCCTCCCAGGGGTGGAGATCGATAGGGCCGTCTCTGCCTGTGCGGGACGGCGCACTGTTGAGCAGGGTATGTCACATGAAGTGCCGATTACGCGTGAGCACTTCAGAGTGGTCTAGACCATACAGCAAACCGATTTGCCCCCGCTCGTCGGCCGCGTGTACAGTCGTACTCCTGCTTGGGGGTAAGCGACGCCGGTGCGCGTCGTGGCCCGGCAGCATCCAAACTTGTCAGATTCTATCTTCGGATCCCCTTCTGCATGTCTGCGGAACGGTGGTCAGGGGGACGGAAAAACACTGATAGAGTTTGGAACACCGAAGGGAAGCGCCCGGAGGAAAGCCCGAGAGGGTGAGTACAAAGGAAGCGTCCGTTCCTTGAGAACTCAACAGCGTGCCAAAAATCAACGCC
>NZ_JBHTWG010000023.1:0-89887 GCF_042792555.1 Streptomyces sp. NPDC056628
ATCGGCTGCTGGCCCCAGCCCCGCTACCGGCAGACCGCACCGTCGGTGGCAGCCCTGGCCGCCGGCCTCAAGCCGGAGGCATTCACTCCGCTCACATGGCGGCACGGCTCGAAAGGCGAGTTACGCTCCCGCTTCGCCGCCGTGCGCGTGCGCCCGGCCGGCAAAGCAGTCGAGCGTCCCATCAAAGCCGCGGCCTCGGCCGAACAAGGCTGGTGGGACGGTGTCCTGCCCGACTGCTGGCTGCTGATCGAGTGGCCCGCCGATGCCGAAGCACCGACCGATTACTGGCTGTCCAACCTGTCGGCCGACACCCCAATCGCCGACCTGGTCCGCCTGGCCAAGGTCCGCTGGCGCATCGAGCACGACTACCGCGAACTCAAGCACGGCCTCGGCCTGGACCACTTCGAAGGCCGGTCCTGGCCCGGCTGGCACCACCACGTCACCCTCGTGACCGCCGCCCACGCCTTCCTCACCGAACAGCGCCTGGCCCCAAAAGTGCCCGCACCGGTCTCACCCTCTACCAGATCCTCGACGCCCTCCAGGACGTCCTGAGGTGCTGGACCGGCATCTGCACCACCTGCCACCAAGCCCTGCCCAGCAGGTCACCTTCAAGGCCAAGATCGAGACAGACCTAACGGAGTCCTACTAGAGCGTGTCTCTTTGATTGGTTGGTCAGTTGATCGGACGTATTCGTCCGGCTGGCCTTCTGCAGCGCCGGGGCATCATGTGGTCGTCCCACAGCTGTCGGACCAAGTCGGCCACTGCCTGTGGCGAGGTCGGCTCGATGGCCCTTCGCCCGAGGCCTACCGGCAGCTGGCCAAAGAGGCAGAACTTCAAGGGCCGGGGCTTTGCCCGGGGTCAGTCTGGTCCGCGACGCAGATACAGGCGTACCCTCATCTCCGAGGTGATCTCCTGGATCGGGATCTCGGTCGGGGCGCCACTCGCTTGGCCCGGTTCGGAATCGGTGCGCCGCCGGGTCACCTTCACCACACCGACGGGCGGTTCGAGCCTCAGAGTGTTCTTGTTGATGGCCACGTTCCCGATGACGGTCTCCGGAATGTGCCATTTGTAGCTGTAGAACGTGTCCACCGTTCGTTTGGTCGGCTGCGCATCGCAGGAAAGCCTGCGGCTCACCGAGCCTTTCTCGGTCATGAAGACGACGAAGTGCTGGCGCGGCAGAACGATCGTGCAGGCGCCTTGGTCGGTACACCTGAGCTCGACCTGGATGAAGAACTGAGAGGTCGTCCCTTTGGTGTTGATGTGTGTCTCCTCGAGGAGACAGTCCGGCGACTCCACTTTCAGGTCGTACTGAATGCTGTGGCTCGCGTATCCGCCGGCCACGTTGAACCTGAGGGACGCGGACTCGTTTGTGCGCTTGGCGGCGGGGACCAGCGGGCCGGACGATCCTTGTCCGTCGGCGCGCAGATCCCACACGAGGCGGGTCCGGCCGCTGACGGTCCGGTCGGTCGGTTTCGGGTGGGGAATGTCCTTCCGGGAGAGCTCCATGAGGGAGATCTCGCCCTTCCAGCCGGTCGTCAGGCACGTTCGGATCGCCTGGCGCGCCCTTTGCAGCTGCCGCGCGGACCGGCGCCATTTCCGCTCTGCATCTGAAAGGGCCGCCCAGGCTTTCTGCTCGCTCCTGCGCTGGTCGTAGACATCGCCGGCGGCTTCGGCCAGGCCCGCCGCACTGAAATCGTCGAAGACACCCATGACTTGAGCAGCCTTCGTGCCCCAGCCGATAGCGCTGTCTACGGTGTCCTCGTCGGCACCTATGAGCGCCGCCCGGGCGTCAAGTGCAGCGTCCCAGGCGTCGACCAGCGGTGCGAGGTGCTCGAGGCAGTCTCCTCCCAGCAAGCGGTCCCGCATGTTGGCATCGGCAGGCTGCCATTTCTCCAGAATGGCCCTGTCGACCGGCGGCCCGATCCGCTCGTTCCACCGGTCGAACATCTCGTCCAGGAGTTGACGCGCCAGTTCCTTGCGCTCATCCATGCCGGTCCACTCCCTCGAACCAAGAACCTGAAGCAAGGAGAAAAACGCCGGCGTCGATCCCGGAAGCCCAGGAGAGGGAGACGGCCCAGCCGTTCTTCGTGGATCCTGTGACGTTCGGTGCCCGCAGATGGACGTCGCGAAGACGGCTGCGGGCGAAGTCGAGGAAAGAACTGGCCTGGAGGTCTGTATCGGAGACCGGCGGATTCGCCACAACTGTCAGCAGCGGCTCCGGAATCGTGGTCACGTCGGCAGTCAGCCGGCACGGTGTGCCCGTCACGTGTTCCTGGCCCAGCAGCCGCCCCCGGCATCGGACGCGAACGCGGTGCGCGCCATCGGACACGACCGCCTCCACGCCCGGCACGGCCGGCGAGATCCGTACGCGTTTGACATCGCTGAGGACGCCTTCGACCGTCACCGGGGCGGACTTGAACGAGCCGGGGTCCGCCACGATCTGGGCGAGGCTCACCGATGGCTGCCGGGCTGTTTCCAGCGGACGGACCGACTCGGTCATCCATCTGTACAGGGGATCGCGTGCGATGGGGAGCTGAGACAGCCACATTGTGTAACCCGCGAGTGCCGTGTCCGCGATAGCGCGTTGGATGAGGTCCATCGCGTCCATCAGCGATGCCGCCGGCTCCGACGGCTTCGCCGCCCGCGCCTTCACCAGTTGGGCGGCCAGGACCGGAGCATCGCGCAGGACGACACCGGCCGCGTTCTGCAGCGCTGTCGCCGCTTCACTCAGCTTGGCGGCGGCATACCGGTGATGGCTGCCGGTGCCCAGGGCAACACGGAGGGCCTCTTCACCATCACGCAGCGACCTCTCGCCCGCGAGCAGGTCGGCCGGGTCGTCGGGGTCCTGCGCTTGTGTGGCGTCCAGGGTGCGGTGGAACCGGGCAACTGCCTGAGCCAGGCATGCTCCCGACAGTGTGGCGAGCCGGCGCCGGAACACCTGCTCCTTGCGGGTCAGGCCCGTGGAGAGGTGCTTCTCCAGTTCCTCCTCGGCCCGAAGGCCCACCAGTTCATCGATCCGGCTTGCCGCCTCCTGTTCGGTCATCCCTTCCCGTAACTCCTGCATGACCTGGCCTCGGCGCGCTTCCCACCCTGGTTGCATGCTCAGGCTCAGTGCGGGTACGTGGGCGTACTGCCAGGCCGCCTGTACCGTGGCAAGCGCCTGGACCGAAGGGGCGGCGCTCTCCGCGATGGCACGGAGCAGCCCGAGGGATTCGGCGTGATGGTCCGTTGCCGTCTGTTCCAGCTCGTCCCATCGGGCACCCGCGATCAGCGGGAGGTAGTCGGGGAGTTCGGCGTCCGGCTCATGGAGTAGCCAGTCCCGATGCTCTCGCGCGCTCGTCCGCACCTCGGAGGTGTGCTGCGCGACGGCGCCGAGCACTTCCTTGAGAGGGTGCGCCTCGAGGAGCGATTCCCAGGTGCGGTCGTCGACGAGGGCGCTTCCCTGGCCGGTCGGGAATCTCAGGGCGAAGGTATCCAGGGCCGCGGTGGTCGCCGCGTCGAAGACTCCTGTCTCCTCGAAGAGGCAGCCGACGGAGATCAGGAGTGTTTGTACCGCGCGCACTTGATCGCCGCTTTGCCCCGGCCAGACATCCGTCACCAGCCGGAACCAGATCTGTCGGTCGGTTGTCCCGCCCGCCGGGTTTCCGGCTTCCTTGCCCACCACATCGACCGCCTGTTGCGTGGTGGTGTCGAACTCACCGTGCGGGAACACGTTCAGGCCACGATGAGACAGCAGGTACTGCAACGCTCGCACGCGAGGACCGCTCGTCCCCGCGCCAAGTTCCGGCCACATACTGCCCCCCGGCTTCTGTCGGCCAAGCCCTCCACAGGGTCCCGCTTGCGGCGGTCGATGCCAAGTGCGCTGTCAGGTCTGGAGACAGGGCCTGGGGCATGTCTCTGCCGAGAGTTGTGCCGGTGCCGAACTCTGCGTTCGAACGTGTGGTGGACACGGTCGGAGCGGCTGTGTGAGGCGCCTGCGCCGGGTGCTGTCCTTCGCATGGCCGTGGTGCTGGGTCAGTAGCACATGTGGTCCTGCAATTGCATGTTGGTGTTCGTGTTACAGCGTGCCAGTGATCGATTCGAGGACACGTTCGATCGCGCTTTTCCGATCAGCGTCAGCGTTACTGACGCTCTCGGAACATTTTCACCGCCGCGTGACAGGAAATGACAGAAAAGTTTCTGGGGCTGAATCAGGCCATGGCCGACACGCGGATATACGGAAGTCAGGGAGATTTCCGCAGGCAACCGCACCAAGGTCATCGGTCCCACTGGCGCGTTGGTCTCGGAGGACTTCGTCTACGACGAGGTCGGCAACCTGACCAAGACCCGCGGCTTCTCCTACACCTACGACGCCGCCGGGCAGATGCTCACCCGCAAGTACTCCGACGGCAACACCATCACCTACGGCTACGACAACGACGGCCGTACCTCCACGATGGCGCCGACGGGGGCACCACCACCTACACCTGGGACGCGGCGAACCACCTCACCAAGTCGGCACTACCCAACACCGAGACGGAAGACCGCGCCTACGACCGGGCCGGCCGCCTGACGGCTGTCACCTCCTCCAAGGCCGACACGACCGTCACCAAGACCGCGCTGACCCTGTCAGCGGGCGGCCTGCCCACCCGCGTCGACGTCACCCGCGCCAGCGTCGGCACCGGCGGCTACGACCTCACCTACGATGCCGCCGGCCGCCTCGCCTCCGGCTGCTTCCCGCAGCCCTGGGTCACCGGATGCGCCGCCGGCCGCACCACCTCCTACACCTACGACAAGGTCGGCAACCGGCTCACCTCCACCCTCGGAACCACCAGCACCAGCTACGCCTACGACGCGGCCGACCAGCTCACCTCGAGCACCACCGGCAGCGCAACCACCGCCTACGACTACGACGCCGAGGGCAACCAGAGCGCAGCAGGCGCCGACACCTACACCCACGACCTGGCCGGGCAGATCTCCGCCGCCACCGTCGCAGGCGCCAACTACACCTACGACCACGACGCCAGCGGAAACCAGGTCACCACCGCCAAGGACGGCGCGGTCACCGCCCGCACCCAGTGGGACGCCAACGCCCCGCTGCCGATCCGCGCCACGGAGTACGACAGCGCTTGGGCCATCAAGCAGTCCTACCGCTACGACCCCCTCGGCCAGCCCGCCGCCACCAAGACCGGTGCCGGGGCCGTCTTCTACTACCACCACGACACCCAGGGCTCCCCCGTCGACGTCGCCGGCAGCACCGGCACCCTGCACCAGCGCTGGGCCTACGACCCCTACGGCACCCGCGTACTGAACACCGTCACCAGCGGCGCCCCCGCCGACACCCCGTCCTACACAGGCGCCCGCTACGAGACCACCACCGGCAACCTCGACCTGCACGCCCGCCAGTACAACACCACCACCGGCCGCTTCAACCGTCCCGACCCCGCAACCCCCGACCGCAGCAACCCGTACGTGTCGGCCTACGCCTACGCCGACAACGTCCCCAGCCTCCTGACCGACCCCAGCGCCCTGACCCCCGACGACCCCAACAACGAGCGCGTCGACAGCTTCGGCGAAGCACTCGGCATCTTCGGTGACGCCTTCGTCGACGTCTTCAAGTCCCCCTTCGTCTTCCTCGGGGACGCACACGACGCCTTCACCGGCGAGAACGGCGGAGCCGGCGCATTCGTCGACAAGTACCTCCTCCGTCCGCCCCGCCTACCGCCTCTACCGCGCCGAGTACATGCTCCGCCAGCAAGGCTGCGACGCCCTGGCCGACCTGTACGTAGAAACAGCCGACGAACTCACCCAACAGATCGCCCTCGTCGGCATCGGCGGCCTCACCGGCTGGAGGCGCGCCGCAGTCAATCCGGCCGGTGGCCGATACTACGGAGAGCCCAGTTCGACACGGTTCGGACTCCCCTACTACACACCTGAAACCCCCTCCTCCAGGCAACGCATCAACCCTGAGAAGCCGTTGTCTTTCCGAGAGTCCCGGGCGCGTTTCCGCTGGTCAGGTGTAGGGGCGGTGTTTCGGCGGCAGGGACGAGATGTCGTGTCGTCTCTTCGGTGGAGGTGCAGGGATGTCGTCGGTGATGGGGTTGCTGGAGGAGCGTGAACGCGTCGCTCGGCAGCGGGTGGAGGCTCTGCAGGCCGAGCTGCGCGAGGCGGAGGCAGTGTGGGAGCGGTTCGTGATCGCCCGCGAGACGGTGGGCGAGGTCCTGGGTGAGCCCCGCAAGGCCGGGGACACCCCGCAGGCTGTGGTGGCCGGCGAACGGCCGGTGCAGGTCACGGCCGCGGTGCCCGGTTCGGTGGTGCCGCACTGGGAGCAAGGACTCGCACCCACGGTTCTGGCACCGGACTATCGGCGGATCACGGACATCCTGGCCGGTGGGAACGGCGCGGGCGGGGAGGCGATGGACTGCCGTCAACTCGCAGCGGCTCTCGGGCTGGAGCCGGTCCCGGCGAAGGTCGAAGGAGTGCGGTCGAAGGCGAAGCGCCTGGCCGCGCGGGGCTGGCTGACGGAGGAACGGCCGGGCCTGTTCAGCGTGCCCGCCGCGCGAGCCGACGGCTCATGACCATGCTCATCGACCACCGGATCACCGCTTCGGAGGTGTCGGTGCGCGCCTCGTAGTCGCGGGCCAGGCGGCGTGAGTGCATCAGCCAGGCGAACGTGCGTTCCACCAGCCACCTTTTGGGGAGCACGGTGAAGCCGCTGGTGTTGTCGCTGCGTCTGACCACGGTCAGTGCGACGCGCAGGACCTCGCGGGTGAAGTCGACGAGTTGTCCGGTGTAGCCGCCGTCGGCCCACACCCGCGTAATGCGCCAGTGCCGCTCGTGCAGCCGGGCCAGCAGCGTCAGGCCCGCGTTCCGGTCGGTGACCGAGGCCGCGGTCACCGTCACGGCCAGCAGCAGTCCGAGGGTGTCCACCACGATGTGCCGCTTGCGGCCGTTGACCTTCTTCCCGCCGTCGAATCCCCTGGTCGCGGCAGGCACCGACGCGGCTCCTCTGACCGACTGCGCGTCGATGACACCGGCCGTCGGTTCCGGATCGCGGCCCGCTGCCGCGCGGACACGGTCGCGCAACCGGTCGTGGAACTCGGAGGTCAGGCCGTTGTCGCGCCAGCGCCGGAAGAAGGCGTAGACGCGGTCCCACGCGGGAAAGTCCGCGGGCATCGCCCGCCAGGCGATGCCGCCCGCGACGAGATAGCGCACTGCGTCCACCATCTGCCGGTGGCAGTAGCCCTCAGGTTGCCCGCCGCGGCCCTCCAGCCAGCCCGGCACCGGCATCGCGTCCCGCACAACCGCCCATTCCGCATCGCTCATGTCCGACGGATACCTCGGACGCCTGTGCGGCCTGTCTGCGGCGTTCCCGAACCGGTGAGCGAGACAATCACACTCAGGGAAGCCGAGTTGGACGACATCAGCGTCGGCACGGAAGACTGCAGCACCAGGGGGGGCCTCCTGTTGCTCGGCTGGATTCGACACCCACGAGCTGTGCGGGAGGCCCCACCTTCATGCGCAGCCAGCCAAGAGATCACCCGACCGAGTCGACGACCTCGAACTCACGCTCACCAAGATCGATAGAGCAACGGCTTCTCAGAGAGCCGAGAGCCATACGCACCTCGGCAGAACGGGAAGGTGGAGCGCTACCAACGCGTCATAGCCGAGGAAGTCCTCTACGCCCGCGAGCTCACCAGCGAGGACGCCTGGTCAGCCGCGATCGCAGTGTGGGACACCCACTACAACTACCACCGGCCGCATAGTGCTGCCGCCGGAAAGCCGCCAGCAGCACGCCTCGCGTGAGCGTCACCAACGTCGAGCCCTCATGAGTGACGGCCAGTCAGCGCGACGCCGAGGAGGACCCCATGCGCCGCCGTACGCTGCTCGCCACCAGGGCGGCCGCAGGCCCCGCCGCCCTGCTGAGGCCGTGAACGACACGATGGGCCCCACGGCCGGGGACGCCGTCCTGGCTGCGGGCGCAGCCGACTCATGGCTTGGGCGGGCCCGCACGCATCCGCTGGCCGTCAGGGGACTCCGCTCGAGATTCGCAAGGTCGGCTCCGGAAATGGCGCGTAGGAGTGCGAAGGCCCGCATGGGTGATCACGTTCAACGGTTGAATATTAGGGCAGCGATGTGCACTTGCACCCGTGGACGTATGCCCAACCGCTACACTCACCGGTTGTGATGTAGCCGACACTGGGGCGCGCCCCGTCGGTCGGTCAGGGGGAGAGTGTGTGCGTGCAAGACTGGACTGTCGAATTCGATCCCGCTTGCGGTATCGAAACGTCAGACTGGGGAGAGATTCGGGACGTCCTGCTGAACATCCCGCACGACAGCGATCCGTCGCGGAATGATCACTGGCCGGCCGGGCTAAGGGAAGTGCGGGTTCTGCGTCGGCTCGCGGGGGGACGCAGCGGCTCTGAGGTCATTGAGCTGCAATTACTTCTGGATGACGGTGACAGCCACCTGCACGTGGCCAAGCTGTCGAACCGGAAAGATGCCCTCAAGGAGTACAAAGCAGCCTCCTCGGTGGCGAAACGTGAACGCTTCCCCATGCACCTTGGAATCGTCGCTGCCAGCAGGGGCGTGCTGGACGACAGCGCGGAGAGCCGCTACGGCCAGGGTCGCCAGGTAATCGTTTACCAGCACTTGGAGGACCGACACGGCTCAAGCGGGCAGACCCAGTCGCTTGAGGAGCTGATTACGCACGGAGCTCTGCACGACACCCAGATGGAGTCGGCTTGCACTGCGCTGCGGCACGTCATGCGGGACTTAGCCGACCAGTTCCACCGCGCCCTGCGTGCGGATACAGCGTCTCTGGTCCACCTGAACAGGACGCTGGGCACGGATCTTCTCCTCCAGTTTGAACGAGTTAAGCCACAGGACGACGACGAAGTCATCCTCGACTTAGGGATCTCCTCTCCCCGCCGCGACGAAGTCGAAGCTGAGCGCCGCTCAGGCAACGACGTGCTGATGACCTCCTCCTCGCCCCCCGGCAGGCGACGCACTATTGCTTCAGGGCAGCGGGTGACCGTCGCGATCGACCAGCCGACTTGCTCCCGGGACAAGGTGACTGGCCAGGTCGGCACAGCTTTAGTGCAGGCCGAAGCCCGAGGCCTTGCCCTCAATAGAGACTTGAAAAGGGAGTTCGACGGTTGCGAACGTCTCCAGGTCAGCGCCAACGTCGTCCACACCAGGGCCGAGCTACGCTCGCAGCTGTTGAAGAGCGCTCTGTCCCACTTCGGAGGCGTCAAGGAAACTGACGAGCAGCTGATCTGCGACAACGTGCCCATTGCGCATCCTCTACGGAGCCTGTACGACGTGTTGTCCCGCGCCCGGGAGCGGCGAGTATCCAGCGCGGTGCACGGTGACCTCAATCCGCGTAACGTCCTCGTACGCGACGGTCGCACGTATTTGATCGACTTCGCTGCTGCAGAGCCGGGCGGGCTGACGCTGACGGATTACGCCTGGCTGGAAGTCTGTTGTCTGCGCGAGCTGGAGAAGGCGGACCTGACCTGGCGGGACCTGGTCCGTCTCCAACGGCAGCTGGCCGTTTTGAGCAGACTGTCGGTCTACCTTGACAGTGACTGCCTCGACAAAATCCTTGGCGCATTGGTTGATACCTGCCTAGGGCATCTCGGGCGATGCCTTGCCCTGCTGTGGGAGGTCAGACGCGCCGCCCTTTCTTTGGAGCGGACACACTGCTCGCCCGACGAAGCGCAACGTCACCTGTTCGAGTATCTGACGCTAGCAGCCCTGCGGCCACTGAAGTTCCCCGAGGCCGAACAGACTCCGCATCGTGTCGCTGTCTGCGCCGCGACGGCCGGCGTGGCGGCCGAGGCGCTGCATGGGGGGCAGGCGGCTTTGTTCGAAGCCTGGGAGCCTCACCAGGTGGCTGCCTTCATCAGGGCGCTATTAGATTCGGGGCAGGCACATCGACCTGGTGCGGTCGATATGTTGATCAGCGCGCGTGGGGTGAGCTGGGCCAGGGAGGACAGAGAATCGGAGGCCGACTCAGACCTGTTACGTGCGCTGTTCGATGGGCCCTTGAGCGAACGCGTGATCGAGCAGCGTGAGGAGTGTCAGCAGCTATTCCCGTTCATCTCCCTAACGGGACGAGTCCTGCGTCCGGGTGAGCCATTCATACAGCAGGGGGACGGCGCTTTGGCTATGGGCCCCAGTCCCGCCATTGAGCTGCTGTGGGCGAATCAGCGGTGCGTGGTGGTCGGCGACTGCGGCGCCGGCAAGACAGCCACAGTACGCGAACTGCACGCCCGGCTCCTGCGCGGTGCTCTCGAACCCCAGCACCACGCGGAGGAGAGCCCACCTTTGTGCTGGCCGCTTGAGCTGAGCGCCTTACGGATCAGTGAATACCTCCGCCCCTGGCACACGGCAGATCCAGAAGCCACGAGCACACTCCCGGCACTTCCGCAACCCACGCCAGCGGAACTGGTCCGCGAATGCGCCGACCTGCGCGACATCGATGAGGGTCTGGTCGTGTTGATGCTGCGCCTGGGCAGCGTCTTCTTGACCGTCGATGACCTTCACAAAGTCGACGCCGGTGAAAAGCCCTACGTACTGGCTGAGATCAGCCGGCTCAGCGCTGTTTACCCCGCCGCGCGCATCACCGTTTGTCAGCGCTCGGGCGACTACCAGCCCGACGCGCTCAGGTGGCCGGCCATCGCCCTGCACAAGGTCAGACCTCCGCAGGCACGCGAGTACATCGAAGACCGACTGCGCCAGGACGATCAAGGCACTTGGCGGTCACGGGTCAGGGTGCTGTACCAGGCGCTCTTCAGGGACGCGGAAGCCGGCAGCCTGCGCGACCTTGCGAGCAAGCCTCTGTTCCTGAAGATCATGGTGGATCACTACCTCAAAGAACGCACCTTCAGCACCACAAACCCGGGCAAGCTCTTGGAGGAGTACACCAGAGGCCTGATCAAGGACGCCGACGAAAGTGAGATCGAGCGTCGCATGAAGCTCCTGGCGCACCTGGCAGGCGACATGGACGAGCTCGGTGCAGCCATCAGATACGACGATGCGATCAAGTCGCTGGAGAGGCTTAAGCCCCCCAATGCGCGAGAGACGCTAGAGGCGTTGCTGCGCACCACTGCCATCGTCACCGATCCGTCCCGTCGATGGGTGACCTTCGACAACCCCGTCATCCATGCCTACTTCGCGGCGACCGTACTGGCGCAGGACGAGAACTCGGCGAAGGTCGCTGACCGCATCCTGCAGTTCCACTGGCGCGAAGCCGCTCAGTTGCTGGTCGCCAATCCGCAATCGCCGGAGAACAGGGGAAGGCACATCCTGCAAACGGCCCTAGACGCGAACCTCGTGTACGGGGCCTGGCTGCTTCAGGCAGCCCCGCCGGACAGATTCGGTGATCTAAGAGACCAGCTTCTGCATACACTCACCGCACAGCTTGAGAGCAAGGACAGCGGGCAGCCAGCGTGGCGTCAGGCAGCCTACGGCTTTGCGAAGTACGGCACCTCTCAGGCCATGCAGACGCTCAAGGCGACCGCCATGCGAGCGGCCGAAGCTCCGGCGGCCGCCGAAGCTCTCGATGGCCTGGTGATGATGCACCAGTGGTTCGTGCCCGAGGCTGAACAGGTTCTCACTGAGGTCCTCAGCCATCTGCTGGATGCACAGCCGGACCATCTCAGCGAGGACCTGACGGTCCGGGCCGTCCGTTCGATCGCCACACTCGGGCTGCACCGGCTTGTCGGCTATGTGTGGGACCAGATCCGCGAGGACGCCCCCTGGCCGGTCATCCGGCAGGCCTGGAGGGCGCTGGCGCAAATGAAGATCCGGCCCAGCAGAGCTCTGCACGAGGCCTACACCGCGGCATGCAGACGCAGACTGCCCGAGACCTTGGATCAGCTCGCGCGCACAGCTGACGTGACCACCGTCTACGAACTCAACCTCGAGCAGAGAGACATACTTGGTGTCCTGGCAGAGCACGGTGATCTCGAGGTTCTGCTGCAGTACCGCTTCCGTACTGGCCTTGCCAATGACGCCACCTGGCACCAACGGCTGGCCACCGCCGCGGGGCAGTGCGACGGCAGTGACCTGGCCGACTTGCTGAACCGGGAGGACACCACCGACTGGGCTGAGCTCCTCGACAGCCAGGACGACAATGTGGTGCTACTGGCTTCCCACATGCTGCTGCACCGCGGGCAGACGCTATCTGTCGAACGCGTACAGCAGCTGGCGGCTGGCGCTTCTCCCTCACGTCTGCTGGCACTCGCCGGGTTTGTTCATACCCTGAACGGTCACGAAGTGCCAGCCGTAGATGACATTGTGCGCTCCTACGTCGGCCGACTCAATGATGGATATCTCGAACCCCTATCCGCGCTCGTGGGTGCCGTCAGCAACCACGGTCTCGAGGCGCGGCCGCGAACAGCCCTGCTATTGGACGAAGCCACCCGTGCTCCGGGCGCAGCGCCAAGCTTGTACTGGCCGTGGGCCACCGCCTGGCGGGAGAGCGTTCCTGACCGCTCCGAAATCGATCTCTTCGTCCAAGCGCCGCATCTGGACGACGGTGAAGTCCTGAAACTGCTCAGTACAACAGATGTTCTTCTCGATGCACCGCCGTTCGATCCTGTGCCTCTAAGCGAGGAACGCCGCAATCGTCTGCAGCAGTTGCAACCCAGCGATCCCACCAGTCTTGACGCGCACCGCTTCGTAATGCTGGCGGCCAGCACCGGATTGCACCAGAGGTTGAGCTTTGTCCGGGAGGCTGCCAGGCATACAGACAATCGCAGCAACATCGTTCTTCACTCCCACCCGCTGCACGGAGTTCAGCCCATCGCGCCGGCGGCTCATGCCATCGCCGCGATCGGTTACCTCAGCCTGATGGCGGCCAAGGAGCTCGCTGCCGCAGGGCAGCTCGCGTTCGCAGCACACAAGGAACTCACCCGGATGATCACAACCGTGGACGATGCTCACCTCAGTCTGCGGCGGGCCCGTCTGGTCGGCATGGGCTTCCTCGGTGACTGGATGGAGATCCTGGAAGGGCTCGAGCCCGAGGACCCGGTCATGCATCACGCTGCCCGGAACATCGTCATGCACTGGGTTCCCGGGCCGTGCTCACCGCACAGCGATGAGAAGAACCACCTCGTCGATGTCGCTCGCTGGATCAGCGACCGGTTGCGGCAGACAGGCATCCCGTCCCCCACAAGGGCGGCACTCGTGCAAATCCGCGACACCGCGGAAACACAGTTGGGGCGCTATGTCCGGTAAATTTTTGCGGGTGTCACCCAGCTCACAGCAGCCCCATCTCCCTTTTGGCTGCAGCAATCACCGTTCGCCGAGCAGAAGACACCACCGTCATCGCCGCGTCACGCTGCGGCCCCGCGGGCACCTCGTGCACGTGACGCTGCTGACGCAGCAACGACTGTCCTGCCTCCACTACGCCGTCCGCGGCAAGCAGCCGCAACCGCGTGAGCTGACTACGCATTTCCCGGTATTCGACCAGCAACGGCTCGGCATTCATACTTGCGCCGACCGACAACGCGGCTATATCGGAGTGCCGCCAACTGGCCTCGAGAAAAGCAACGAAAGCATCCGTCAGAGCATCACGCGCCCACCGGTGACGCTCACGTCTCCCCCCGACCACCGTTGTGACGACCAGCGTCGCCAGGCTCGTCGCCGCCGCGGCCCACGCCGCCCACCCACTCGCATCCATAGATCACCCATTGTTCCAAGAACACGCACCGCGCACGGCAGATCACCGTGAATGACAAGAATTGCCCCCGCGCGCTCTAGCCGAGCCCCACCGCTATCCCAGACCATGGACCGGCACCCCCGCACCGGTCCACACACAACCCGCCACACCACCGGCATCGCAGGAGTGACCAGCTATGACGGATTCCGCAGCCACACCGCCCACGGCTGGCCTAGCTGGCCGAACGGTCGGCGACCTTCAGCGCGCCATAGCTCATCATCTCGCCCACAACGCGCTCCTGAGCAGCGAGACCGGTTGGCGGGCCCTGACCGCACGCCTGTCCCGCACCCACGGCAGCCTCTTGGTGGAAGCCGACGCCAGCACGCCGCCAATCAGCCGTGTCCAGAGAATCCTCGAGGTGTGCGCCAGCCAGCCCGACAGCGCCGAAGCTCTCGCTGACGCGCTCGACCACGCAACCGGTGACCCGGAGATTTCCCTTTCGCTACGGACCATCGCCGACTGGCTCGCCGCACGTGACTGGCTCACCGCCACCGAACTCGACGAGCTAAGCAACCTCGTCAAAGACATCCCGGCGCATCAGGCCGCCGCCGCCGCTCAGGCATGCTTGCCGACCCTGTCCGCCGACCTGCCGCGGCACTGCATCGGAACCTGGCCCACCACTCTTCACCTGCTGCGCCGCAACATGCTGCCGAGCGGGCTGCCACCCCTGCTTGCCTTTGTGGAATACCTCGCCGCAGTCGACGGACCTCACCAGCCCGCCTTACACGCCTGGGCAGACAAGAAGGCAGCACACTGGGAACTCACCGACGAACTCCACGCGTGCCGCCAGGCCGCAGCCGATTTCACCCCACCAGCGCCCTCCCCAACTCGAGTGATGTTCGTCTTCCTGCCTGACGGACTGCAGAAGGACTACTACACCCTGCGAATGTGGCACCGCGAAGGAGCCCGAGCCACTCCTGCCCTAAGAGACGAAGACACTCAGGCACTGAGCTACAGCGAACTGGCCCGGACCGTGGCCCAACGCCTCCGCCAGTGGATGCAGGAGACCAACGACACCACCCTGAACAACTTGTCCATCGAGTTCTGGCTCCCCCTCTCCTTGGTCAATGAGCCCGTCTGGGACTGGTGCAAAGACGCCACCCAAGCGACCCCTTCCTCACGCAACGTGCTCATCCGCAGCCTGGACCGTCTACAGATCCCCACCATCCAGTCGGCTTGGCGCGCCCGGTGGGAGAGCCTCATGCAGCACAAGGAGAGCACTACACCAGCCAGCCGGACCACTTCCGCACCACACACAGACGTCGCCGAGCGCGAACCAAGCTCCGCCTCTGCGGGACAAGACCTCGTCATCCTCGACAGTCCGCCCAACGACAGACAAGGACGCCGTCAGCTTCTCGCCGCACTGCGCAGCGGAACGCCCGCAATTCTGTGGCACCGTCAGGACTGCTCGCCGGCCTTCCAAAGTGCGGCACTTCGGCTCATCAGCGCTGGCCCGCTTCACGAACTGCCGGACCGTATCAGTGAACTGCGCGCCCAAGAACGACACTCCGCGTCCGCTGACGACGCCGTCAAAGACATCACGTTGCTGTGGGACGACCCGCACCACACACTGCCCACCCTGCACAGCCTGGTAGCTCCTAGCGAGGCCAGGACATCGTGACCACCCCCACCACCGGCGACTGGCTGATCACCAGCACCCCGCAGGACAACCGCGCCCAGCCCTTCCCTCTACATGCCCGCCCCTTCCCACCCCCGCACCCCTTCTCCGAGCCTCCGGACGGCTGGCCTCGCCCCACCCCTGTGCTGGCCGTACCGGCAGCAGCCACTGCCTTGCGCGCCTTGGAGACACTTGATCCAACCGAGCAGGTCAACGCACCCACGTTGCCCAACATCCCCGGCGCCAGTCCGCACCCGCACGTCAGGCCGCCGGCCTGGGATCTCGTCCTGATCATTGACACCGGCGCCTCTATGGCAGCTTGGTATGACAGCATCAACACATTCGTAGAGAATACTTACAAGCTCGGACATTTCTCCGCGGTTCCCGTAGTCAGACTTCACAGCCAGGGCTTCGATCCGGCACGCTCCGTATTCGACACTGCAGAATTAGGCCGCGCCGGCATCGAAGACCCACACACCAAAAAGGTCATTCTCGTTGTCACCGACGCTGTGGGCCCAGCTTGGAAAGAAGCGCCACTAAGAGAACAGCTCGCCAACTGGTCACAAATGCACCCCCTGGCTGTGGTGCACGTTCAGCCACATCCCCACTGGAACAGGTCCGCTCTGACCACTCGGGCACTTAACCTCCGCTCCACGAAGCTGGGCGGACCGAATACAACGTTCGAGGTTCAAGTCCCAGAGGACCCCTCGCTCGAAACGCTTGTTCCCGTGGAACCGCTACCAAAGAACATGGTCATCATCCCGGTCATGGAGCTGAGCAAACGCTGGATCGAGCAGTGGTGCCGCCTGCTCAACTCCAGCAAGTGGGTACGCCAGCAAGCCATAGTGCTAAGCACCGACACCGCAGGCGAGTCTCCCTCGACAACGACAGACACCGACTCCGAGGTGCACGTGCCCTCCCCTACCTATGTGCCACACCCTCGTCAAGAATCACCGCAACCTACCGCAGAAGAGCGCGTAGTTGAGTTCCTCGAGAAGGCCCTCCCGGACACATCGAGACTGACCGTGCTCCTGGCAGCCGCTCCCCTCAACCGGCACATCATGCAGCTCATCGCGGACCACCTCATGCCCCAGACCGGCCCAGAACACCTCGCCGAGATTCTCAGCAGCGGCCTCTTGCAGGTCATCGGAACCGACGACCCCGGCAGCGCCCCCTTTGACCAGATCGTCTTCGACTTCCTACCAGGCGTGAGGAAGCACCTCCTCGCCCGCCAGCGCGACGGCAGCAAGGACTGCTTCGAGGTCGCCCAGGTGATAGACAAATACCTGGGGTCAACAGTTCCCGCAGTAGAGGGACTCGCGGAACGCATCCGACAGCTTTCCCCACCCGACTTTGTGAACATAAATGAACAAAATCTTCCATTCCTGGAAGTGGAAAGAGACATCTTCCAAGCGCGTATTCCGCGAGCACGCGCGGATGCCGTTCGCCGCATGAGCGACAACATCGACCACTTCAAGCGGCATGCACAAAGTTCGGCCGGAGCATGACACGTGGCTGGCAGGGCGGCGTCGAAGGGCTGCCTACCAGACTTGACGAAGCTGGGAAGGAGATTGCCGTGAACCGTTCCGGGTTCGGTAGGGACTCGATCATTTGAGAGGATCGAGTCATGGCACGTCCTTCCCAGTACCCGCTTGAGCTGCGCCGTCGTGCGGTGCGGATGGTCGCCGAGGTGCGGCCGGAGTACGACACCGAGTGGGCCGCGATGAAGGCGGTCGCCCAGAAACTGGGCATCGGCACCACCGAGACCCTGCGCAAGTGGGTGAGGCAGGACCAGATCGACGCGGGTGCCAGGCCGGGCACCACGACGGAGGAGTCGGCCGAGCTGAAGCGTCTGAAGAAGGAGACCGCCGAGCTGAAGCGGGCGAACGGATCTTGAAGGCCGCGGCGTCTTTCTTCGCGGCCGAGCTCGACCGGCCACACACGCGCTCGTAGCGTTCATCGACGAGCACAAGGGCCGCTTCGGCGGCGTCGAGCCGATCTGCCGCGTGCTGACCGCACACGATTGCAAGATCGCCCCCCACCTACTACGCCCACCACAAACGCCAGGCCGTGCCATCCGCCAGAACCGTGCAAGACGGCGAGCTGAAAGAGCTGATCCGGCACGTCCACCCCGCCAACTACCGCGTCTACGGGGCAAGGAAGCTCTGGCGCGAACTGAACCGGCAGGGGCACCAGGTGGCCCGCTGCACCGTCGAACGCCTGATGAGAGAACTCGGCATCGCCGGAGCAGTCCGGGGCACCACGCTGCCCGGCGGGCGGGCTGAGCGGGCCCGGGAACTGCTGGACCGGGACTTCGTCACCGGCGCCCCGAACCGCTGCTGGGTCGCGGACTTCACCCACGTCAAAACGTGGGCCGGTGTCGTCTACGTGGCCTTCGTCGTGGACACCTTCTCCCGCCGGATCGTCGGCTGGTCAGCCGTCACCGTGAAGGATACGGTCTTCGTGCTGGATGCCCTGGAGATGGCGATCTGGCAACGTGACCGCGACCAACACCGCGTCCGTCCAGGCATGTTGCTACGACTGGTTGAACCCGGGCAGTACACAAGCTTCCGGATCGCAGAGCACCTGGACGCGGCCGGCATCGCCGTCTCGATCGGATCGGTCGGAGACGCCTACGACAATGCCCTGATGGAGAACACCATCGGCCTGTTCAAGACCGAGCTGATCAAGCCCCAACGGCCGTGGAAGACGCTCACCGACGTCGAACTCGCCACCGCCGAGTACATCGACTGGTACAACCACCGACGACTCCACGGTGAGATAGGCCGCGTCCCACCCGTTGATTACGAGAACAACCGGCATCCCCATGCAGATGGGATCCCAGCCCGGCGGGGCTCTTCTACCGATGGAAGTAGACGCCACGGCCACAGGGTGCCGTCGGGACTTTGTGGCCGCCGGACAAGCCGCCAATGCGCCACATGCGGTGGCCTGTGGGTGCTTCCTGTTGCCACGACGCCGAGGCCCCCGCCCTGCTCGCTCGACGGGGCGATGTCGGTTGGCGTGTCGCCAATTGTGCACTGCTAACGAGCTCGTGCACGGTAGGCAGCGAGACGTCGAGGATGGCGGCGGGGCTCGGTGTTCACATCTGCCGCGCCGGCGTCAGGTCCGCGGTCTGCTGGTGGGACAGCAGGCCGGCGACGGCCAGGACGGTGTCGCTCATGTGCTCGCGGCGGCCGAGGTGGCGGGTCAGAGCTCGCCAGTTCTTCAGGTGAGCGATGCCGTGCTCGACGCGGATGCGTCGTGAGGAATGTGCTTTCCGCTGCCGCTCGTACATCTCCTCGTACCAGTCCGGAGCGTTCTTCTTGAACTTGCGGTGCGGCGGTGTCACCACCCGACCGCTGGTCTGCGCGCCCAGGCCCTGGTAGCCGGCATCGGCGAGAATTTCCACGGCGGGCCCGTCGGCCAGGAGCTCGACCAGCACTAACTGGCGAGCGAGGGTAATGTCCGCGCAACTTCCGGGCTTGGTCGGGCTGCAGAACAGCACCCGGCCGTCCCCGTCCGTGAGCACCATGGTCTTGACGGCGTTCTGCTTGCTCTTGCCGGAGATGAACTTGTCCCGGTCCTTGCGCCCGGCGGCCGGCCGCCGGACTCGGATCTCGGTGCCGTCGACGATCCCGGTCCTACCCCCGGAGCCGAGGTGGTCGACGACCTCGGCCAGCGTCCGCAACCGCACGCCGGGACTGACGGTGCAGCCTCGCTCGGCGAGCAGGGGCCGTACCTCGCCGACGGCGCGGGTGATGGTGGAGCGGTCCACGCCGAACCAGCAGGCGAGCACGTCGTGTGTGGCCCCGTGACGGAGGTGCACGAGGGTGGCCAGGAGCCGGTCGACGAAGACCAGCCGGTGCTTCGCGCCAGCGCCTACGGCCCGCGTCCGCTGCCTGGACGCAAGCCTGGCCTGATGCCGTTCATGCCACAACGGGCCCAGCTCGGCCACGAGTTCAGCGATCACGCCGGCCGACAGGCCCGTGATCCTCCGGTCGCTGATGATCGCTGCACGAGACGCGTTCCCCACCACACGACCATGATCGACGATCAGGAGCTCGACGCCTCACCGCCTACCGTGCACGAGCTCGTTGGACTAATACCGCTTCAGGGCTCGCCGGCCCGTCTCCTCGTCCCGTCAGCGGCATGCAGGTCCTCCGAGCGGTGAGGCCTGGCGCCCCTGTGCGTGTGGTGTGCCGCAGCCCTGACTGTGGCCAGGGCCAGACAGAAGAGAAGAGCCAGCGCGAGGCCGGAGCAGAAGATGGCCAGCGTATTCATAGTGGCGATCTCCTGACCCAGCACCGACACGGTGTACTCAGGGCCCCCCGACAGGTTGTCGGCGATCAACAGGCCGGTGAAGGCGGCTGTGGCCGCGAGAAGAAGTAGCCCTAGGAAAAGCATCGATGCCATCTCCCTTGGTGGTCCCGCTGTCCTAGACGGGCTGTGTACCCGCGATCCCTCTAAAAACGCAGCGAACCGGACATGTGGGACGTGAATCGGCGGCCATTTCGCCTCCTATGTCTACGCCCTGACAGGCGCTAGTGTGCAACGCTTACCCACTGCGACCGGCAGGGGTGCCCTTTGTAGAAGCGAATACAATGGGACGGCTCAGGCCGAGCAACGAGGCGAGGTCGACGGTTGCTGCGTGCCTCCTCGTAGGAACGGACGATGCAGGCTGACAGCGATCCTGCACGGCCTATCCCCTGACGGGAACAGCGTTCGGCAGTGCAGCGGCAAAGCACTCCGGCGCTTCGGGCATGTCGCCCGGCGACACGCGCACCACCGGGCATCCACTGTGACGTAGACGCTGCCAGACCCCATCCTGAGCGGCTGCATACAGCGCAAATGGTGGCCACCCAGGCGGCTGCCGAACGGCCCGCCTACCTCGTCGCCTTAGCTAACGAACGAGCGTGCCGAGGCGGACGTGACCGCACCTACTACGCCTTGAACGCGATTGCCCGTCTGATCCCTGTCCACGTCCTCCCGCCGGAAATCTGAATGGGCGACCCGAAGGCAATGCTTGATCCTTTGAGCTCGTAACACGATCCGAGCGTGGCCTGCCCTTTCAATCTACGGGCAGCAGTGTCCGTGCTCGTCCGCGCCTCGCCCGGGTTCGTACCGCACGGGTAAAACTGAGCCTCAGGGATACCGGCCGAAAGCTTCCGTTCAATCGCGCACCGCGCGCTCGGGCAGGATCCCTGGCCGGTTTTTCGGCAGCAGCACACGCAGGGCACCCGGCCGAATTCCGCACACATGGGGAGAGGAAGCCGCACCGCTCCGCCGTCCATGCCCGCGTCCAGGTGCCGGACGTCACCGTGCAGCGTGATGCCGGGAACCGACCAGACGACAACCCCTTCCCCCGCCGGGCCGGCACCGCACTTGTGCTGTCGCAGTTCGCCGCGCAGGTGCCGCAGGAGGTCCGGGGGCGCCTGATTCGGGCGCTTCAGGACGATGGCGCCCAGCTGTCCCGTGGTGAGTGAGAAGCGACGGCCCAGCCAGCGCGGCGTGGCCAGGTGGTCGGGGTTGTTGGAGATCAGCATCACCTGCGGGAACTCAACGGTCCCCCATGGTGTGTCGACGCGGGCCTCGACCCACTGCTTGCCCTTGACGTAGTCGGGTGCCGCTGCGGTGAACGCGCGTGGCTTGTCCTCCCGGTACCCGGGCTCCAGCAGGGCGTCGGCGTACATGCCGAAGGAGACGTTGTTGACGAAGACACGCGGGCCGAGTACCCCCAGGTCCACCTGCGTGGGCTCACCGTCGACCAGAGCGTCCAGCGCCCGGCCCGGATCGCGCAGATCGAGGCCCAGGTCCCGGGCGAAGTGGTTGCGGGTGCCCGCCGGGACCACGACCAGCGGCCGGTCCGTGTCGGCGGCCACCGCGGTGACCGCCGACACGGTGCCGTCGCCGCCCGCGACCCCCAGCTCCTGCGCACCCTCCTCGACGGCCGTCCTCGCGAGCGACGCCGCGTCGCCTTCCGCACTGGTCGTCCAGACCTGCACTCCGATGTCCTCGGCCCGCTGTACCAGGCCGTAGCGAGCGGTTTTGCCGCCGCCCGAGCGTGGATTCGTCACGATCACCACCCGGGCACGGGTCCGGGCATCGGCCATCACCGCACCCCCTCTCGCTGCTCAGGCCAGCCTTCGGCCGCCCGGTCGACGTAGAAAACAACGGTGTGGCGGCGTGCCCGCGTAGGCGGGTACGGCGCATCCGTGCGCTGGGGCAGCCGGGCAGACGCTGCGCGCCGCACCCGCCCAGGTCCAGGGGCGCCGCCCAAGCGGGGGCTCGGGGTCTCCGCCGTGATCAGTGCTGGGGGTGCGGGCGGTGGAACAGGGGCCGCCGCGCGGCGGCAGTGCCGCCCGGAGCGAGGCGGCCGACTTCGACGCGCATCCTGATGGCCTGGAACACCTCGACCACCCCCAGGACCACGGCCATGACGCCCACCGCCAGGGTGAGTGCGGCGATCGAGGTGAACGGCGAGACGATCAGCACGATGCCCGCCAGGGTGCTGATGATCCCGTAGAACAGCTGCCAGCCGCGTGCCGGCGTGTCCTCGGCGGAGGCCGCCGCTGCCGTCACCATGATGCCGCGCAGCAGCCAGCTGAAGCCGATCCACAGGGCGAGCAGAAAGACCGACTGCACGGTGCCCCGGAAGCAGACCAGCCCCAGCAGGACAGAGAGCGCACCCGTGAGGAAGTGCAACACTCGAAGATGCCGGGGGACGTGCGTGCCGAAGGCGGAGGCCAGCTGGAAGACGCCGGTAGCCAGCAGGTAGATGCCGAAGAGCACGCCGACGACCCGCAGCGTCTCCTCCGGCCAGGCGAAGACCACGACGCCCAGGGCGATCGTGGCCAGGCCCGTGGTGAGCAGGATCTGCCATCCCATGTTCGCCAACGCGCCCAAGCCTTCGGTCAAGGGGTCGTCTTGTGACTCGGTGCCGCGCGGAGGGCCAGTGCCCGAGGAATCGGAGGGATAAGTCATGCCGCTGCCTCCTCCTGGAAAAGCACGGTCGGGCCGTACACCTCCATCGTCACCCAACCGGCTCTGATTCACCTGGCGCAGGTCTTCGCAAGTCCGGTCAGGACCAACTGCGGCGGCGCAGCAGTCCACGCAGCCGCGCCCGCAGCGACGGACCGTCCCTGCGCGGGTAATGCCGGCCGTCCTGTTTCTCTAGATCATCTGCCACGTCGTACCGCTTCACATACGCACCGAAAAACGTTTGCAACGTGGCCACCACCGGAATGGCGATCAGCGTGCCGGCCACACCGAGCAGCGCGGTGCCCGCGATCACGGAGCCGAAGGCCACCGCCGGATGGATGTCCACGGTCTTGGACGTGAGTTTCGGCTGGATCAGGTAGTTCTCGAACTGCTGATAGACCACGACGAAGACCAGCACCGCCACCGCGTACCAGGGGTCGACGGCGAACGCGGCCAGGATGGGCACGGCCGCGGCCAGATGGTGCCGGTGACTGGGATGAACTGCGACACCACGCCCAACCACACTGCGAGCGCCAGGGCGTACGGCACATCCAGCAGTGCCAGCATGATGAAGTGGGCGACCGCGGAGATCAGGGTCATCAGCCCCCGGGAATAGAGGTATCCGCTCATTTTGTCGACCGCGATCTCCCACGCCCGTAGCACGTTGTTCTGCTTGGCCGGAGGCAGCAGCGAGCACAGCGCGCGGCGCAGCCGGGGCCGTCCACGGCGAAGTAGAAAGCGAACAAGAAGATCGTCAGCAGCCGGAACAGACCGCTCAGCACGGAAGCCGAAAAATCAAACACGCCGCCCGCGCTCTTCTGTACGTAAGCCCGCAGCCAGTCGGGGCGCAACAGCCGGCCCTGGATGCCGGCCCGCGACAAATCCGTGCGGAACGTCCGGTTGATCCAGCCGATGACGGAGTCGAAGTACCGTGGGAAGTGCTCGACGATGCCGCTGATCTGGCACGCCAGGAACGAGCCGAACAGCAGGAAAAACCCCGCCACCCCGAGGACCACGGCGAGACACACCACAAAGGCGGCCAGGCCCCGGCGCATCCCCCGGGCCACCATCCGCCCGATCGGCGGCTCGATTCCCGGCGCCACGAAAGACGCGATCAGAATGCCGACCAGCACCGAAGTGGTGGCCCTGCGCGAAGTGGCGGCCGCCTGCCCCGACTGGACCGTGACCTACGACCATGCCGCAAAGCCAGTCGGCCGACGCCTAGACCGTCGGCCACGTCCTTGGGCTGTTCGCCGAGCCGTCGATTGCCTGCCCGGTCCTTGGGTGCTTACTCCGGCCCCACCACACCCGGCGAGTAGGACGAGCAGCGTGGTCACGGCGAGCCGGTATGAAGCGTGGGACGCATGAAGATCACCACAGGTAATGCCGACGCGCTGTCGCTCAGTCCACCGTGATGAACCGCTGGAAGTAGTCGGCGGGCGCGCCTTCGCCGACCAGGACGCCGTCCGCCTCCACCCAGGCGTGCGCGGCGAACGGCGGTTGGGTGCGGACGCCGACACACCAGGTCGGCCACTGACCGCGCAACCGGCACAGCAACACGGTGGCCAGGGAACGCGGCAGGCAACCCCGCTGGCCGCCGGCGGCCAGGCTGACGGCGAGGACGATCTCCCGCGCCCGGGCGGCCTCGGCGAGGGTCGCGGGCCGGGCTCCAGGGCGCAGCCGCAGCAGGACCTTGCGGATGCGGGCGGGGGGCTGCCGGGCGAGCAGGTAGGCGCAGCCGACGGCCAGCCGGGTCACCAGCCGCGGGCCGAGGGGCACCGACCGGGGGTCGTGCGGGACGACTTGCGAGGTGGACACTGTGGCCATGCCTCCGTGACGGGACGGGAGGGAACGTGGACGGGCGGGGGCGGGGCCCGGAGGGGGAAGGACTGCGGTACTCCGGGTCAAGCGGCCAGGAGCCTTGCAGCGCGCAGTTCCTGGACGATGCGGGTGATGTCCTCCTCGACCTGGTCGGCGGTCACGTCGTACTGGTCGGTGAGCGTCGTCACCGCCTGCTGCCTGCTCGTGCCGTCCAGCAGGGTCCGCACGATCAGCGCGGCGGTAGGATTGAGGGTGAAGTACTCGCCGCTGTTCTGGTCGAGCAGCGCCATGCCGTACTCGGTGTCGGCCGTCACCACTCCGGGGCGCAGGGTCATCGTCATGCTGTGATACCTCCTGTGTCGGTTTGCGTCGGCCGCAGCGGGCCGCGGCTTCGTTCCCGTGCGCGCAGCCACACCTCGCAGCCGACGGTCGGATGCAGCAGCGCGCTCTCCAAGTCGGCGGCGAGCGGCCGGACGCACCAGTCACGAAGGGCAGCCTCGTCGACGAGGCCCAGCTCGCGCAGCCGGGAGTCCTCCCAGAGGGCGAGCAGTGCGGAGCGGTGGCGGCGCAGTCCGATCTCCTCCTCCAGGGCGGCGTGCACCTTGGTGGTCCGGTGCCGGACGGACTCGGGGACGACGCCCCGCATGGCCTCCTCGATCAGTGGCTTGTACCGCCATGGCGTCACCCGCTCCTGCGGGCGGACGGCTAGGGCGGCCTCGACGAGCAGGTCGTCGTAGTAGGGCGCGGCGAAGGTCACGCCGAGCGGCTCGGACATCTGCTGGACGTGCCGGGCGAAGCGGGCCAGGGTGCGCAGGGTGGCCAGCTCCCGGTGTCCGCCGTGGCCCGGGTCGAGCGGCTCGGTGTCCTTCGCCAGCTCGTGAATCAGCGCGCGGACGGCCTCGACGGCCGGCCTGGTGGCCCACGGGGGCAGTCGCGGCGGGGTGCCCCAGGTGAACAGGGGGACGGACATGGGGGGTTGGGGGAGGGTGAGGTCGTGCGCGACCCGGGCCAGCCAGGAGCCGTACGGGCGGCGGTCCAGGAGCTGGGCGATGGCTGTGCGGCGGGACCAGCGGTGCAGGGAGGTGAAGCCGCGGGCGAGCCGCCAGGCCGTACGGGGATGGCGCGGCAGCAGTCCGTGGACGTGTGCCGAGGCACCGCTGAACAGTTCGTCGCCGCCCATTCCGCTCAGGTGCAGAGGGGAGCCGCGCTCCGCGGCCCGCTCGATGATGTGCATCCGCCGATGGCGGTTGACCGCGTACAGCGACGGGGTGTCGAGGTCGTCGTCGAGCGCGTCGACGCGGTCGAAGGTCAGGGGTACGGCGGTCGCGGGCACCACATGGTGTTCCACCGCGTCCAGCGCCTCCACCGTGCGGCGTGCATAGGCGACGTCGTCGCCGAGGACGTCGTGGACGGCGGCGGTGTAGGCGACGGTCTTCGCGCCCGCGCGGGCGGCGGTGGCGATCACCGCGGTGGAGTCGACGCCGCCCAGATCGGCGCTGATGACTTCGCGGCCCGTGATCCGTGCGGCGACCGCGTCGGCCAGGCGCTCCCGGACCAGCCGGGCGCCTTCGGCGAGCGGCAGTTCGGCCGGGGGCGGGCTCCAGCAGCAGCTCGTGCGGAGCCGGCCATCGCGGTCGAGCAGGACGCGCCGGTCACCGGGGACGACGTCGACGCCGCGCCAGACCGTCTGGGTGGTCAGCGGGTGCAGGATTCCGGGACTGAGCAGGTGCCCGGCCAAGCGCGCCTCGTCCAGGTCCGCGCCCGCCAGGTCGGCCAGGACGTCGGCACGGTCGGAGACGAGGTGGGCGCCGTGGGTGCCAGGCGCTTGGGCGACGAAGACGCTGCGGACGCCGGTGACGGTGCCGCGGACCAGCGTCCTGCCGTCGAGACCGGCGATCAGGTGGTGGCTGCCGGCCCATTTGCTCGCGTACGCGTCGGCGGCCTCGAGCGATCCGGCGCAGGCCGCGTGTGCCGCTTCCTTCTCGGTCACCGCGTGCTGTCCGAGCACTGCCAGCCGGGCAGGCCCGCACGCCACTGCCGTCAGGGCGTGGTCCGGCCAGCGGCCGATCAGCCAGGGCCGTCCCGAGGCATGCGGGATCTCCCGGGTTGCGCACGACCGGGCTCGCGCGGCGAGGGCCGCGACGGCATCGGTGTCCGGGAAGACCAGGAACCAGCAGGCCCCGGCGGTGGACGACGGGCCGGTCACCATGGGCGAGTCCTTCCGGTCGGGGACGGTCGGCGGTGTGCGGTCAAGCAGGTGGGCGGCACCGGCGGCGCCGCCCACGTGTTTGACCAACCCCGTGAGTTACGTGCGCATGCCAATCAGCGGGGCCGGTCGGAGAAGGTCAGAGCAGGCTGTGGCCGCCCAGCAGGTCGGGGCTGCCCCTCCCGGCCAGGCCCGTGACCATCTGGAAGTCGCCGACCTTGGTGAGAGTGGGACGCTCGTAAGCCATCGTCATATCCCTTCGTCGATGAACGTGCCGTCGATGAGCGGGGGTTGTCCCGCCTCATACCTGAGCCGGCGTGCCACACCATCGAGCAGGACGCCGACGCAGTGCACAAAGCTAGACGCGCGGTTTCCCCCGTCACAACGGGGTTCCCAAGCCATCAGGGGCCTACCTCGGCCCCGGTGCTTTCGTCACATCTGCCTCACAGTTCACGAGATTCGAGCGGTCGGTCATGTTCCGCTCGGGACGGGGTACTCGCGTTGGTCACGCTTGAGGGTGGGAAGGCTTTTTGGCCAGGGCGCGCCGGTCGTGCGGGCGGCACGATGCGCAATGACACCGTCTGACGTCGGCAGACATGGCAACCAGAATCGATCGACGACACCGGTCGGTCAATCGCCGCCCTGCTGGCCGGAACGCCGTCCTTGCGGCTTCCGGCCGCGGCGATGCCAGGCGCTGCGATCAAGGCGCGCACCAGACGGGTCAGGGCTGCGACGGCGTCGCGGTGGGCAGCGGGCGACACCAGCCGCCCCCGGGCGGCGGCGCATCATCGTGCCTGGAACTCCGACGATCACTTCACCGTCGAGGGCGCCGGGCCAGTCTCAGCGCCTGTGCACTCGTGTGAGCCAGGAATGCCACACCCCTACGCTCTGGAGATGCATGCGTTGTGGTCCCGCGTCACGGACCTGGCGCCCCACCACTTCGAGGCGCACAGCAGTGCGCTTCAGTACTGGACCGCGAAATGGCACGGCTCCCATCAGCTCGCGCGGGAGTTCGCCGAGAAGGCGGCCGCAGGGGCGCCGCCAGGAAGTCTGCTGGCCGTGCTGCCGATGATCGCCTGGTACGAGGAGCACCTGCACGAGCTCAGTCATGCCGACTTCCTCAGCCGCGAGGTACGGGTACTGGTCGACGCGGCACTCGCCGACGTAGCACTGGCCGACCCCGATCACCCCAGGCTTGCGGAAGTACGGCACCTGCTGGGCTACTTCCTGTACCGGCAGGGCCGGTACGGAGCGGCCAGGGAGCAGTTCCGCCATGTCGACGGTTACACGGAAGCACTCCCGTGGCGGTACTCACCCGTGACGCCGCTCCACTACCGGACCCTCCGAACGAAGACGGGCCGCAAGGCACTCACGGATCGTCGACTGCGCTGAACACCGAAGCGCTTCCCGCCAGGGCCCGGACAGGGTGCGTCCGCGAGAAGTGGGATATGGGTCGTGGGTGTCGACGGGGCGGGTACGTTCCGCTCGCCCGGTGGCCCCTGAGTGGCCGCCTGGCCTGCCGCACGAGGAGACGGACCTGCTGCACTGCAACGACCCTCCACGGTCCGTCAACCAGCGCTTCGGGGACAGCGTGTCGAGCCTCACCTCCGAGCCTCGCTGGATATCGACTTCCTCGGTCACCGGGACGTCCGTGACCTGCTGTCGTCACGCGCACGTCCCCCGGTGCCGTGCGACAGGGTGACTCGGCTCGGCTTGGCTTCGGTAATCGGGGTGAACCGGTACCGGGGTGACCGGTCGTCCGCTCCGTCGGGTGGTCCCTAGACCGGTGCGCCGGCCGGGCCTTCCGAGGGCGCCGGGTGGTGAGGCCATCACGCGGTCGGGGTGGCCGCAGTCGCGGTGAGGTGCGGGCATGCAGCGGCCCCGACTGCCGCTCGGGGCGGTGGCCGGGGCCGGGGGTGCCGGGTCAGCCCTGCTGGGTCCAGGGCGCGGCGGGCGCCTGCTGCGCGGGCGGGTAGGCGGCGGCCGGAGCGGCATGCTGCTGAGGCCAGGCGGAGGGAGCGGCGGCTTGCTGGGACACGGTGGCCTGCGTGGGCGCCTGTTGGGGGGTGTGGCCGGTGAAGCGGCCGGGGTCGACGTCCTTGAGGTAGACGGTGACGGTGGCCCGGTCGGCGACGAAGATCCGTTCGTGGATGCCGGGCGGGGTGAGGACCCACACCACGGTGTCGTCGCGGCGCTGGGTGCGGCGGATGAGCGGCGGGGGGAGGGTGACCTCCTCGGTGATACCGGTGTCCGGGTTGGTCTCGGGGACCGTGATGTGATTGACGGTGCTGAAGAGACCTGCGTACGCGGCGAGTTCGTTGATCGTGGTGTCGTACCTCACGGCGCCTCCCTTCGGGTTGTGGCCTGCGCCTGCGGGTTCGCTCGGGACGGTAGGCGGGCCGGAGTCCGGGGGGCAGGCGGGGCGCGGGTGCCGGGGTGCGGGATACGGGTTGGGGTGACGGAAGCGCGGGACGGGAAACACGCGGGCGGCCCCGCGCCGAACGGGTGTCCTGGGTGCGGGGCCGCGAAAAAGGGGCGGGGCTACCTGGTGGTCATGGTGAGGGCCATGCCCCCGTCGTCGTGGGTGACGTGGAGCAGGAAGCGGGTGGCGTCGTCGGGGGCGGTGCGCAGCAGGTCGATCAGGGTCTGGCCGTCGGGGAGCGGCTGGGTCAGGTCGAGGTCTCGTGGAGGTCCTCGCTGCCCAGGGCGGTGGACGGGTCGGTGCCCGGCCCCCAGCCGTCGGCGTGGACGACGGTGGGCAGGCGGCCGTCTGCGTCACGGGTGTCGGTGGGGTCCTGGCCGTTGCTCTTGAGGTAGGTGCCCTCGTCCTTGACCCACCACAGGCAGGGCGTGGCGGCCTCGGTTTCCGCGTAGCCGAGCTTGTGCTTGTCGGCGGCGGCGGCTGCGTGCTCGGCGGCGGCGAGGACACGGTCGAGGGGGAAGACGAGCGTGCAGTTCTTCTCCCCCTGCGCGGTGTTGACCATGACGACGTCCAGCAGGGGGTTGGTGCTGGTCTCGGAGATCGGCGGGATCGTCATGGTGCCGAGGAACGTGTTGAGCCAGGCAGGACGCTGCTCGGCCGGCAGGGCGAGGTATGTGTCGGCGCTGATTGCAGGAGGGATGGTGAGGTGACCGTGGGTGCAGCCGGGGGTGAAGCTGGTCCGCCTCTCCCAGCCGGGCACACCGTCGAGCGGACCGAGGGAGAACGGATGGGTGGCGGCGGGCGGGGCTGCCTGGCCGGCGGGGACGATGACACGCAGAGCCTTCGTCCACTGGTCGGCCGGGACCCGGCGCACGGTCAGCCGCAGGTCGCCCGAGCGCGGGTAGACGCTGATCCAGCCGCTCAGGCAGGTGCCGCAGCCGCCGGGATGCGGGCAGGCGGTGAAGTAGAAGCCCTCGTAGAAGGGACTGTCACGGTTGGTCGTCACGAAGCCGCCGAGCGCGGCCTTGAGCCGGTCAAGGTGGCCCGACGTGCGGAGCGTGGGGAACAAGTCGTGGGTACTGCCGAACATCGGCATCGCTGTGTCGTCTCCCGGGATGGCGAAGCAGCGCGCGGCGGCGGAGACGCCGACCGGCCCCGTGCCGGGACGGGTGGCCGGGCACGGGGCCGTGCGGCACGACGGTGAGGGGCGCTAGAGGGTGACGCTGTACCGGGCGTCTGCGGGGACGCCGCCGGAGCAGAGGACGCGCAGCGTAATGCAGCTGGTTGAGGTGCGGCGGGCGTGCTGGTTGTCCGGCTGCTACCAGCGCAGGGTTGGCGGGGGGCGGGGGGCAAGTTCTGCCTGCTCGGCGACGGCGACGAGGCGCTCGGCAGTCTCTTGGCCGACCGCCTCGACGAGGCAGTCGAGCAGAGGCTTGGCCAGCTCCACCGCCAAGGCGCAACGGTCCGCGGGCGGCGCATGATGCGCGACCCCCGGCGCAGCCCAGGGGCTTCGTCGTGGCAGGCCGCGGGGTCTCAATCCCACCTTCCGCTCCCGGTCCCGGGTCGACATCTCCATTTGCTATGTGCTGGTACCGGCACATAGCTACACTGTTGGTATGGGAAAGCAGACGAACATCCGGCTGGACGAAGAGGTCAAAGCAGCCGCCGAGGACCGGGCTAAGCGCCGGGGCCTGAGCTTGCAGGGGTACGTGGCTGACCTGATCGAGGCCGATGTGAACCAGTCCCGCGCAGCCTTCATGGCCGGCGCCTCATCATTCCTGGCCGCGTACACGGACATGTTCGATGCGGAAGTCGGTGAGGATCGGTACCCCGGCCTCCCGGACGCCCCGGCGGAGACGGCACCGAGGGACGCCGCGTGAACCTCCGTGTCGACCTCGCGTGGATCCTGGCAGTGGCGCAGCAGATTCCGGGAGATCCCGAGGTCGTCGACTATGGCGTCCCGGTCGCGGCGGAAGCACGTCACCGGGCGGAGATCCTTGACCACGAGGTCTACCCCGAGCCCCATCACAAGGCTGCGGCGCTGCTGTGCGAGCTGGCGAGAAACCCGAGCCTGGAGATGCGGAACCTGCTGTTCGCGGCCACGGTGACCGCGGCCTACCTGTCGGCGTGCGGGATGCCAGTGAGCCCTGGCTTGGACACCGTTCTCCCGCTGGCCCGCGCCGCCCGGGACGGGCTCCCGGTGCGGGAGGTCGCCGCTCAGATCAAGACCTGGACGAGCTGATCCTCTCGTCGGGAGGTTGCCGGTGTGGAAGTCGCCGTGAAACCAGACCGGAGAGCGATCCCATCCGGGTGCGCTCAGCGCCGCATCCCACAGCTCGGTCATCGCTGCGGCGTCGAACACGCCGTCGACCTGGGCGATGGCAAGTCGCGTCACGCTGTCCCGGTCGGACAACGGTCGGCCGGTGAGGTCGTCGCGGATGGTCTCGGCGGGGATGTCCTCGGGCATGAACCGCTGCAGGGCAGCCAGGAACTGCGCCAGTTCAATGGCGGCCTCGGAGGAGTCGGCCAGTCCCTCGACCGTCGCCACCTCGCCGTCCAGCCAGCGGGACACCGCCCACGGCCACGGATAACCGAAGTTGGGCTCCCCCACACCCACCGGCACTGGGATGGCCAGGGGCAGGTGCGGGGCGAGCCGGGGCAACCACTCGAACTCCTTCCTGGCCTGCCCGATGGCCCCGGCATGGCGGGGCAGCCGTACGGACAATTCCTCGCCCAGCCGGTAGATCACATGGTCGGAGCCGGCCGGGTCGAGAAGTTCCAGGGGCAGCCCCGCCCACTGGGGGAACTGGGTGTCGATCAGGCGCCTGGCCAGTGCGGCATCGATCTCCGGGCGGGCGTCCGTGGTTCCTGCGGTTGCCAAGAGCAGCTCCTGTGGTCGGCCCGCTCCATGCGGCAGGCGGTCAGGGCCATCCCAGTGCGTCGCGCGTCCGCCTGTCGACCGGATTTCGGGACGTACGAGGACCAACAGGCCCGGTCAGGCGGATTCCCGTACGACCAAACGCGTGGGGGTGACAACGGAGGACAGCGGGTGACCGGCATCTCCCGGCGCAGGCCGCTCAGGTGTCCGACTGAACAGCAGTTGGGCCATCAGGCGCCCCATGCCCACGATGTCCTGGTGGACCGTGGTTAGCGGCGGATCTGTTGCCTCGGCTATGGGTTTCAGGTCGTCGAAGCCGACGACAGCCACATCCTCCGGCACACTGCGTCCCCGCTCCCGCAGCACTTTCAGGGCGCCGGATGCCATCAGGTCCGAGGCTATGAAGACCGCGTCCAGATCTGGGCACCGGTCGAGGAGCTGGGCCATGGCTGCGGCGCCGCCCTGCAGCGTGAAGTCTCCTTCGGCGATCAACTGCGGTGGGCTGTCCAGGAGTACGTCGCGGTAGCCGTCGAGGCGGTCGATCGCCGAGGCCTGGTTGAGCGGCCCGGTAATGGTCGCGATATGCCGATGGCCCTGCGAGACGAGATACCGGACGGCTTCCCTGGCTCCGCCGCGGTTGTCGGCGTCGACGTATGTGTAGCTGTGGCTGCGGTGTCCGGAGCTGGTGACCGGCCGTCCGCCGAAGATGGCGGGAAGGCCCATCTGCTCGACCATGGCGGGCAAGGGGTCGTCGGCCCGCAGGGAGAACAACAGCGCGCCGTCGACGTGGCCGCCGCCCAGGAAGTTGCCGACACGGGGGTAGTCGTCCGGCTCCTCGATGAACAGCAACACTGGCTGTGCTCCTTGCTGGACGAGTTCCTGCCGGTTGCCGCGGAGAAGGCAGTCGAAGTAGGGGTCCACGAAGAGGCGGTTCTGCGGCTCGGTGACGACCACGGCGACGGCGTTGTTGCGTCTGTGACCAGGCTTCGGGCGGCCTGGTTCGGCACGTAGCCGAGTTCGGCGATGGCCTTGCGGATGCGTTGGGCGACTTCCGCTCGCACCTTCGGCTCACTGTTGATCACCCGCGACACGGTGGACTTCGATACCCCTGCCCGGCGCGCCACGTCCTCGAGTGTGGGGCGATGTCCGTTCGGCCGTTCAGTCAACACCTTCTCCGATTCGGCGAATTGATCGGGCGCTGGACACGTTAGCCGCCGACGGGCAGCGCCGGTGGATCGTTTTGGCCTGCCAACGTGCCTGTTCAGCCAAGCTCGCCTTGGCTGCCGCAACGCGGAGGGGTTTGTGCCTCTGACCGTGTCGGCCCCAGGCGCATCACGATGCCGACCGTTCCGTCACTACTCGGAAGCACCCAACGTCGGTGCTCTGTGATGCGCCCGAGTGGACTCTGAGCCCACTGCTTCACCCGATTCAGCAATGCTGCCACAGCTGTTGCCCTAGATAGAGTTCCGAGCAACAGCTCTGAGCTGCACTGATACCAGAACGACAATCGGGCGAACACCTCACACCCCCAGAGAACCGCCGTCCTGCAGGTGGTACTGGTGGAACTGGATGCTGTGGTTCTCCGTGGCGCCCAGCACGTGAATGGGAACTGTGACCAGGCCGAAGCTGATCGCACCGTTCCAGATGGTTCGAGGCATGCGTGACCTCCGTGGCTGCCCCGAGCAAAAGCAGCTGTGGGATCTCAAATCCCACTTCATAATCTCACCGCCCGCTTCATATCGACTGCACTTATGAAGCGGCCGTGAGACAAGCAGGCCGGCGCGTTCACTCTTTCGGGCTACTTGGCTCCAAGCTCAGGCGTCCGCTCTCGACGGCGGGCAATCTGGTCCTATGGACCACGGTCTGGGTGGGGGTGCGTCGTGGGCCTTGCTGCGGACGTTGTGGTCAGAGTGCGCCGCCGCGATGGCGACGAGGCCGAGGAATATGCCTGGCTGGTCGTTTCCAGGGATCTGTTGGCCTCCGCGGCGCCGTGGCGGGAATTTCGCTGGTACCGAGGGCAGAAGCACTACTCGGGTACCTACTGGTCGGCGACCGTGCGCGACCACGTAATCTACGAATCCCGCCTGGAGCTGGCCCGATTGCTCTTCGCGGACTTCGATCGCAGCGTCCACGGCATCGTGGCTCAGCCCTTCCTCCTTGAGACCGTGCTGGAGGGGAAGATCCGCAAGCACATCCCGGACTACCTCCTGCTCACCGACCAGGTGCCGGTCATCGTAGACGTCAAGCCACTGCACCGTGTGTCCAGGCCCGAGGTCGCGTTCACCTTCGATTGGACCCGGCAGGCGGTGGAGGCGCGTGGATGGAACTATGAGGTCTGGAGCGAGCCTCCGACGGTGGAGCTGGAGAATGTCCGATTCCTGGCGGGCTACCGCAGGGACTGGCTTTTCAGCGGCGCACTGCTGGAAGAGCTTCGTGGAATTGATCTCGATGGAGTGCCCTTGGGACGGGCCGTGGCCTGTCTGCCTGGCCGACCGGAACCCCAAGTCCGTTCAGCCATCCATCATTTGCTCTGGAAGCAGAGTCTTGTTACCGATCTCGACCAGCCACTCGGCCCCTCGCGCACACTGCGACAGCCAGCATGAGCAGGGCCGGGGCTCGCGTCGGCGTCGGTACGCGATTCCGCTACGACGGAGAGAGCGTCGAAGTGGTCGAGTTGGCGGCGACGACCGTGGGAAACGAGGTGGTCCTCAAGGACGGGCACGGCTGCGTACGGCGTCTGTCCCTGAAGGGGCTGTTGTTTTCTGACCGTGCCGAGATCATTCCTGACCAGGCCGGTCCGTCAGCAGACGATGCTGGGGAGATCGCTTCAGTTGTCCTGAGCCAACTGCGTGATGACGAGCGACGGAAAGTCCTGGAGCGAGCGCAACATGTCCGCGAGGTCCTGACGGGCTACCGCTCGGGCAGTGCGGAACTCGCACGCGCAGGAGAACCTCGCACCGAGTACGGGCCCGGTGAGTCGGCCGAGGCCAAGTACGCAGCGAAGGCTCGGGAACTTGAGGTGTCGGTCCGCTCGGTCAAGCAGTGGGTCGCGGATTTTCGGCGTGATGGTGAGGCCGGGCTTGTCTCGAAGCGCGGCTTGGTCGGGCCGACGCAGCCGTCGGTCGATGACCGGTGGGTGGAGACCGCGTTGGAGGTGATGGTCGAGCACACCGGTCAGTCGAAGCCGTCGCGGACGCTGGTGATTGAGCGGACGCGGGCCCGGGTGGTTGCCCGGTTCGGTCCGGATGCGGTGCCGCAGCCGAGCAGGGCGACGGCGTTTCGGGTGCTGGAGGGCCTGGAGCGGAGGCATCCGCTGTTCCGGCTGAGTACGAAGCGGAACCGGGATATCGCGGATCGTCCGGAGGGTCCGTACGGGAAGCTGCGGCCGACACGGCCGGGTGAGTATCTGCTGATGGACACCACGCGGTTGGACGTGTTTGCGTTCGATCCGCTGACGTTGAAGTGGGTGCAGGCCGAGCTGACGGTTGCGATGGACTGGTACACCCGCTGCATCACGGGGATCCGGCTGACGCCGGTGTCGACGAAGGCGGTAGATGTCAGCGTGGTGCTGTTCCAGTCGTTCAGGCCGCGGCCTGCGGGGCGGGACTGGCCGCGCGGTGCGGTCTGGCCCGAGCATGGCATTCCGCGCACGGTCCTGGTCGACGTCGAGGGTGCCGTCGGTCCCGGGCTGGCCTCGCCACCGCTGGTGCCCGAGACACTGATTGTCGATCACGGCAAGGTCTACGTCTCGGAGCATCTGACGAGCGTCTGCCGCCGGATGGGAATATCGATCCAGCCTGCGAGGCTGCGGACGGGCCGGGACAAGGGACCGGTGGAGCGGTATTTCCGGACCTTGCGGGAAGGGCTGCTTGAGGCGCTTCCCGGTTACAAGGGGCCGGACATCCACTCTCGGGGCGAGGCTCCAGAGGAGGACGCTTTCTTCTTCCTGGACGAGTTGGAGGCGATGATCCAAGAGTGGACGGCGGTGGTCTATCACTGCAGGCCGCACGCGAGTCTGGTCGATCCGGGGGTGCCGGGACTGCGGATGTCACCAGCGAAGATGTTCGAGCACGGGCTGGCCCGGGCTGGCTGGATTGAAGTCCCGCGGGACAAGGACCTGGCCTTTGAGTTCCTCGCCACGAAGTGGCGCACGATCCAGCACTACGGCGTCGAGATCGGCCGCCGCCGCTACAGCGGCCCCGGCCTGAAGGGCCTGAGTGGTATCCGGAGTCCGTACGACGGCCCGGTCAAGAATGGCTGGCCGTTCCAGGTGGACCCCGACGACATCACCCGGATCTACTTCCGTGATCCGGACGCTCGAGCCTGGCACACCCTGACGTGGGAGCATGCACCGGTGGCGGGAATGCCGTTGAGTGAGGACGCCCTGGTCTTCGCCCGGAGGCTGGCCGCCGCAAAGTACCGGTATCCCGACGACCGGCTGGCTGTTGCCGACCTGCTGGAGCGCTGGAATCTGGGGCTGGGCACCACGCTCGCCGAACGGCGCATGGCCCTGCGTCTGTCCCGCGAACAGGCCGCACTCGAACTGCCCCGCACCGGGGAGTCGGAGGCCGGCTCCCCGTCCGTCCGCCGGGCGCTGGGCGAGGACCTGCGGCCGGCTGAACCTCCAGTCGCTCAGCCGGCCGCCGAGGCGGGTGATGACGACGAGGCCGACCTCGGGCCCGTCGACGAGGACGACTTCTACGCCGACGCTCTGGAGGACGTGTGAGTGCCCCGGCGAGCCGGCCGGATCCGGGGAATCTGGCTCTGTCGCGGAAGGAGGACTTCCAGGCGTTCGCCGACGCACCGCGGCGCATCCAGCCCGGAACGCTCAACCGCAGCGAGATGGGAGCCCTGGATACGGCGGCGCGAAGCGCCTACGACCGTGCGCGCCGGGAGTGGCACGCCAATCTGGGTCCGATCCGTACTCCTCAACTGGCTTCGCTGCACGAGGGACTTGTGGGACATCGTGGACAGCAATCTCCAGGACGGCGACAAGGCAAAGGGGGCTGTGGCCGTCGACGCGTTCCCGGGGCTGGGCAAGACCACGGCGGTGCTCGCCTTCGCCCGTGAGTTCCACCGCCGCGAGATCGCCGAGTTCGGGGCGTTCACGGCGCAGGGGCATGAGCGGTGGCCGGTGTGCCGGGTGGGACTGACTGGCAACACCGGCATGAAGGACCTCAACCGGGCGATGCTGGAGTTCTTCGGCCACCCCGGACGGCAGAACTCCACGGCCGCCCAGCTCGGTCTGCAGGCCCTGGACTGCGTGGTGTCCTGCGAGGTACGTCTGCTGGTCCTGGACGACCTGCACTTCCTGAAGTGGCGCAAGACCAGCGGCATCGAGGTCAGCAACCATCTGAAGTGGATCGCCAACGAGTTCCCCGTCACCCTCCTCAAGGTCGGCGTGGGACTCGTGGACAAGGGCCTGTTCAGCGAGGGAGAGGCGGGCGGCGACACCGTTGTGGCGCAGACCGGCCGGCGCACCACCCGTCTGGACATGCCGCCCTTCACCATCGACACCGACCAGGGCCGCCGCCACTGGCGCCAGCTGCTGCTGGCCGTGGAACAGCGCATCGTCCTGGCCGACACGCATCCCGGCATGCTCGCCGACGAGTTGTCCGATTACCTCTTCGCCCGCTCCACCGGGCACATCGGCTCCCTGATGACCCTGGTCAACCGCGGCTGCCAGCGGGCCCAGCGCACCGGCACCGAGCGCCTCACCCGTGATCTCCTCGACCGCGTCAGGAACGACGAGGCCGCCGAACAGGCCCGCCGTGAACTCGAACACGCGCTTCAGGCGGGGAGGGCCACCAGCCGTCCGCGCACGGCGCGGGCTGCCGGATGACCACCGGACGGCGGAGCTTGCCGATCCGGTGCGCACCGGAACCCGGTGAGGCCCTGGACTCCTGGCTGGAGTTCACCGCAGCCCGTCTGACCTGCCCGTTCACCGACGTGCTCAGCGCGCTCGGTCTCCCCAACCGGGAGACGGCCATGGCCGCACTGGTCCTGCCCGCCTGGACCATCCGCCTCACGCAGGACGAGCTCGCGGCCATCACCGAGGTCACCGGGATCGCCGACAGCGTGCTCACCGGGATGACCCTGCAGCCCTTCGACGGGCACGCGGTGGACGTCCTGCCCCGGCACCGACGGGTGAACCGGCGGGTGCTGTGGGGACGGGCCGGATCCCGGTTCTGCCCCTTATGCCTGGCCGACAGCGGCGGACGCTGGCCGGTGGCATGGCGTCTGAGCTGGTCCTTCGCCTGCACCCGCCACCATGTACTGCTGGCCGACCGCTGCCCGGCCTGCCACCGCATCCCCCGCATGCGCTCGCACCCCCGACGGGACACACCCCGTCCGGGACGGTGCTCCAGCGCCGCCCCGGATGGTGGACCCCGGCCCCCTCGCTGTCACCACCCCCTCACCGACACCCCGGCCACCGCGATCCCGGCCGACGGGCCCCTGGCCGAGGCCCAACACCTCATCGACACCGCCCTCACCACGCCGGGCCGTCCGGTGCGCTGGCGGCTGTACGGGCCCGGCGGCGCGCCGTTGAACGTGGTCCTGGGCGATACGAAGAGCCTGGGAGCACTCGTCCTCAACCACGCGGCCCCCGACGACTTGGGTCCGCTCGCACCGCCCGATGTCCTGGACCGCTTGGAGCGCTACCGCGCCGACCCGCTGCCCGCCGGCTCCCAACGCTCACCGGACACCCGCCACGGTGACCTGCACAGCCATGTCGCTCCCGGCGACGCCGCCGCGACAGCCGTGGCGGTCACCGCGGCGTTCCGTATCCTGCGCGCCGAGAACATCCGCTCCGCGGCCCGGGCGGCGCAGTGGCTGACCGACCGGATGGCCGCCTCCGGCAAGCCGCTGTACCCCAGCAACGTCGTAGCCCTCGGCGGGACGATCTCGCCCGCGCTTGAAGCCGCCCTGCGGTGCAGCAGGGAGACCAAGCTGATGCCGGTGGCACGCCTACGTCACCGTACCGACGTCGACTCCGTCCGGCCCCCGGCCGACCACAACGCCAGAGCCCGCTTGTTGCCGGCCGGCCTGTGGCCAGAGTGGACGCTGCGGCTCACGCCACGGCACGCCAGCGGCAGGCCCGCCGCCCAACGCGCCGACGAACTCCTCGCCGTCGCCTGCCTCCTGGCCGGCAACACCACCCCGATCCGCGCCGCGGTCCGCCTGACCGGCACCGCCGTCAGCAGCCACAACGTGTCCACGTTCCTCGCCACCCTCACCCGCCACCCGCACGGCGCCGACGTCCTGCGCGCACTCGTCCTGCTCGCCGACCATCTCGATACCCACGGCGCCCAAATCGACTACGCACGGCGGCGCGCCCTGTTCACCACCCGCTCCCGTTTCATCGACCCGCAGAAGTGGCGGGGTCTTCAGCGGTGGCTGCGCTCGAACCCCGGTGCCGATGCCGTCCACGCCCAACGCTGGCTCTTCCACGCCCTGAGCGGATCACCCCCGCACCTCGCGCACCCGGACATCGCGCCCGCCACCCCCGCCCAACGCCAGCACTACCAGCGTTTCCGCTGGCGGATCCTGCCCGCCGAGGCCGACCTGCTCACCCGCACCGCACAGGCACTCCTGGACGAGTACGGCATCAACGAACCCGTCCGGTGGGCGCCCCAGCTACCCACCCCCGAACTGAGCGATCTCGTGCTCCCGGGGCCCGACCCGGACAGCATCACCGCCGCCCGGCTCCACCAGGCCGTGCCCGGCAGCGACTTCTCCGTTGCCCAGCTCGCGCGCACCCTGGGCACCACCACCTCCCACGTCACCTACCTGCTGTCCCAGCACCCCGTCGGCTGGAGCCCACCCCGCTTTCACCGCACCCAGCACACAGCCACCCGCGTACCCCAGTGGCGCACCTGGTACGAACACGACCACCTGTCCCTGCAAGCTATCGCCGACCGAGAAGGAACCAGCCTCGCCACCATCCGCTTCGCCCTGCTGAAGAATGGCGCTCAGCTCCGTCCTGCCGGGTCTCAGCCGGGCCGCCCGAGGAGGCGGTGAGCCTTCCGAGTGCAGGGGCGGCAGTGCGCTGCCAACGCTCCGGCGCCTGCCTTCGCTTACGCCTGGACCGTATTCGGATTTGACCCGAGCAAGGTCTCGCAGGCGGATTACGGGTGCATACCGTGGGAGCGGGCGGAATCCCCTCGACTGCCACAGGCTGTCGCCCATGCGTACGACATGGCGTACGCGTCCTTCAGCTGCCAGACCTGTGCCCGAGCAGGATGACTTCGAGGTCCGTTCCGTCCGTGGGCCATGAGTGCCGTGGTCTGTCGCGGTTGGAACCCAGGCTCTCCCAGCGCAGGAGGTAGGTTCCGCAGGAGGCGATCGGGCCGGGGCCGTCACCGCTGTCGCGTCGCACATTCACCCTGAGGTCGGCGAACGTGCCGCGTACGGCGGTAACCCGGTTGGGGAGGGGTGAGGTTGGGCGCTGAGTGACAGGGACAAGGTCGGGGGTCACAATGATGGAGAACGACCGCCCGTGGGCGAGGTAGTTCACCTTGACGTCACCGCTTGGCAGGATCTCCGAGCCGAGCAACGCGATCTCGAAGTCGATGGTGCCGTGGCCGCCGAACTCCCAGCGCCCCCGCCAGTCGCTGATACGCCGGATCTCCCACCCGGTACCCCTGGGCCGGGCAGCGTACATTTGAGAGTTACCAGCCTGGTCGTGCTTGTGATACGTGATGAGAACGGCGCCCCTGCCGTCGAATCCGACGCGAGCGTTGCCGTTGAGCAGCCCTCCGTAGTCAGGTACGGCATCGACGACATCGCCGGCGGCGTAGGTAAAGGGTGTGGCCAGCTGATTGCCACGGCTGTCCGCCCACGTCACCAGGTCAGCGCTCCGGGCGTAGGTGAGCATGCTGTTGGTGGCCGCGTCGGGTGTGTTCCGCCAGACCCAGAGCAGATGGAACAGCCCGTCGGGTCCAAGGACCGGCCCCTCGGGGTAGGCGCTCCAGGTATCACCGGGGTTGTCCTGCGACCCGTTGCCGTCGAACAACGGCCAGTCGATCAAACGGCTCCAGGAGGCGGTGCGCTCGTCGTACAGGTTGAAGTAGGTGGCGCCGTCGCCTGAGCCGCCGTCGCGGTGGGTGAAGATCAGGCTTCCGTCGGCGCGAGTGAGGAACTGTGGGTAGGTGATCGAGCCTTCGGTGGCGGGATCGCTGACGGCGGTCACCTGCCGCAGAGTGCTGACGTCTCCGCCCGGGTCCTATCGGAAGTACACCAGCGGCACATTGTGCATGTTGCCCGCCACGTGAAGGGCCCCGTCTCGGTCCAGACCCAGGACGACGGAGTTGTGGCTGTCCCAGCCGAGCCTCGTCGCAAGGATCTGCCTGGTCCAGTCAGTAGTGCTCTGAAGCCGGGACCCGAGCTTCCGGCCCGCGACCACCAGGTCACGCTCGGGCGTGTAGAAAGCGACGTACTGCCGGTCCCCTCGGGTGAGAAGATCCTGCCCCACCGTCATGCCCGCCCAAGTCCGCCCGAGAGGCGTCACCTCAAGGACCTCGTCACCAGCGGCGGAGAGGCTGTAGGGCGGGCCGGGGACCGTACAGAAACCCGCGGACGCCCCCGAGAGCGTGTGTCCTTCGGGAGGGTCATCTGTCGGGGCTATGGTGATCACCCCGATCGTGTCGAAGGGCCCGTGAGCGCATGCTTCGGACGGTTGCGGAATGCGACAGTAGACGATGTCTGACGCACTGTCACTGGCTCGGCCAGGCTGTTTCGTTCGGATCTTCGAGCATGCCGGGCCCGAGAGCGAAGCGACGGTCCCGGTCGGTGGGCGAAGCGATTTCCGTGCGGATCTCCAATGCCTTCGCCGCCGCGAAGCGTGCTCCGCCACACCCCGAACGCTGCTAGGTCTACGACAGCCCCTGGCATGAGCAGCCAAGGACGTCATCCCAAATGAATCCGTAACGGGTGCATGAGGCAACAGCAACAGCTCGGAGAGCTCTACGGTGATCAAAGCAATGCACGACATGGGCATCCGCAGCGAACACGCCTACCTCGCCGGCATCACATCCATCGGCCTCAGCGCCGCGTCCTGGCTCACCAGCCTCAAAGCTGAACACGCCGGCATCGAACGAGCCGACCGATGGGGGATCTTCGTCAGCGATTGGGCACCCACCTTCCTAGCGCTCGGCCTGGCACTTTCCCACTACGAACAGCAGGAAGGCACCCTCACCGGCTCACTACACGCGGTGAAGCAGGTCAGCTGACACGAGGGCCACTCCGCGAGCCCTGCCGCTTGCGCGCCGCGCGGACGTACGCTGCACCCACCGCGCCTGCTACGCGCTACGGCGGGGTTCGCGGGAAGCGCCCTTCTTGGCCGTCATCTTCGTGGAAGCCGTCCCCTTCGCCAACGCGGTCCTCCTCGCAGCTGTCTTCCCATGACCGGCGCCGCCCGCACCGCTGCGCGGCATGCATCGCGCGTGCGGGCGTCAGAACCTCGGCGCGCTCGACATGACCCTCCCGCAGGAACGGGCCACCATCGACTGACTCGCGACGCCGTGACCACGACACACACCGTGCAGCGAGCGCGGATCGCCAGGGCAGCAACTGCCGTACATTCGGCTGACGGTAGCCGCACGACATGCTGGTCACGGCGAGTGACGAGCCGTACGGTGCCGCGGGCTCGGCTCGCCGGGCAGGTGGTGTGGGTCTCGTGGTGACGATCACCCGTCAGACAAGGGTTCTGCGCGTGTGGTCGTCGGCTCGTCGCGTGGATGCCGTCACTTGCCGGTGAGGTCGAGGAGTGCCTTCGGCAAACGGTCTCCGGCCCCCTGCAGTTTCGAGGCCGCGGCGTCGATCTCGGCCAGCTCGTCGGCGGTGAAGGTGACGTCCGCGCCGCCCAGGTTCTCCTCAAGGCGGTACAGCTTGGTTGTGCCCGGGATCGGTACGATCCAGGGCTTCTGGGCGAGCAGCCACCCGAGCGCAATCTGTGCCGGCGTGGCGTCCTTGCGGGTGGCCACCTCACGGATCAGGTCGACCAGGGCCAGGTTCGCCTCGCGGAACTCGGCGGCGAAGCGGGGGACGGTGCTGCGGATGTCGGACGCGTCCAGCTCCGTCGTGAGGTCAATCTTGCCGGTGAGGAAGCCCGCGCCCAGTGGCGAGAAGGGCACGAACCCGATGCCCAGTTCCTCAAGCGTGGGCAGGACGTCGGTCTCCGGCCCGCGGTACCAGAGCGAGTACTCGCTCTGCACCGCGGTGAGGGGCTGGACGGCGTGGGCGCGCCGGATGGTCTGCACGCTCGCCTCGGAGAGGCCGAAGTGGCGGACCTTGCCCTCGGCGATCAGCTCCTTGACGGTGCCCGCCACGTCCTCGATCGGGACGTCGGGGTCAACGCGGTGCTGGTACAGGAGGTCGATGTGGTCGGTCCTCAGTCGCTTGAGCATCTCGTCGGTGACCTTGCGAATGTGCTCGGGACGGCTGTTGAGGGCGCCGAGCCCCGTCGTGGACTCCGGGTCGAAGTCGAAACCGAACTTCGTGGCGATCACCACGTCGTCGCGAATGCCTTCGAAGGCTTCGCCGAGCAGCTTCTCGTTCTCCAGGGGGCCGTAAGCCTCCGCTGTGTCGAAGAAGGTGACACCGCGCTCGACCGCCGACCGCAGCAGGGCGACCATCTCCGGTGGCTCCTGGGGCGGACCGTAGGGACCGGTCATGTTCATGGTCCCGAGCCCGAGTGCGGAGACTTCCAGACCGCTGTTGCCGAGAACACGCTTCTTCATTCTTGCTTCCTCTCCGGTACCGTTCTGGCGCTCTTCTCGACGCGCCTTCCGTGACCGTGTCGTCACATCACGCGATGACGCCGGGCTGGTTCGGCGTTCCTCGCGACGATGGGTTCAGTACTTGCCGCCCTGGTTCATGCCCGGGTAGGTGGTGCCGTCGACGGTCATCCCGCCGAAGGCGACCGCCGGGCTGATGCCGGTGGTGAACCGGGCCGGGAAGTTCAGCGTCGGCGTGGACACCTCGTCCAGCGTGGCGCGCTGCTCGGCCGTCAGGGTGACGTCGAGCGAGGCGAGGTTGGTGTGCAGTTGGTCGATGGTGCGGGCGCCGATGAGGGTGGAGGAGATGCCGGGGCGTCCCCGTACCCAGGCCAGGGCGACCTCCGCGGAGCTGACGCCGAGGTCCTTGGCGATCTGGGCGACGGTGTCGATGATCGGCCATTCCTGTTCGCCGGGCTCGCCGAATACCGCGGCCATCACTGCGGCGCGGTCGCCGTCGACGCCGCCGTCGCGGGTGTACTTGCCCGTCAGCTTCCCGCCCCGCAGCGGGCTCCACGGCACCACACCCATGCCCAGGGCCTGCGCCATCGGCAGCAGCTCACCCTCGGGTGTGCGCTCCAGCAAGGAATACTCCAACTGGAGCGCGGTGACCGGCGCCCAGCCTCGGAACGCGGCGATCATCTGCGCCTGCGTGGCGACCCACGCGGGAACGTCGGACAGGGCGATGTAGCGGACCTTGCCGGCGGTGACGAGGTCGTTGAGCGTGCTCATCGTCTCCTCGATCGGGGCGCCCTGGTCCCAGCCGTGCAGCCAGTACAGGTCGACGTAGTCGGTCTGCAGGCGCCGCAGGGACTCATTCAGCTGGCCGATGATCCCCTTGCGTCCGCCGCCGCCGCCGTTGGGGTCGCCGGGGAACAAGTTGGTGAGGAACTTCGTGCTCAGCACCACGCGGTCGCGCAGGCCGGGGCGCGCGGCGAAGTAGTCACCGATGATCTTCTCGGAGTGGCCGTTGGTGTAGCTGTTGGCGGTGTCGATCAGGTTGCCGCCGCGCTCGAGGTAGTCGGTCAGGATCGCTTCGGAGGTCTCGACGCTCGATCCCCAGCCGTGGTCGTCGCCGAACGTCATGGTGCCCAGTCCGAGGGGGCTGACCCGCAGTCCGGAACGGCCGAGCGTGATGTAGGAGTCCACAGAGGTCATGGACGTCTCGCTTCCTGTGATGAACGGGCGGGTTCCGCGACTACGCAAGCCGCCCACAACGTCAATCCCCGCTCGGGCGGTGGGGTCAGACACCCAGCCCGGCGGGGGCGTGGGCTGCGAGGTTTTGGGTGAAGAAGGGGACGAGTTCGGCGGTGACCTGCGGGACGTAGTGGTCGTAGAGGTCGACGTGGCTGGCGCCCTCGATCCAGTGCAGCCGTTTGGGCTCGGCCGCCTTCTTGATCGCTTCCTCGGACATCCAGGCGGTGGCGGCCTCGTTGCCGGCGACCATCAGCAGCGGGCGGGGGGCGATGAGGTGGATCAGGTGGAAGGCGTCGAAGTTCGCGATCTTGTCGATGCTGGGGAAGGTGAACTCGTCGGCCTGGCGGGGGTGACGGCCGCGGTCGGTGGAGTAGTACTCCCAGCCCTCGTAGCTGTAGCGGTCGCCGTCGGTGGGGGCGTCCTGTCCCTGGACGCGGATGATCAGGGGGGAGGCGGGCTCGCCGGCCGCCTCGGCGGTGCGGGCCGCGGCCGCCGCGTCGAGCATCGACTGTAGGACGGTGGGGTCCTGGTTGCCGTGCGGGCCGACGCGGAAGTTCAGGCCGAGGTCGACCGCGCTGGCGGTCGCGACGGCGCGGATGCGGTGGTCGGTGGCCGCGGCGGGGATGACGTAGCCGCCGGAGGCGCAGATGCCCAGGGCGCCGATCCGATCGGAGTCGATCTCCGGGCGGGTGGTGAGGTAGGAGACGGCGTTCTTGATGTCCTCGACTCGCTGGGCGGGGTCTTCGGTGCCGCGCGGGGTGCCGCCGCTCTCGCCCTGGTAAGCGGCGTCGAAGGCGAGCGCGATGAAACCGGCGTCGGCGAGCTGCTGGGCGTAGGCGCCAGCGGTCTGCTCCTTGACACCGCTGGCAGGGTGGGCGACCACCACCGCGGCCTGCGGGCCGTCGGTAGCGACGTCGGGCGTGTACAGGTGGGCGGCCAGGGTGATCCCGGCGCTGGGGAAGGTCACATCGGTTCGCATGCCCCCACCGTGCCCCCCGTTCCCGCAAGTCGGGAGGGGAAAGATCCTGCCGGGGCACGAACGTGCCAGGGAAGATTTATGCCCCCCTTCACCGGCCGCCGTCCGGGGCATAGTGACTAGCATGTCCGATACGCGTTCACCCCGCTCCGAGCTCGGCGCCTTCCTCAAGGCACGCCGGTCCGAACTGACACCCGCGCAGGTCGGTCTCGCCGACGACGGCACCGTGCGCCGCGTTCCCGGACTGCGGCGGGACGAGGTCGCCCGCCTGGCCACGATGAGCACCGACTACTACACCCGCATCGAGCAAGGGCGGGTACGGGCATCCGCGACCGTACTGGCCTCCCTCGTGAAAGCACTCCGGCTCGACGACGCGCAGCGGGCCTACCTGTACGAACTGGCGGGCAAGGCACCCACCTCTCGTCGCCGCCGCCCGGTCCAGCGAGTGCGGCCGTCGGTGCAGCGGATGCTCGACGCCCTCGGCCACTGCCCGGCCATGGTGCTGGGCCGCTACAGCGACATCCTCGCCTGGAACGCCGCCGCCGCGGCCCTCTACCAGGACTTCACTTTGCTGAAGCCGGCCGAACGCAACTACTTCAGGCTGATCTTCCTCGATCCGGCAATGCGCAGCCTCTTCACCGACTGGGAGGACGCCGGACGCATCAGCGCGGCGACCCTGCGGATGGAGACGGCCGCCACCTCGGACGACCCGCGCTTGGCGGAATTGGTGGGGGAGCTGTCGGTGCGCAGTCCGGAGTTCCGCCAGTGGTGGAACGGGCGGATCGTAACGGACGCCACCTCCGGCCCCAAGCGCTACCGCCATCCCCTGGTCGGACCCCTCACCCTCGACTGCGACACCTGGACCAGCCCGAACGACCCCGACGTCACCTTCATGGTCCTCACTGCCGAACCCGGCAGCCCCGAAGACCACGCCCTGCGCATACTCAGCTCCTGGCACACCGCGCCCCACACGGCCGCCGACCCGGCGGACACACCGACGCCCTCGGCCGAGCCCCCTCGCGGCTGATTCCGGCCCGCCCCAGCCAGATGCGGCCTCCCGGACCAGGTGCGCACAACCGGCCGCCAGCCGTCCCGCCTCTCCAAGGAGGAATCCGACCATGCCTCAGAGCACTTCTCCTCGTCTCTTCCCGCTCGGCGGGGACCTGCCTGTCTCCCGCATCGGCTACGGCGCGATGCGCCTCTTCGGCGCCGACCATTGGGGCCCCTACCCCGATGAGAAAGCCGCCATCGAACTGCTCCGCGGCGTCGTGGACGCGGGCGTCAACCTGATCGACACCGCCGACGTCTACGGCCCGCACAGCAACGAAACCCTCATCCATGACGCGCTGGCCCCCTACGCCCCCGGGGTGGTCATCGCGACCAAGGGCGGGTTCGTCCGTCCCGGCCCCGGGATGAAGGTCACCCCGGTCGGCAACCCCGACTACCTGCGCCAGTCCGTCCACCTGAGCGCGCGGCGGCTCGGCATCGAGCACATCGACCTGTACTACCTGCACAGTGCCTGGGCCACCGACGCCTCGTTCGAGGACCAGGTCGGCACGCTCGCCGAACTGCGCGATCAGGGCCTCGTCCGCCACATCGGCCTGTCCAACCTCACCGCCGAACAGCTGAAGGCCGCGCAGGCGATCACCTCGATCGCGGCCGTAACCGCCCACTACAGCGTCGCCGCCCGCGCCAACCACGACCTGCTGGAGGCGACCCTCGCCTCCGGTGCCGCGTTCGTCCCGTGGCAGCCGATCTCCCTCACCACCCCCGGAGACCCCATCGACACCACCGGCCCCGCCCACCTCCAGCAGGTCCTGGCACCGATCGCCGAGGCCCACGGTGCGACGATCCCGCAGGTGAGCCTCGCCTGGCTGCTCGGCATCGCCCCCGGCGTCCTGCCCATCCCCGCCACCACGAGCCTGGACCACTTCCGGGAGAACCTCGGCGCACTCGACCTCACCCTGACCCCGCAGGAACGCTCCACCATCGACGGACTTGCAACGCCGTGACCACGGCACCCACCAGGCAGTGGACCGCGCGGGAACTCGCCGCCTTGGACGCCGCCTTCTCGATCATCCTCGCCGCACGCACCGACGACGGATCACCTCCGGGCACTGTCGAGGTCGGCCTCGTCGTCACCCTTAACGGAGTGTTCGTCCGCGCCTGGCGCGGACCGGTCTCCGGCTGGTTCCAGGCCACCCAAGCCCACGGGCAGGGCACGATCCGCTACAACGGGCGCACCGTCCCCGTCCGCTTCCAGCGCGCCGCACCGCAGGACGAGCCCGCCATCCACGACTCCATCGACCACGCCTACGTCTACAAGTACGGGGCTGCCGGCTCGGCCGGGATCGCCACCGACGAGGCCCGCGCGACCACCGTACGCATCACGCCGATCACCGGCACGGCACCGATGCGATACGAGACACCCTGCTGACAGGCGCCGTGATTGCCTGCGGCATCTGTGCGCCCGCACACCGCCCACGTCGCGGGGCGCATGTCATGACTGAGTGGTGCCCTCCAGGTCGGTGGTTTGGGGTGCTGCGGCGGGTACATGCAGGGTTGTGCGGCCGAGCGTCCAGACCACCAGGCCGAGGGCGGTCGCGCCGGCTGCGCCTGCGCTCACCGCGTCCCATCCGCCGGCGTGCCACAGCAGACTGGCTGCGGCTGAGCCGATCGCCCCGGCGATGAAGTTGACCGTCACGGAGGCGGTGGTGAGGCGTGACCGCGCGTCCGGGGCGAGGGCGAAAAGGCGTGTCTGGTTCAGGACGCTCACCGTCTGCACGGCGATGTCGAGCACCACGAGTGCGATCGCGATGCCCACGATCGAGGTGCTGGTCGTCCAGGCCATTCCGATCGCGACCAGCGACAGCAGCAGCGCCGCACCGGTCGCCATCGAGGAGTGGCCGCGGTCGTGGAGCACTCCCGCGCGGCGCGCGGCGAGGGACCCGACGAGTCCGGCGAGGCCGACGAGGCCGATCTGGGTGACCGAGTAGTGGAACGGTGCTGCGGTCAGAAGCAGGGTCAGGGCGGTCCAGATCAGGGAGAAGACGGCGAAGTTCAGCATGCCGAGGGCGAGGGTCCAGCGTGCCGCGCGATGCTGGGCGACCGCGGTGAAGACCGAGGTGATGAGGCGGGGATAGGAGACCCGTGGCCGGGGCGGCAGTTGTGGCACCGCTCGCGCGAGCAGGAGCGCCATGACCGCGGTGGCGACCGCGGCGATCACGTAGATCGCCTGCCAGCCCAGCAGGCCCGCCACGACGCCGCTGACGGTTCGCGAGGCGAGGATGCCGATGAGCATGCCCGAGGTGACCGCGCCCACGATCGCGCCGCGGCGCTGTGGGTCGGCCAGGTCGCCCGCGAGCGGGATGAGGATCTGTGCGGTGACGGTGACGAAGCCCAGCAGGCCGAGTGCGACGAGCAGGACGCCGAAGTTGGGTGCCAGTGGCACGGCGACCAGGGTGAGCGCGGAGGCCGCCAGTACGGTGGGGGCCAGGCGCTTGCGGTCGAGGACGTCGCCCAGCGGGACGAGGAACAGGATCCCGAGCGTGTAGCCGATCTGGGTGACCGTGACCACGACGCCGGCCGCGTCCTCGGACACGCCGAAGTCGGCCGCGATCACCGCGAGCAGCGGTTGTGCCCAGTAGAGGTTGCCCACCGCGAGGCCGCCGGCCACGGCGAAGAGGAAGGTCAGTGGTCCGGTCATCGTCGGTGGGACCGCAGGGGCGCCCGGTTTTGCATTCATGGGGAATTGCTCGCTGACAAGAAGTGGTTGGTGGGCTGGATTCCTGGCGCGGCAGGACGCCGCTTCGCCGGACCTGTCCAGTGGAGGGTCGGCCGCTGCGCGCCGGATGGTCGGGCTGCCGTCTCCGGCAGCCCGAAGCGGCGCGACTGCCCTCGGCGATCCGCTCCCTGACCGTGCCCGCGACGCCCTCAGTCGGCGCCCCGGGCACGGTCGGGTGCTGATACGGCAGATCGATTCAGTCGGTCCGGAGCCGATCGAGCATGACGTCGGTGACGGCTCTGACGCGCTCCTGGGCGAGTTCCGGCGCCGCCGACCGTCACTCGCTGGTGTCGGGCGCGGCGGAGGCGAAGGCGTTCACGCCGGTGAGTTCGGCCGACAGTGCCCACAGGCGGGCGGCCTGGTCGGGGTCGACGGCGTAGTCGCGTACGCCGTCGCTGATGCCGCTGCCGACGGCCATCTCTGCGACGTCGCAGTCCTGCAGGTAGACCCCGCCCATGCCGTTCAGCTGAGGGGAGGTAGCCGCCCACACCTGGGTGGCTGCACCCTGCTCCGGGGTCTTGTAGTCGAACGTGCTCGCCGGCTTGCGGTCCTCGTCGGCCAGGCCCGTCACGACCAGCTCCTCGGTGCTCAGGTGGCGCGTGAGCTCGGTCCAGATCACGCCCGGGTGCAGCGAGAACGCCCGCACCCCGGACGCTTTCCCGAGCGCGTCGAGGTGGACGGCGAACAGCACGTTCGCGGTCTTGGCCTGGCCGTAGGCCGCCCACTTGTCGTAGCCGCGCTCGAACTGCACGTCGTCCCAGCGAATGGGCGAGCGGTTGTGCCCCCGCGAGGACACCGCCACCACCCGCGCCCCGCCACCGGCCGCGATGGCCGGCCACAGCAGGTTCACCAGCGTGTAGTGGCCGAGATGGTTGGTCCCGAACTGCGACTCCCACCCCGGTCCGACCCGGGACTCGGGGGTGAACATGATGCCGGCGTTGTTGATCATGATGTCGATGGAGCGGCCGGTGGCGAGGAAGCGTTCGGCGAACGCCCGGACGCTGGACTGGTCGCCCAGGTCGAGCTCGTCGATCTCGACGCCGTTGATGCCAGCCAGCGCTTCGCGGGCGGCGTCGGGTCGGCGGGCCGGGACCACGACGTGCGCGCCGGCGGCGGCCAGCGCGCGGGTGGTCACCAGGCCGAGGCCGGAGTAGCCGCCGGTCACGACGGCGAGCTTGCCGGTGAGGTCGACGCCCTCCAGCACGTCGTCCGTAGTGCTCTGGGCGTCGAAGCCTGATCCGATGGAGTGCTGCGGTGTAGTCATGCTTCGAGCGAAACACGACCCCGGTCGAGGCCCTAGCACGATCGCCTCAGGGTCTTGCCTGATGCTGTCAAGCTCGCGGTGAACGGGCGGGCGCCTGCTTCACTGGGACAATGGACCGACTCCGCGACATCCGTCATGCCGTTACCCGCCACGCCCGCGACGGCCTCACCGCCACCGCGCTTCCCCGTGTGTCGGTCCTGCGCACCCCACGGACCATCGAGCCGCACGGCGGCGTCCTCGAACCGGCCTTCATCCTGGTCGTCGGCGGCGCCAAGACCACCACCCTGAACGGCGAGACGTACAGCTACGGCGCCGGCCACTACTTCATCACCTCCGTCGACCTGCCCGTCATCGGCGGCATCACCACCGCCGACGCGGACGACCCGTACATGTCCGTCACGATCCGCCTCGACCCCGACAAGATCGCTTCCCTGCTCCTCGACGCTGGCCTCCCCCGCGGCGGCTCCGGCCCGCGAGCCGCGTCCGCCTTCGGCGTCGGCCGGGCGACGCCCGCCCTGCTCGATGCGGTCGCACGGCTGCTCGCCCTGCTCGACCATCCCGCCGACCTTGCCGCGCTCAGCGCCGGCACCGAACGGGAGGTCCTCTGGCGCCTGCTTACCGGACCCCAGGGCGCGGCCGTCCGCCAGATCGGTATCGCCGACAGCCGCCTCGCCCACGTCGCCCGCGCCACCCGCTGGATCCGCGACCACTACCACCAGCCGCTGCGCATCCCCGACCTCGCCGCGACCGCCGCGATGAGCCCCGCCTCCCTGCACCGGCACTTCCTCGCCCTGACCTCCATGACCCCGCTGGAGTACCAGAAACAACTGCGCCTCAACGACGCCCGGACGCGCCTGCTCAACGGCGACCACCACATCGCCGAAGTCGGATTCGCTGTCGGCTACACCAGCCCCTCACAGTTCAGCCGCGAGTACCGCCGCATGTTCGGCGCCACCCCCAGCCAGACCACCCAGAGCGCCACGCCGCCACGGCTTCCGGGGTGACCCCTTCGCGCGCCGCTCGCGGTGGGCGACCTGAACGGCAAACTCCGGAACAACGCATCAGACGCCCCGCCTTCAAAAGGTAGGCCCGGCCGGCACGAGAGGCGTAGGACTCGCCGACCGGTCCCCGCAGCGGCCGGACACTGGGACAGCCCGATCCGCGCCCGGGACCTGAGGAGCCGGAGGCTTCGCGCCGAGATCTAGGAAAGAGCCACATTCCTGAGATTGGAACGCGGCCAACGCCGTAAGCCGGGCCGAGATTCGCTGGTCACAGCCCAGATAGAAGATGTGACCGTTGAGATCCCACAAGCGAAGTTAGTTTGCTGTCGGTCTGTGACCTGGGCGGACTAACTTGGTTGGCAAGAAACTTCCTTGGTCGACCTAGGGCAGGAGGCTTTCGAGCCGCAGGGGCCGGGTGCCGGTCGAACCCCTACGTCACCCCTTATGGAAACCCAAGGCGCAACTGGGGGCCGCGCTGACAGGATCGGCACATGCTTATCACTCCTCGCCCCGGCGCAGAACGGAAGAACATCCGGCAGGTCCTCAGCGGCGTCCACACCACCGCGATGAACCGGCAGCGGCCGTATCTCACTGCCTTCGAGGGGCTGTGGACGTATCTGGAGTGGGCCACGGAGTCCGCGCGAATGCTGCGCTCCCAGATGAGCGACCGGGACCTCGACGTTCTGAACGTCCGCATCCTCGAAATCGCCGGACTAATTGCTCGCTTGCAGGGACCCAGGGAGCTGACAGAGTGGCGCTCCGTTGCTGGCCAGAGCCTTGGAGGGAAGCATGTCGGCGTCCGAAATCGGGTATCGCGTGGTGCGTCATGGAGACAAGGCGCCGAAGGACGGGACGCTATGGCGTACCGAAGCGGAGTCACGCAGCAGGGTAGCGGCGGGCGATCGTCCAGCGCTCCAGGAGGTTCTGTTCTGCCTGCGTGCCGATCTCGTGGATGGCATCCGCGTGTCCAGGTGGGATGACCTGGGCGATCCGATCACCCGGGAGATGGTCCGCGACGAGATCCGGGCTCACCGCGCGACACTGACCGTGGCCGGTGATGTCATCGAACCTGATCACCCGCTGCGCAACACCGAGCGAGGTGTTCGCAACCAGGTTCAGGCTACCTGCGCTGCGCTTCGGGCTCTTCTTCCTCGCCAACGAGGCAAGCAGGGCCAGTTGGACATCGGCCGCGGCCTGAGCAAGAACGAAGTGGTGCGGCTCGCACACAAGTTGCACTTCGGGTTTCAACTGACGCTGGCGCAGACTGCGGACCTCCTCAACCAAGCGGGCTACATGTGGGATGGCGTGCAGGGTGAGCAGGACTTCAACAAGCAGATCGTTCACCGGCTCCTCCAGGACGCGTGCTGGGACGACGATGCCCCCCGGACGGTCGATGGCGAGCGGATCCGTACCAGCGGGAGGTCACATCAAGTTCTCCAGGAGATCGAGGTGATGGCCGTCTACGGACCAGACGACGAACGAGATCACCTCACACGATCGAGGGACGTCCAGAACATCGCGAAAGCGCACGACCACCTCTTCGCCTTCTCCTTTACCCCGAGCACTCCGGACTTCGGGCTCACAGACCTTCTCCACTTCGTGACCACACCCGCGCCTGTCCGCACCCTCTACGTAGCCGACTCTTCCCTCTTCCCCAGTGAATTGGACCGGCTGGTCGCGTACAGGTGGGTCGAGCACTTCGGCGTCCAGGTTCTGGAGGCGGGCAAGTCGGTGAAGTCGACCGTTGAAGGTTCCAGACAAGAGCGAGTTCTGCGGGAGGTGATCAAGACGTTCGCCGCCCTTCGGATGCACGACAGCCACACCGTGATCGAGACCACCCGGTCCATCGATCACGCGAGGGCCGTCGCGAAGCGCCTGCGGAGCCAGGCGGGGTACTCGTATGAGGAGATCGCTCGTCACCTCAGGCTAGAAGCGATTCCCACGCGGAAGCGCAGCGGCGACTGGGGCAGAAGCGCTGTCATGGATCTAGTAGGACTCCGTTAGGTCTGTCTTGATCTTGGTGTGGTTCTGCTGGGCAGGGGTTGGTGGCAGGTGGTGCAGGTGCCGGTCCAGCAGTTCAGTAGGTCCTGGAGGGCGTCGAGGATCTGGTAGAGGGTGAGTCCGCTGTGTCGGCTTTTGGGGCCAGCCGCTGCTCGGTGAGGAAGGCGTGGGCGGCGGTGACCAGCGTGGCGTGGTGGTGCCAGCCGTTGAAGGAGCGGCCTTCGAAGTGGTCCAGGCCCAGGCCGTGCTTGAGCTCGCGGTAGTCGTGCTCGATGCGCCAGCGGATCTTTGCCAGGCGGACCAGCTCGGGGATCGGGGTGTCCTCGGGCAGGTCGGACAGCCAGAACCGGGTCGGTTCGTCCTCGCCGTCGGGCCATTCGGCCAGTAGTCGCACGTGGGGCAGGACGCCGTCCCACCGGCCGTGCCCGGCCATCGCGGCGGCCTGGGCCAGCCGGCGCGGGCGCACCCCAGCCGGCCTGACCCGCATGACGAGAAAGCGTGAGGTCATCGGGCCGCGTGAGCCTTCCCGCCAGGTCACTTCCTGGAAGGCTTCCCGTCCGGCGGCCGCCGCCAGTTGCGCCACCGTCACCGGTGGCTGCCGGTAGCGGGGAACCGGTCGGCGCCCGTTGCCGGACCAGGCGGGGGCGGTGGGGACCGCCTCGTGCGGCTGGACGGTGATATCGCCGCGGATGCCGACCACGTAAGGGATCTCCCGCTCGGCCAGGCCGGCGCGGAAGTCGGCATTCTGGCCGTAGCCGGCATCGGCCACCACGACCGGCGGCACCAGTTGCCATCCGGCCAGTTCGTCCAGGGCGTCCAGTGCCAGGCGCCATTTCTCCCGGTGCCCGACGTCCTTGGGGACGCCGGTCCGCCGGCGCCGGACAGTGTCCTCGGCCCACTCCCGGGGCAAAAACAGCCGCCAGGTAAGCGGGCACGAGGCCGCATCGGAGACCGCGTGGACGCTGACGGCGACCTGGCAGTTGGCCTGCTTGCCCAGCGCACCGCAGTACTGGTGAGCGACCCCGACCGACATCCTGCCGTCCTTGGGGAACGACACGTCGTCGACCGCCCAGGCGTCCGGGCCGATCTGCGGCACCATCCGCTCGGCGATCCGCCGGCGCACCGGCACCGGATCCCACGTGGACTGGTTCACGAACTGCTGCAGGTTCTGCTCGTTGCCGTCCGGCAGCCGCGAGGCCATGGCCTGGATGGACTTGCGGCGGCCGTCCATCATCAGTCCCCGCAGATAGCAGTCGCTCTTGGCCCGCTGGTCCTTGCGCGGCACCGAGGCGAACACATCCGCCACGAATAACGCCAACGTCGCCCGAACACGGTTCACTTCATGTGCGTCCACACACTTACCGTGCCCCTGAACACGGCGGGCAGACAGACCTAACGGAGTCCTACTAGTGTCCGGTGATGCCGCCTCATGAGCAACGCCCGACGCAATGCTCGTCGAGAGCGCGCGCTGACCCGACTTCGCACGCATGCAGGCGTCACGCTGAGCCGGCACGCCCTGTCCCGGGCGAAGGAGCTCGGTTTCGATGAGAGTGAAGTGCTGCGGTGCGTCATATCTCCCGAGCAGACCTACGGAGGCGACCCGAAATACCCAGGTGCCCGGCGCGTCCACCAGCGTCGAGATTGCGCCTGCGTCATCGACACGGCGACCCGAACGGTGGTGACAGTGCTGCTACGCAATACGGGCCTATGGCAACACGGAACCCATACCCGGTGGGACATGCCTCGTGCTTCCTCAAGTTGAGCGCGGGTCATAGGCTCTCCGCCTCTTTCCAATGCGGAAAAGCGCCCCAGGATCTGACTCGCACTCTGCCCGGGGCGCTGTCACGTCGTTTCCCGCCACCCCTGCCGCTCCAGTGCCCGCAGGTCGAACCGCTCCCGCAGGTCGGCCAACCCTGGTGGCACTTCATCCATGCGGGCACCGGGGAGCGCCGCGTGACCCGTGATGAGAGCGATCCGAGGGTCCGACTCCTCGGCGACCGCCTCGTCGTCCGCCTCAAGCGCTTCTTCGATGCGGCCAGGCAGGGACGGAGTCGAAGAGAGGACGTCGTTGCTGTGCAGCCCTTCCATGCCCATCAGCAGCGTCGAGGCGTATGACTCCTGATGATGCCCCGACCGCGCTGTCGGGCAGTGCACCAGGCACGACAGCGGCTTACTTTCGGCCAGTACGTCGCAGTAGCCGTTCTTACCCTTCAGGACCAACTCGTCGATCTGCTGGGCGGGGGCGATCGTGATGCCGAGCAGGGGCTGCTGTTGACAGGGCTCAAGTCTCGTACACGGCCATGGCTCAGCCCTTTTACCCTGCAGGCAGTTGTAGAAGGCGTACAACGGGACCGGCGGGACCTCACCGTTCCGGCCTTCCCGTCGCGCGGCCTCGACCAGCAACCGACTCTGCCAGATCCTGCCGTCTGATCCTCTCCGGACTTTGTGTTTGAGCTCCTCGTAGCGTTCACCAGGGTGGTAGAGGCGCTTGGCCTGAATCCAGAGACACACCCACGATGAGTCGCTCCGCTGGATCCACCACTCCCAGTCGGCGCCGTTCGCTCGTTCCTCGTGCGGCTTGAATCTAACGACCCGCCAGAAACGCGGGTCCACGTGTGCAAGCTCCGTCAGAAGCAGGTCGGTGAGGGTCGTCTCGTACGCCTCGAACCCAACGGCACGTGCTCTCGCCATGCGGCGGTGCGTGGCACGAGCCTGTTTGGCCAGAGCCTTCGCCAAGTGGCATGCCTCCGGCCGCCCAGCCATCAAGTTCTCGATCACGTGGTGGATGTGCTTCACGGAACCAATGCGGGATCCCGGTGGTGGAGGAATGGGGGGAAGTGGCGGCGACGTCAATGGATCTCCCTGTTGCGGCTCCGCCTATGATCCCTGGGCGTTCGCTCGGCGCTGCACTGACTTTGTGCCACCTACCGTACGCTCATGACCTGTTCCGCATCGACGAGTTGACGAACGGGAGACCTCCAACTCCGGGGCACTCGGCGCTACGTCCCGATATGCCCAAGGAACCACACTGCGAAGGCAGACCAGGTAGCCATGAAAGCCACGTGCCCAGGACGGGCGTGGACACGGAGCCAGGCTGCGGATGCGTTCCGAGAGGTGTCGCCACTCTCGTCGTTCCCCAGGATGTTGATCTCATACGCGACGCCGATCAGGAGCAGGGTCCCCACGGCTGGTCGGCCGAGGTCATTCCCTTGCCTTTCGCTGTGGTCCGCTGCGGTCAGTTGCCGAGCGCCGACCATGCGGCGAGTCCGAGAGCTGCGAGGCTGGTCAGTACGCCGATGGTCGGCAGGGGCCAGCGGGCGCGTTCGAGGGCGGTGACTTTGCCGTCGAGTTCCCCGACGGCCTTGTCGATCTGGTCAGATCGCTGGGCGATCAGGCGAGTTGGCCGTCGATGCGCGCCAGCCCGACTTCGAGGGCGCGGCGGAGCTCTGCCAGTTCAAGGGCTACCTCTCCGTCGGGCATGGCGCGACTCCTGCGGTCAGTTCGTCGTGGACGGGGATGCGGGGTCGGTTCTCGCCGGGAGCCAGGAGGTGGTCCCGGTGCGGCCGAGAAGGGTGCCGACGGCGCCCTTGGCGACGGCTGGGCCAGCGGGGATCGCGGCGATGGCGGCGGACTGGAGGGTGGAGAGGTCGAGGATGTCGATGTGGCCGTCGCCAGGAGGAGGCCGAGGAATGCCTCGGCGTAGGTGAGGACGGTGCGCTCGGCGATGTCGGCGAGCAGCTTGGATGTGCCGGTGGTCGGGCCATGGTGGTGGTGGTGTTCCTCTCGCTGACAATTAGGGCTTGGGGACGTGGAGCTTGGCGCAACTGGGGGCTCCCGGGATGCCGTTGGCGTCCGCGCCGGAGTAGCCGAGCTTGCGCTGCCAGGCTGCGTACGAGCGGCGGTCGGCGTCGGTCCAGCGCGGGCCGGGGCCCGTGCCGTACTTGCCGCAGCCCTCGGCGACGAGCCGCTTGCCCATCGCGGTAATGAGGGCCGAGCGGCGTCCGGTACGGAAGTAGCCCGCGCCGGGGAACGGGGCGTATCCCGACGTTTCCTTGTCGGACGTGGAGCCGGACGGCTTGGACGAACCGCTACTGGGCTCCGTGCTCGCGCCGAGGAGCCTCGCCATGGCAGTGCGGAAGTCGGACATCGTGATGCTGGCGGGGTCCGGCTTGCCGGGCTGCCACTCCTTGTGGGCGATTACCGACTTCTCAGACCAGCCATGCGCGCGACAGAGTGCCGCGCTCACCTTGTGCATCGCGTCCAGCTGGGCTTCCGGCCAGTTCTGGTGTTGATGCAATCGAAGCCGTAGAAGTGCGGGTTGCCGTCGGTGTTGGACCCGTTGTCGGTCGTCGTCTCCCGAACCGGCGTGGTTGGCGCGGCCGTAGCCGACGAGGTGGACGGAAACTGTTGTCCGGTGACACTTGTGGGATCTCAGATGGTGTGGCCAAATTGCACGGCCATTGGCCACCTCGTGGCCGATTGGCCACGGATCTGAGATCCCCGAGCCACCTTGCTCGCACTTTTGGGTGCAGCGGCCCCCCGCCCGGCCGCACTGTCCGACCTGCGGGCTACGGTCGGGCCATGAGCACGCGCGCGTACGAAGGAACGTCCTGGCCGGAGCGGTCCGGGCCTTACGGCGCAGTCCTGCGGAGAGGAACACGAGCCCTCGCGCCCCCGTAACCGCCCCGTCGTCCCCGCTCGATGCGAGTGCTCGTCGTACCGGCCATCCTGCTCGTGGCCCTCCTGCGGACCCTCGCGAGCGCATCCACTGCGCGGCCCTCGTCCGCCACGCCCCCTGCCGTCCCTGACTGGTCGACCTGCCCCAGCAGCCGCCCGCCGCCGAACTGGCCTGGACCCGCGCTGGCCCCGTACCGAGGACACCCGGCAGACACCTGGCTCCGCACCCCGGCACCAGGTGGCTCCGCCGTCTTGATGGCGGCCGTCGCCACCGCCGTACTGCTCACGGCGCTCGCACGCGTCTGAAGGGAAACACGACCATGCCGGACCTCCGCGCCGAAGTGCGTGCGAAGACACTCGACCGCATTACTTCGTACCAGGGGGCCAAAGACCGCTGGAACCTGTTCCGCAGCCTCAAGAACCTCATCGAACAGGCCATCCGCGACTACGAGCACCGCGCCCTGGTGGAGCTCCTGCAGAACGCCCACGACGCTCATGACACGGGCGACTTGGGAGGCCGGGTCCTGATCAGGCTCGACCACGACGAGGGGCCGCACGGCGCGGTGTACGTGGCGAACACCGGGCGGCCCGTCAGCCGCAGCAACTTCGACGCGATCACCGACATCGCCCAGTCGGACAAGCGCCCGGAGGAGGGCATCGGTAACAAGGGGATCGGCTTCAAGAGCGTTCTCCAGCTGACCGGAGCGCCTCAGGTCTACTCCGTCTTCGAGGAAGGCGGCCGGGTCTTCGACGGCTACCGCTTCACCTTCGCCGACGAGACCTCGCTCAAGGACCTCCTGGACGGCGACGCCACTCTCGCGGCGGAGGTGGCCGCCGACGTCTTCCACCTCTGCCTGCCCGTGCCCCTGGACAGCGTTCCCGACACCGTGAACGCCTTCGCAGCAGACGGATACGTGACCGTGCTGCGCCTGCCGCTGAAGAGCGAGGAGGCCCGGGCCGAGGCGGCCGAACAGCTGACCATGCTGTCTGCCGGCCCGCCGGTGCTGCTCTTCCTGCGCCGGATCGGCTCGCTCACTGTCGAGGAACGGCAGGACGGCATGGTCGACCGGCGCACCCTGGCCCGGACCGAGCGGGCGGACGCCGAACTCGACCGGCTCACGGTCAGTACGGTGACCGTCGGCGACGGCGGCGCCTTCGTCCTGCTCGACCGGCAGGTGGCGGCTGAGGCTTTCGGCGACGCGGTCGAACGCAGCGTGCTCGGCGACCACATCAGCGAGGGATGGCGCGACTGGCAGGGAGACGCCCGGGTCACGCTCGCGATTCCCGTCGAGGAAGGGTTGACCAAAGGACGCCTCTACACTCACCTGCCGATGGGCGAGCAGGCCGTTGCCCCCCTTCCGGCCCATGTGAACGCGCCCTTCTTCGCGAAGCTGGCCCGCGTGGACCTCGAGAAGACGGTCCCACTCAACGACTTCCTCCTGGACGAGCTGGCTCTCCTCGGGGCCGAGACGCTCCTCGCCTGCTCCGCCGGGACCCTGGAGCTCCCACCGACCCTCTGTGCGGACCTGCTGAGCTGGGACGCATCTATGTCCGACCGGCTGTCCCGGGCCTTCAAGCGCCTCGGACACGACGTCGGCACCGCCCCGATCATCCCCCTGGCCCCGGGCGCGCGGCCGTGGGCCTCCCTCACGGAGGCCCGGCTCTGGGACGACAAGGACCGGACCCTGTTCACGACCGACCGGCTGAGCCGGGACGCGGACGCCGTACTCGTACACCCGTCCGTCACCGGGCAGCGTGCGGCCCGGCTCGAGAAGGCCGTCGCCACGCTCGTCGGCCGCTCACCCCGGCCGTCGGATGAACTACTGGCGAAGTGGGCCGAGAGCCTGGCGCGCAGCCTCGCCGACGCACCCTTTCGGCCGGAGTTGTGGGCCCGCTTCTACGACGAGCTCGCCGGCTGCGTCGAGCAGCCCCGCGCACTCCAGGGCCGCCGCATCCTCATGGACGACGACGGAAAGCTCCGGCTGTGCAACGCGGCCGACGGCAGGGTCAGGCGTGCCACGGCCTTCTTCTCGCCCAGAGCGGACGGCGAGGAACAGGCAGGATCCACGGAGCAAGGCCCCCGCCTTCCACGGTCGCTGCGCCACCGGGTCTTCTTCGTGTCGCGGAACATTCCGTGGAAGAACCGGCGCGGCAGCATCACGATCAAGCAGCGGGGCCGCCGGATGCTCGAAGACGGCGGTCTGGTCAACGAGTACCGCGCCGACGAACTGCTGGCACTGGTCGCCCGCTCCCTTCAGGACAAGCCCACGCCGGAGCTCGCGGCGGAGGTCCTCGCCTGGGCCTTCCGGCTCTCCAGGAGCGACACGGCACCGTGGCGGGACATCCAGGCCATGGGGCTGCTCGTCCCCGGCGCCGACGGTGTGTGGATACCCGCCTCGAAGGCCCTGCTCTGTGCCGAGTGGGGCGGAGAACGAGCGAAGCTGCTCGGAGAGCTCATCGACCGCGCGCAGGATGTCTCGGAGGAACTCGCGTTGCTCCGGGGCCGCTTGACCGCACCCCCGGAGCACCAGGCATTCCGGGGCGCGGACCGGGCGGAGTGGCGTGCCTTCCTCGGGCGTCTGGGGGTCGGCGCGGGGCTCTGCCCCGAGCCTGTGCCCCGCTCCACCCTGCGGGCGGACGGCCGTCACTTCACGGACGGCAGGCCCCCGACGATGTCCCTGCCGCAGGCCACCGCGGAAGTCTGGCTGCGCCATGTGGAGAGGGAACCTCCCACGGATCGGCGGCCGTACACCGAGTACGTGGGCCAGACTCCTCTGTATCGGCTGCCCGGCCAGGACGACCACCACCATCTGTCCGACGCCGCGAAGCGGGTGTACGCCCGGCTCGTGGCCGCCGGTTGCTCCGAGTGGGCCGCCGATGCCCTCCACGTCACCGTGCGGCGCTACAACGACCGGTGGGACTCCTTCAACCTTCCCACGCCGGTGACCGCCTTCCTCTCCGAGGCCGAGTGGATGCCCGTCGCGTCCCCGCGCGAGCGCGCCGACTGGCGCTTCGTACGGCCTGAGGCCGCCTGGACGCACGGGGACGAGGCCGCCCCGTCGTTCGTCCCCCTGCTGCCCTCGGCGCTGCGCCGTGCGTTCCAGGCGAACGACCGTGCGGTCCGTCGCGCAAGAGGCTGGGGACTTGAGCGGTGGGACTCCCCGGAGACCGCCGCGCGTCGGGTCCGCGAGCTCACCGAGCTCTTCCACGACGGCGCCGTCCCCGAGACGATGACGGCCGCATTCCGCCGGGCCTACGAGGACGCCTGGACGGAGTGCGCCCAGACGCGCCAGGACCCCTACCCCCAGGGCTCGGAGGCGGCGGTCGTCGTCAGCCGGGGCGGTCGGCTCGAAGCTGTCACACTCGCCGACGACACGGACTCCCCGAACACCGTGGATCACCTGTACGTGGAGGACACCGACGCACGCCAGCTCGTCCAGCTCCTCGAACAGCGCGGTGCCCCGTTGCTCCGCATGCGCAACATGCACGGGGGCGCGGTGGCCGCACTCCTCCAACGGTGCTTCGGCTCGCGCGTCCGGAGGATCTCCCGAGCACGAGTCGAAGTCCGGGTGGACGGAGAGGCGTTCCACGCCGGGACCGCGGGCGACCCGCTGATCACGTCCGAGCGCGACTGGCTCCTCACCCTCGTCGCGGCCGTGATCGACCTGCGCGCCAGCCGCTTCCGCCGCCCCACCGCGGAGTCCGTGCGCCGCGGTTGCGCGATCGCCAAGCGCATCAAGATCGTCCACGCCGGCGTCCTGACCTCCGTCGTGGACGAGATCGCCGAACGGCCCGGCCACGGCGGCAGACGGTGGCTGGCCGTCCCACACCAGGACACCCCGACTCTCCTGCTTGAGGGGCCCAGCCAGGGCGAGGTGGACCTGCTCCAGCGGTCCGCCGCGGGGATCATGGAACTCCTCCACCACCCCGAACTCGCCGACACCCTCCGCATGGCCCTCCTCGACCTGAATACGGCCGGCTGGGGCCCGGGTCAGAGCCCGGACGCCGACGCGATCGCCGACGTCCTGGGCGAGGACCGGGCCCGGGTGCACGAGATCACCGCAACCCTGCGACAGCCCCTGGACGCCCTCCTGGACATCCTCGTGCCCCTGCTCGCGACACTCGACCTCGAAGCGGCCCACGCCCTCCTGTCCAACGACGAGGCCCTCGCCTCACAGACCGAACTGGACCGCTGGCTCGCCGCCCGGCTGACGCCGACGGACCACCGGACGCTGCGGGCGGCGGCCCGCCACCCCGACCTGGACACCGCCCGCAGGGCCATGTCGCTGTCGCTGCGCGAGCTCAACGCCGCGATCGCCGCCCTCGGTTCGACCTACCGGCCGCTGCGCAACGCCGAGGGCATCGAGCAGGAGTTCCGGCACTTCGTCGCCGGCCGGCGACGAAGCATCCTGGACGCGCTGCGGGTCGGCTTCCTGGACGCGTTCCGGTCCGGAGCCCCCCTGACCTCGTACGCCGAGAACCGGAATTTGACCGGACTCGTGCCGGACACCGCCTGGGCGGACGAACACCTCCATCTGGAGACCGCCCTCATGCAGGCGCACGTCGACCGCTGGCTCACCGGACTCGGGGCCCCGCCGCTCGGTACGGACGCGGGGCTGACGCCCGTGGACGAACTCCGCCTGACCAACCGGCCCCTCCTCCTGGAACAGCTGAAGCGCGCACGGACCCTGATCCACGCGTGGGAGGCCGCGCACGGCGAGCCCATCTCCGGCCTCCCGGGGGACCCGGAGAACCTCACGACCGAGGCCACCGCCGCCGGGCTGCTCGACTTTTTCCCGCTCGACGACGCCACGACGCTGCGCTGGCTCCGAACCGGAGACCGCTGGCCCGCCGCCGTCCCGCTCGCCCTGACACCCGGAGACCTCGGCCTGACGACTGGTCAGCTAGACGACGCCGAACGGCAGGAGAAGAGGGAGCGGCGGCTGCGGCAGGAGGAGCGGCGGCACATCGTGGTGGACCGCACGAGGATGTCAGCGGAGGAGGACAACTACCACGCGATCGTGGAGGCCGTACGGGGCGGCCTCACCCCCGAGTTCCTCGGCTCCGCGGGCGACGCCCCGCTCGTCGCACTGGGCCGGCAGACACAGCGGCTCCCCGGCGCCGGGCGCCCCGCATTCTCCGCTGGCCGACGGGGCAAGCTCTCCGACACACAGGCGCTCGCGGTCGGACTCGCGGGGGAGGTCGCCGCCCTCGCCTGGCTCATGAACCGGTACGACGCCGTGGACGAGAGCGCGTGGGTGTCGGGCTACCGCAACAAGGTCCTGGGTGACGGCATGGGCGACGACACGCTCGGCTACGACCTCATCGTCGAGAGGAAACGGTCGAGCCTGCTCTTCGAGGTGAAGTCCTCGGCCGGAGGCGAGGGGGAGTTCGTCCTCTCGCCCACCGAGATTGCCCGGGCGCGCTCCCTGAAGAAGCCAGAGACCTACCACATCCTGTACGTCTCCCACGCCCTCGACGCCGACCTGCGGAAGATCCACCTCCTACCCAACCCGCTCCACCCCCGGTCGGCCCACTTCTTCCGCTCGGTCGGCGAGGGCCTGCGCTACAGGTTCCAGCTGTCGCGGACGGGGGAGCGCCGGACGGGGACCTGAGCGAAATAAATGCTTGGCAACCCAATCCAGTCGGGCCAAGTCAACGCATTGATCGCGACCAAGCCGGCTGTCAAATGACAACTGCATGTCCGGCGTTGTGGCGTGAGCCAGCCTCATGTGGGCAGGGGGCCAGCCAGTTGTCGCTTGGTCGGTCCATCCAGTCCGAAGTCCCATGTCGAGGATTTGGACACGGTCGTGAGACTGAACGGCTGGACACGAGCATGAGATCCCACAAAAGCCGCAGTTCGGAGTCCCCTCGTAGGACGTGAACCGCGAGATCCTACAGCAGCCTACGAAATTCCCAAGGGTCGCGCACGCCCGCGCCCGGGCCGCGCAAAGGGGCCAGCGACCGCCGTGGCAGCCTTCACCACTCGGCTTACGGCCCCAGTCCTGCGTGCCAGCGAAGCTGAGAGAGGGCGGCCCTCTTCCAGGGCGCGAGGTGAGGGCCGCCAGATGCCCAGCCGTCCTGTCAGGAGCAGGGCAGGGTCAACGCTAGGGCCCAGTGGCGTCCAGCGCTCGTTCGGTACGCCGACGGAGATGCCCGCCCCGCTGGCCGCTCGGTACGAAACCACCGCGAAGACGACGCCACACCGGTCCTCGCCGGCCGCTGCCTGGAGGCGGCTCCCGCCATCTGGGTGCCATCCGCGCCACCACCTGACAACGCGGAGGGCGCCCGGGACGCGTACGACACCTGGCGTCGTCCTCACCGGATTGACCCTGAGAAGCTGTGGAGCCCCTGCCCCATCGGTTCAACGCCGCCGCGGTGCCTCGACTTGCTTGTAGCCGTCATGGCGACTCAGCGCAGCAGAAGCGCTGCCGCTTCAGGACTGGCCCTCTCCCTGTAGGCCGGTGAGCGCTGGTGCAGCGTCCTGTCAGGCGTCGTCCTGAACGTGGAGGAGCAGCAGGTCGAACTCCGGGCCGTCAGGGGTGTTGCGATACAGCCCCGCGTACTTGTAGCCGAGTCGGGCGTAGAGGTCTTGCCCGCGCCGATTCGAGGGCAGGGCAAGCAACGAGGACCACTTGGGGACAATGGCCTGAAGGAGAGCGCCGTGCAGCCGGGTGCCGATGCCCTTGGACTGCCACGTCGGCCGGACGGCCAGTTCACACAGGCCCATCAGCGGCTCCTGGCGGGCTCCTTCGGGGACCTGATCGGCCAATGGGCCGAACCAGTAGTCGGGCGAGCAGGGGAATGCATAGCCGAAGCCGACGGCGCTGCCGCCGGCGTATGCGACGACTAGGACGAAGCCGGGGTGATTGAGGTGGCCGGTGATCCGCGGTGGAGTGCAGGCACGGACAGGCCCATTGCCTCCGCCCCTGGGTTGTCGACCAGTTCCGGGTGGCTGTCCGCCCAGATGTCGGCGAGGGTGTCGATCAGCGGTGGGACCTGGCCGGGCCCGTAGGTGCGGATCACCACGTCGGTGCGGGTGCTCGGGGTGGTCACCGTCTCCTCCTCAGCTGACGCCGGCGATGGTGCGGTACTCCATCGCAGCGGAAGCTCTCGGCGCGTCACCGGGCACTCCCCGCACACACCTCGCTGCGGCCTTGGCACAGCACCACAGCAGTTCCCCGCGCACATGGGAGCGTCTGCTCACCCAGGCCGCCCTGGGTAACCGTCCTTGACCCGTGCGGAGTCCGGCGCGAGGCCAGGTGCCGACGGTGGCGGGGGCGGGGGGCGGTGGCACCGACCTCCGGAACCGCCCGTCACGATCGTCACAGAACATCGCCGAGGTGTGGCCGTCGGCGCCTCGTCAGCCGCAGCGGCCGCGGACTGGAGCCGGTCCAAAACGCTCGTAGAGCGCACGGACCAGTCGCGCCCGATTGTGCACCCGGTTCAGGCTTGATCTCCGCTTCCCGGCCCACCGCCCGCGTCAACTCCACCCCGTTCACCGGCCCCGACGCAGCCACCACCGCGGCGAACACCTCCCTATACAGGCCGCTGAGCACCTCCTCGCTCATGCCTGACGCCACACCGGCGGCCTCTCGCCATGCCCCGCGCCGGGGCCGCTCGATCCCACGGCGACAGCCATCTCACCACCAGACGGCACGGAAACCGGCGTATTCACCGGGCTCTCCTCGGCCAGCACCGACACGAGCTCCTCACGCCCCACCCAGGCCCGCTCGACTCGCTCCCGCGCGGCATCCACCTCCGCCTGAGCCTGTTCCAGGACCTCCGTCCAGGACTGCAGATCCTGCCTCGCCCGCGCCTCACGCTGTTCCATCAACCCCAGCACCGACGGCATCGCGACCTCCTCGACTGACAACAAGCCGCCCGCTGCCTGCCCCTACCCCGCCGCGATCATGCCCCGCACACGAAGAAGCCCCTGCTCATCGAACAGGGACTCCCTTTGCCACAACGTACTCAAGGGGCACCACAAATGGGTGAGTCCTCTGGGGCCTTGTTCCAGCCCTCTGCAAGGTCGACCATGTGCACGAGCGATGAAAGTCTCCAAGTAGAGCGGGCCAGGGCTCCCCCGCCGGTACGGGCCCAGCTCCTGCGGTAAGGGTCCTGGAACTCCAACGATAGTGATGACAGCTCTTCATCGGTGACCTGCACGGATCCCAACTTGGCACGCAAGCTGCCACGCAGAGAGTCAGTGGGGATCTTGATCTGCTTGCAGGGCGCAAGTGAACCCAAAGCCCACCAAAGATGCCTGCCCGGCAAAAGGAGACGCATTTCTGTTGGGTGCGGGTTGCCGTTCATCACGACCACCGCAGACGGAGTTCGGTAGAAGTCAACCTGCTCAGCGAAGGCTTTCTGGTTCAGTTCAGCCGCTTGCATCTCCGCCAAAACGGCACGCTCCTCCTCCCTGCCTGCACGCTGCTCCGCCCTGACCCCCAGAATCAGCCCCGCGAGTGCGGCAATGAGCGTGACCACCGCACCCACTCCCCTGCCGAACTTCGCCCAAGTGGGCGCAGGCTCTGTGGGGTCAGTAGAGGCGTCGTCGGAGTTTGCCGGATTTCGAGATGTCGGGTCCGCAGGAGCATCACCGTCGGAACCAGTCACAGAACTGGGATCGCTGCCGCCAGGCACAGGCTGCCCCCCGCTACTCACTTCAGCCATGCAACTGAGATTACAAGCGCAGCGCCTCTCCAGGGCCTCCTTCTCAACACAGGAGATTAACGGTCCAACTTGAGTGACAAACAGTCAAAGTTCGTTGGCACAGGACACTGACTGCATCACCGGCCCCTCCCCTCGTGTCCCGTCTCGTTCGAGCAAGCCCGCTGCTGCGCCGTGCAGCTCCCGGATGGGGCAACCCACTCTCGTGGTGGCCGACCACAGCGGGACGATCATCGTGGACGCCGTCACCGGCGAGGTAAGACCGCTGCCTGGCACCGGGCCAGTCAGCGCGCTGCTGGCGCTGCCTTCCCCCGCCGGCCGCTGCCTGGTGGCGGGGACGGTGCGCTCCCCGGCTGCTGGTGTGGGATGCGGCCGGTGGCGAACTCGTCAAGGAACGCACGCTGCCCTACCGCAACACGGTCACCGCCCTCTGCCTCGTCCCCCAGCCCAAGAATCGTGTCGTGGTGGCCATCGCCACCCCTCATGAGATCGCGTTCTGGGATCCGCAGGGGTGGAGCCGGGTGGGCCGTATCGACACCCCGTACACCGCTGTGATGACCGCACTCCCCCAGCCCTCGGGGTCCTGGCTGCTGGCAGCCAGCAACGGCACCGGCATGCGGCTGTGGGAGCCCCCTCACGGGACGCCTCGTGCATTGCCTGCTCACCGCCGCACCGGTCACCAACATCGTGCACACTGCCGGCGACACGCAGCGTGTGCACATTGCCGGGCCGGCAGGACTTGCCACCCTGGACTGGCCGCTCCGAGCTGGACATTGCTAACCTCGATCTTTCTTGATGGTCGGCCGACGGAGTTGGCGGACCATTTGGCGTTCTGCGGTTGAGGGCGGGCAGGGCGGCGGCCCGAGTGTCGCCTCGGGTGGGCGCCGGGTTCCGCTGCTCCGGGCAGGGTGGTGCTGTCGTCGGGACGGAAACCTGCTGGTCAGCCGGGGTTGGGGAGTTGGGCGAGCCGGTCGAGGGCGGCAGTGATGCGGCTGGTCCAGGGCCAGTGCCGGGCGAGACGGAGGATCCGCCGGCGCCCGGTGGTGACGAGTTGCCCGGCCGCGGTGAACAGGCGCAGCCGCAGGCGGCGGGGGTTCCCAGAGCCTGGTCTTGCCGGTCAGGGCGAGCATCGGCATCCAGGCCAGCAGGTCCAACGCGATCTGGACGATCTCGAGCCAGACCCGGTTCCGGGCGGCGTGATGCAGGGGGAGGTTGCGCAGGCCGGTGGCCCGGGCGGCCCGGATGCGGTCCTCGGCCCGGGCCCGCAGCCGGTGACGGAGTTCGAGGTCGGCGATCGGCCGGGCAATGGTGTTGGTGGCGAAGCAGGTCAACCGCATGCCGTCCGCGTCGGTGAGCCTCAACTGGGCCCCCGGGTGAGGCCGTTCCTTGCGGACGATCAGCCGCATGCCCTTCGGCCAGCCGGCCAGGACGTCGCCGGTGAGCTCGGCAACCCAGGCGCCGTCCCGGATTTCGCCGTCCGGCTCGACGGCCGGTGTCCAGGCCGACGTCGGGACCTTCAGCACGTGCTGGTGGATCGCGTCGGTGATCACCATGCCGACGGAGTAGGACAGCCAGCGCCCGCGCTGAGCGAGCCAGGAGACGAAGTCGTGGGTGCCGCCCGCGGAGTCGGTGCGGATCAGGGTCTGCCGTCCGCGCTGGTACTTCTTCGGTAGCTGGGCGAGGGCCAGGCGGGCTGCGGTGATGTGGTCGGCGGCGGTGTTCGACCCCGAGTTCCCCGGCCTGAGCAGGGCCGCGACGGGTTCCCCGGTGCCACCCGGGCCGTGGTCGACGAAACCCATCAGCGGGTGGTGGCCGTAGGTCCGCTTCCAGGTCGGGGCGGCGTCCTGCTTGTCGGAGTGCGCGATCACCAGCACCCCGTCCAGGTCGATGGTCACCGTCCCGTCCGCGTCTGGCGCCTTCCGGTCGGCCAACCGCCAGACGCGTTCGCGGACTTCGGCCCGTGCAGACCGGATCGCCTGCAGGGCGGTGTCGCCGGAGGCGGCGAGAGTATCGACCAGGCGGGAGACCGTCGGGTCGGGTAACCGGCCCGAACACGGCCGGCTCGGCCCGCAGCATGCCGGCATCGGCCAGGCAGTCCCCGCCCAGCGCGACCGCCAGGGCGAGGTCCAGGACGACCTTCCCCGGGTCGTGGACGGCCCGCGGCCTCCGCCACGGCGCCAGTGCGGCGGATATCGCCTGGTCAAGGCCCACCTTGCGGACCGTCTCCACCAGCAGGACCGAACCGGCCTGCGAGACCACCTGACGGCCGTCTCCCTGGACACGGACACGCGGGTACGACGAGATAGGCTCTCTCACCTGGAAAGTGCTCTTTTCCTTGCAGCTAACAGGACCCTCAGCAACTCCTATCGTTGCAGGTCAAGGGCACTTTCCTCGTTTCTGGTCAGCTCTTGGACAACCCGCTTCGTGAAAGCGCGAGGTTAGGGGGAGAGTGGACTGGTCCGGCTGCGGGTGCACGGCGGTGGCCGACTGATGCTGAGCGGCCTGCTTCGCCTGTTGGGCCTGCTGGTGGGCCCGGCACGCGGTGGCCTCCCGGTCGTACATCCGGGAACTTCGCGGCGATCGTGGCGCGCAGAGTCTTTTCGGTGCGGGCGTCGGCGGCCTGGCGGCGGTGACCGGCGGCGTACTCCCGGAACTCGGCCGCCTTCCGGGTGGCCCGGCCGACGTCGTCACGGTCCCGCTTATCCATGCTGTGGCCGCGCCGTTCGGCGACGGAGCGCATCTCCACGAGCCGCTCGGCGACCTTCTCCACGCCGGCGGGCGGCACCGGCGTGCTCGCCACACCGAAGCTCTCAGCGAACCGGCTCTGCCGCACCTGCTCCCATGCCTCCTGCAGCGCTTGCCGAGCGTCCCGCTTCGCGTCGGCCTCCATCTGCAGGTATCCGGCGTGCTCCGAGGACAGACGTCCGGTCAGCTCGTGGTACTCCTTCAGCGACGTCCCCGCCAGGCGCAGCGCGATGTGGCCCTTGCCCTCGCTCTCGGCGACCTTAGCCAACTGCCGGGCGCGGTCGTCGGGCCGGGGGAGACGATGTTCGACCGGATCTGCCGGGAGAACGGCATCGCCCACCGGCTCACCAGCCCGCAGTCCCCGACGACCACGGGGAAGATCGAACGCTTCCACCAGACCCTGCGGCGCGAACTCCTCAATCAGCGTGATCCGTTCGTCGACCTGGCGGCGGCGCAGGCGGCGGTGGATGCCTGGCTGGAGGAATACAACCGGACGCGGCCACATCAGGCCCTGGACATGGCTGTCCCGGCCAGCCGGTTCGTTCCCCGGCCGCGGTCCGAACAGGATGCGCTGCCGGTGGTCCTGCCTGCCCGCCTTGACCCGGTTCCGAGTCCGGAGGTTCCAGTGTCTGCACCAAAGCCGGTGGCGGTGGCCTGGCCGATGGCCGAGGGCGAGGTCGGCGCCATCGAGCTGGAACGGGTGGTTCCCGCCTCGGGCAACCTGAGCCTGCGCGGGCAGCAGATCTGGTTCGGCCCAGCGCTGGCCGGCACCACGGTGACCTTGCGGATCGACGTGAACCGCCTGCACGTCCTCATCGGCGCCGGCCGGCACAAGACGCTGCCCTCGAAGCTGTCCGGCCGGGACCTCAAAGCCCTGCTGGCGGGCGGAGGAGCCCGACCTGCTGGAGCCTGGGCGGACGATCCCGGCCTGGTGAAGGAGACGAAGGGGGCGGTGGAGGTGGACCGGAGCGTGAATGCGGTCGGTTACGTCTGACTGGGCGGTGACAAGGTCCTGATCGGCTGGCCGTTCGCCGGACAACGGGTCACCCTCCGGCTCGACGGCAAAGTGCTGCAGGTCCTCAACGAGCAGCGTGTCCTGCAGGCCACCCTGCCCAGCCCGCTGCCGCCCTCGGCCTGCGGACGTCTGCAAGGGGGCCGCCCGGCCGGGCCACCTCCCCAGCTGCCACCGCCCGCCGAACAGATCGCCGAGCGGACGGTCAGCAGCGTCGGCGGCTTCATGGTCGCCGGACAACGCGTTCAGCTCGGTCGCGGCTATGCCCACCAGGTCGTCACCGCCCACCTGAGCGAAGACGCCATCCGGGTCTTCCACGGCCAGGAGCTGATCACCACCGTCCCCGTGTCACCAGGAAGGAGGTGGTGGTCCGCAAGTCCGGCGAACCCAAAGTGCCGTCAACCGGGAGACGGTCGAGGGGCAGCTTACGGAGATCACCCGATCGCTGGACAAGATCGCCAACAAGGAAGCGTGGGCTGCCCTCGGTCAGCGTGGTCGGCAGGGAATCCGGGGGCCTCAGCCAGCCACCGGCGCCGATGACAACGACGATTCGGATACTCCGGCCTCACCCACGCCACGACTGCCAGCCTTCAGCGGGGGCTCAGTGCACGGCGAGCCGCGTTGATGACGTTGTGGGCGTCAGCATCGTAGACGGCGGACTCGCGCAGGGTCTTCCAGACCTTCGTGTACAGGGCGACGTTGTCGGCGTCGTCCAGCCACAGTTCGGCGTGCCAGTCCTCCGCAACGACCAGGCGGTCATCCAGTACCCAGAAGCCGTTGGCGGGCACGATCTTCACGGAGGCGGTGAACGGGATCATGCCCAGCTCGACCGTGTCCATACCGATCACGCCGGTCAGCCGGTCAAGCTGTGCGGCGAGTACCGAGGGAGGGCAGATCAGGGAGCGCAATGCGGCCTCCCAAATCAGCACGTGGAGCTTGCGGCCGGACCGGTACAGCCACTCCTGGCGTTGTACCCGGGCGCGTACGGCGTCCTCGATGTCGCTGGCCGACCCCAGCAGCTCCGCGTACCGCCGGATGACGTGGCGCGCGTACTCGGGGGTCTGCAACAGACCGGCGATCACCGACTCTTCCCACACCCAAATCTCTGAGGTGCGGTCGATCTCCTTGGTCAGGCTCTCGTGCAGGGGCTTGAAGCCGTTCGCCAGGGCACGGCGCCACGACCGGATGTGGCTTTCGAAGCCGGCAAGCCTCGCCGAGAGTTCGGGGTACACGTCCGGCTGCTTGGTCGCGTCGGCCCACGCCCTCAGATCCTCGGGGGTAGCCGTCTGCTTGCCGTTCTCCAGCTTGCTCACCTTGGAGCCCGGCCAGCCGAGCCGCTCGGCGAGTTGCTGACCGGTGAGCCGACCGCCAGGGCACGAGAAGCGGAGTTCCCGGAGCCGCGCCCCCAGCGCTGCCCGTGCCTGCTGGTAGTCAGTGCTCACCGGTCACGCACGCTAGTCGGCCTGGGGCACCTGCGCGGCGAACTGCTCGTACGGCACAGCGTTGTGCATGGCCGCGTCCCGTGCGATGCAACACCGCACGACCTCCGCCGGTTCCGTGATCAGTTCGATGTTGAGCAGGTTGTCGTCGTTGTCGAAGTGCAGCAGGGCAACGAGACGTGAGTCGAAGATCCAGAAGTCTTCTGCGGGCAGACCGGCCCGGTCCGCGTCCTCACGCCACAGATAGCGGATGTCCTCGCCGACTGCCGCGTTGTGCCTGGCGTAGTCGAGCAGGAACAGTTGCTCAGTGGTGGGCGCCTTGTCGGCGATGCGGACCCGGCCGACCCGCTTGCCAGCCTCGGTCTGGCGCCGGATGTTGATGAACCACGGCTCGTCCGGGTCGCAGGTCGACGTCCCCGTGTCCAGGAACGCCTGATAGTCCGGGTCCTGCCGGTCGGAGGCGTAGCCGCGCCGGGTCTCCAGGCGCCAGGCGGTGTGTTCGAACGTCTCGAACAGGCGCCGGAAGGTGTCCCGGTCGACCAGTTCGGGCACCCGCTCCATCTCCTTCGGTCCCCAGTTCACGAGCAGTTCGCGCGGCACGACCACTGCGGCCTCGTCCGGCCCGAAGTGCTGAAGCTGTGCGAGGTCTGCAGGGTCGGTGACCGGCGTGCCCTGAACGACGATCTCACCGGACTGGACGTCCGTGTGCAGGGCAGGGCAGCCGTCGACCTTGCTGTCCGTGCCGGTGCAGCGTAGCTGACGAGCCATGGACGCTCTCCCTTCCAGGGGCGTTGATCCAATCAGCATGGACGGGACCCCAGGTCGGCACTACGGGGTGAGGCAGGGCGTAGGAGAAAACTCCAGCAATCTGATCCACCCGTCGAGCAAACACGAGAAAACAGCATATCGTCAGGCAACCACCCACTTCTAGCGTCCAATTCATGGCTACGAAGCAAAAGCGGGACGTCGACCCGTTCGCGGCGGTGGAAGCCCTGAGAGCAGCCCTGGACGAGGCCGGGATCGTCTTGCCGTCCCTGCGGGTCGACCCGGCGTCACCCGCGCTGAAGCTCGTTGAACTTGGGCGGGTCCGCGCCGACGTGGCCGACCGCCTGGCCCAGGCACTCCGGCGAGAGGGCCGTGAGTAATGGCCGAGGAGCAGCGGCCTGAGGGCGCCCCCGTCATCGACACCCAGAGAAACAAGCTGGGGTACGTCATGGGCCACGAAGGCCCGTACGTCCAGCTGCGCCCCGTGACCGGCGGACGCGAGTGGGACGCCGACCCTACTCGCGTCCGGCCCGCAACCGAAGACGAGCGCATCCAGGCGATGCGCGAGCACACCCGCGCCATGAACTCGTTCGGCAGCGGGGGGATCTTCGGATGAGCGCGCCCGTCGATACCTCCACCATGTCCGCCGAGTGTGCCCTGGCCCAGCGTCCGGACTACAGGGATCTGCACTGCGAGTGCCGCCAGACCGAGGACGTACCGCTGCCCCACGGCGGCGGAATCCTCCTCGTGCGCCGCTGCACTTGCCCCCACCACCACTACACCCCCGCCGGGTAACGACGTTGCGCTGTGCTTCCAGTGCGGCACCGTGTACGAGCAGAAGGTGTCAGAGGGCAGTTACCGGCTGACGTTTAGAGCAGTATCCCGGCTATCTCTCCGGGGTACTCTTCGTACCGGCGCTCGTTCGTTAGCTGATGCCGAGGATGCTCAGTGCCGTGGGCCAGTCAGTGGCGATTGCGCGTTGAACGGCGGCAACTCCCCGTGTCCCCGCATCGACACGGCGCCGAAGGGGCACCCAGGAGGAGATCGAAACTCCTGAGGTAGCCGTGCTCCTAGCCGTGAACCACAGGCGAAACCTGCACTCACAGACACTCCAGGTGTCACCATGAATACGAAAGATGCAGGTAGGAGCCACTGGCTACAGGCACTGTTGCTCTCCTAAAGCGGGTGTCGCAGGTTCGAATCCTGCCGGGGGCATCATGTCTGACCAGGCACGATGCACCAGAGAAGCGCGCCCCGCTCCTCTACCTGGCAAACTGCGGTCACCGGATCGGCGAGCGCCTTGACTGGCGCGGCGCCGAACCGCTGGCGACGGCAAGGTCCACGCGCTCTACCAGACCTTGGGTAGGAGGACATCGGGCAGGGCCAGCCGTCACCGGCCTCGCCGGTCCTCCCATCGAGCCATCCTATGAGGCGTCACATCGCGGGTGCTCTGCTCGAGGTACGCCTCCGATGGGTGGCAGTCGACACTTCGTTCGGTGAAGTTTTCCCTCCCGCCGATGAGACACCCTGTCAACTCGCTGACTCGGACTTGGCGACGGCTTATGGGGACGCGAGACGTCAGCAGCGGGAGAGCGCTTCCAGCAGGTCTCGGAGCAGAGCATCGTCCAGAGGTGTGCGGTGGGCAAGCTTGTTGCGTGCCCACCGGAGCGTGCGCAGTTGGCGGAACTGAACCTCGGTGAGGTCGATGTCCCGGTGCACCGCCGCGTCGTAGAGCTCGCCGAGTTCCATGGACGCGAGGTCTGCCGCCGAACCGTTGGCGCCACGCAGGGACTGCCGGACGTACGTGTCGACGAGTCGTGCGATGCCGCGTACCGCAATGCGTGGGAGTAGCTCGATGAAGCCGAGGCGGACGTCGTCGATCAATGGCAGCAGCACGCGGTTCTGGGCCTGCCACACCAACTTGTCGAGCTCCGAGCCGCCGTGTGTCGCCACACCGGAGCGGGGACTGCGGCGAATCTGCCCCTCCCAACTGTCGACCAGCCCGGCCGACCATGCCTCGCGCAGCCCTTGCTCGGGGAGCTGCGCGTATGCCGCGCCGGACGTCGCGCGGCCGTAGGCGCCGTGCGACGTGGGGTCGGTGCAGCACTCACGCAGAGCGGAAGCAAGGTCCTTGATCTTGCCATTCCAGGTGTCGGCCAGCTTCACGGCGAGCTCCAAATCGGGGCCGGCTGCTTGGACGACCGTCTCGCAGCGCAGGGCGTGCCGGATGAGCTTTCCGGGCGTCATGCGGTCGTGGGCATGCCCGACGCCCGCATGAGGAATGGCATCGGCCACCACCGTGGCCGTGTCGAGGTGGCTCCAGACGCCCCACCACCAGTGTGGTCTCGAGACCGTTCCGTCGAGGAGCGCCACGGTGTCCTCCTCCAGGTCCTGTAGGCGAGAGGCCACGAGGAGCCGCGGCCGATCGCCCGGTTTGAGGCCGGCCTCCTTCACAGCAGCCTGGAAGCGACGTATCAGTCGGGACACGGCGAGCGGGTCCGCCTCGGCCCACGCGCGGACGACGAGCACGGGCGCACGGCGGTCCGGGTCGGTGACCAGCTCCGAGACCAGGTCTCCGTGCAGATTGAGACTGTCGGCAAGGCGCACGGCGATGTCGGTGACCGGGCTATCGGAGGGCCTGGCAGCGGCGGCTGCACCGAGGGGACGAGCCTCGGACGGGCCGGAGCTGTCGACCCGTCCAGAGAGGCCGAACGGGTCCCAGTCGCCGAAGCCGTCGTCAATGTCGAAGCTGTCCTCGGAGCTCCGAGCGACAGGCGCCCCCTCGGTGCCGAGTCCCCCCTCGGTGCCGAGTGCATCCCACAGGTACCGCGGGTCCGGCGTGGTCGTCCGCAGCGGGGGACGCGGGTGCGTCTCCTTGCGTGGTACGTCCACGACGTCGTCAAGGCGGTGGATCACCGCCTCCAGGGCGCGGTCCGCGCGGTCCGACTCCACCTCGTTGTCCGGGAACAGCCAGACGCAGGTGAGCCCGGCGCGCAGGTCGGCGAGGACCCGCGCACAGTGGCGTCGCGCACCCGGCAAGTGCAGGACGACCTCAGGAGACAGGATGCCGACCGGTGCGATGAGCTCGGTCACATCGACCCGTCCTGCAGCCCCGCCACGGTCCGGAGTGCGCGGAAGGTGACGCTGTCGACGGTGAGGCTCTCGCCATCGTCGTCGAGGATCCCAAGCGCCTCCAGATCCGCCAGCAGTGCCTCAGCCTCGTCCAGGTCGTCATCGAGCACGACGGCGAGATCCTGGGGAACGGCATGGGCCTTGCCCTGGCGGTGCTCCTCCAGGCTGAACATGTCGGCCCAGGCGGCCATCTGCCGCACATGGCGTTCCGAGAGTCCGACCCGTCGCAGGTGGTCGGAGGCGGGACCAGGGTCGTCCATGCGGCCACGCATCGCCTCGAAGAGGTTTTCCCGGGGGGCGCCGTGGATGTACTGGGCGATGGTCTGCTCGACGATGGCGGGCCAGCCCCCGGTTGCTTCAATGAGGTTGCGCCGCTCCTGGGCCGAGACGAACGGCTGTTCTGGCCACGCGCGGAGACTGGTGGTGTTCCAACGCCGGGGCTGAACTCGGAACACCTCCGGGAGATCAAGACCGGACGCGGTCAGTGGGTCGACGACGGCCAGCGTGCGCCGCCGCGGAATCTCCTTGCCGTCCTCCTCCGATGCCGAGGCGTACTTGGCGAGTCGTTCGACGGCGTCCCGGACGTCCGCCGAGGGAACGCCACGCAGGTCAAGGAAGAGCAGGTGCGGCGTGTGCTCCCGGGCCCACTTGGTGACGGTCTGTGCCAGTTCCGCCGTCGGCACCGACACGAACTGGCGGCCCTCTCCGGCGTGCTGCTTCGCGGCTTTGCCCAGGACTCCGGCGCCGAGTGCCTCCGTAGCTGTGAGCATCGTGATGCGCCGGGAGAGCGCGTCGTACCACTGCTCGTCCGTCAGCGGGCTCATGCGCATGACCTGACGGCGGTCGACGCCGATGGACCGGCGGGCCACGCGCGGGTTGTAGTCGTACTTCTGTGTGAACTCGCTGGTGCGTAGTTCCGCGTCGAGTTCGTCGCGGGTGCCTAGCATGTTGACGATGTTCGGGCTGCGCATGACGAAGCTGTTACTCCGTCCCTGGAGCGGGAGGACAAGGCCGAGGCCCTCCATCTCCATCAGGTCGGTGCGGACCTCGTCCACGCCGTTCTGCTCCGGGAAGCCGTCCGGCCATACGCCGTGCGCCTGTTCCTGCAACTCCTGGGGCGTGTAACCGCGGGCGTAGCCGTCCGTGAGGCTTCGCAGGGCCAGGATCAGGGTCAGAACACGGTACCGGTCTTCCAGGTCGATGGTCAGCCGAAGCCGGTCGCGGATCTTGTCCCGGATGCCTCCGGAAGCGACGACCTTCTGCACGTCGGCAGCGGTGATCCGGGGACGCCCGCCGTCCTGGGACAGGGCGCGGCTTTGCATCTCCTCGACCAGCCCCTCGCAGACGATCTGTACGAGGTTGGCCTGGTTGTTGGTCAGGGCCAGGATGCGCCAGACAAGGTCGGGATTCTCGAAGAACAGCCCGACCGCGACCAGCGGTTCGACGACCAGGTCAACCGCAGCCTTCGGGCGCAGCGGGCCGACCAGGACCGGCTCACCGCCGTGCCCGGTGATGGAGTTGGTGAGCCGGTTGTACCGCTGCACCTGATGCAGACCCGCGAACACGATCTTGAAGCGGCGTTCGGTGTCTGCCATCAACTGCATCAGGCTGGCGAGGGTCCGGAAGGTGGACTGCGCTCCGGCCGTATCGACGGGCCGGGCGTCGGCGTTGAGGAAGGCGTCCGCCTCGTCGGCGAGGAAGAGAATGCGCCGCTCCGAGCTCTCGTCCAGCCATTGCCGGATCCGAGCGGCGACGGCGGCCGGGACCACGTTCCCCGACGTGCTGTTGTCGAGCACCCCCACAGGCTTCAGCTGCTCGGCCAGCACGCTCCAGATTTCGTTCGGGAGCCGGCTGAGCCCGATCTCGGCGATGCGAAGGTCCGTGTAGACCGCGATCTGGTTGCCTCCGTGCCCCGCCTGGAAGCTGTCCGCCACCTGCCGGAGCAGTGAGGACTTGCCCAGCTGCCGCCCGCCGTAGAGGAAGAGACCGCCCTCTCGAGCCATGATCGCGCTTTTCTCGTCGTCGCGGCCCTTGAAGACCTCGGCGGAGACCTGCCCGGCCTGGAAAGGCTCATACGGTCGGTACGCCGCCCACGGCAGCGTCACCCGCTGCACCGCGCGGAAGGAACGAGCCTCGCCCGCGGCGATCCAGCCGAAGACGGCCGGGTCGACGACGATCGCCTGCTGCGGCTTCTGGTACGAGGCCTGCGCGAGGCGTCGCCGTCCACCGATGCCGAGCGGTTGCAGGTAGAGGATGATGTTGGCGCCGAGTGCGGCCTCCGGCAGGTGACGCAGCAGGGCGTCCGGGCCGAGCTCCTCGTTCGCAACGACGAGGACTCGGTAGAGGCCACCGGCGCGGGAACCGAGCCGCGACACGTAACCGGGGACATTGTCGCTGATCTCGGCGGTGATCGAGAGCGTCATCACCTGCCAGTCCTTCCGGTCCTGGTCCCCGAGCCGGACCGGCCCCCTGATGCTCAGGCCGAGCATGCGCAGCACGCTGGGGACGTGCTTCTGGAAGGAGTTGCGGCGCTCGTTCGGTCGCCCGAGCGAGTCCCAGGCTTCCAGGGCCACCGTGGCCGCGTCGGTCTTGGCCTGCCGGGAGCGCCCGCGTGCGTAGTGGTCGAACCACCAGCGCGCGCTGACTCCCGTGCTGCTGGCCTTGGGGGCGTCCGGGTGTCGCACGCCCTCCAAGAAGGAGGCCATCTCCGCTCCGGTCTCAGCGGCCTGTTCCGGAATGCTCTCGCCCTTGCGGGCGAAGGAGAGCAACTCCTCGGCAGTAGCGACGTCTCCTCGGTCGATGAGGCCGCTGATCCGGGCGACGTCCGCCTCTCCCAGGTTTAGCTCGGCCAGTTGCTCGCGTAGTTGGTCGGTCTTCTCCGACACCCTGGTGCTCAGCTGGGTGACCACGTCCCGCACCTGCTCCAGCCGCCGACGGAACCGCAGGGGGTTGTCCGAGTTCTCGAGATCGAGGAGCTGGGCCGCCAGGTGGCTCTCCTGCTCGGGGGTGAGCAGGTTCTGCAGGCGTACCTGGGCGAAGAGGTCAGCGGCCTCACGCAAGGCCGCGCCGGCCTTCACACGCCACTCGGCCTTGGCGTCACCGAGCCGACGCCGCAGCGCTTCCCCCTGGCCTGCTTCCGGCGTCGAAACCGCGTGGAGTCGGCCCGTCTCCACGAGTTCGACGAGCCGTTCGGCGAGGTGCAGGTCACCGCGGCCGATATGGACGGCGAACGCCTTCCCCGGGTCGGCCGGATCCGGGAGCTCCAGCAGGGCGTCCAGCGTGCCTGCCGCGGACAGGTCTGGAACGTCCTGACCTGCGGCCGTCGTGATCCAGGTCAGGCCCGGAAGGACGAGCAGCGAGTCGGTACTGGGCAACCCGCCTACGGTCCCCGGCGGGACCGGGGACGGCCCGGCATTGATCCAGTTGATCAGCAACCGCACTGCTTCGCCGCCCGGGCCGGGCAACGGTGCCGCCTGCAGTGCCGCCTGGACCGCAGCCACCAACTCACCGCGAAGACGCCGGCTGTCACCGCGCGGCGGCATCTCAGCAACCTGCACCGCTTCACGCAGAAGCATCGTCACCTCTCCGATGCGCCCGCGCAGTTGATCCAGAGCCGTAGCAATGATTTTGGTCTTTCGCTGGTTGGGGGAACTGACACGGCGTGTCGTGTCCCTGATAATCCGGTCGACGGAGTCGTCTTCCCCGTAGGTCTCCTCAAGATCCTTGCGCAGTTGTTCAGGGGTTGCCCCGCCTACTGACCATGCCGTGATCAGGTTGAGTGTGCGCCCGAGTTCCGCGTCGTCCTTGAGCAGGGTCTGAAGCACCCGCGAGGCGAGCTGGTAGGCGATCTTGCTGGTCGGCAGACGGCGCTTGAGGGCCTCCGCCCGGTCACCCAGATCCATAGGATCGACGGTGTCGTCCTGCTTGAGGCTGAACTCCTCGCCCGGCTGAACCGACACCCCCCTGCGGACCTCCTGGGCCAGCATCCGGAACAGCTCGTTCCAGACCTCGGGCAGGCCGGGCAGCTGGGCGAAGTCGTTGACGATCGGCAGCGCCCAGCCCGCCTGCAGGCCGCTGCGTACGGCGGCGGCCAGGGCAACGAGGTATCCGTCCCGGTCCTCTGCGGTCGACAGCGGGCCGCGCTCCTCCTCGACGTTGAGCTGCAGGGTCATCGCCGCCTGCTGACCGGGTGCCAGCCCGAATGCCGACGCGGCGAAGGCGAGGGAGTGACACCGCTCCTCCCGTTCCCCGGCCGCCCGGCTCAGCCAGTAGGCCTCCGCCAGCCTGCCCTCGGCGATCAACGTCTCCGTCGGGGAGGGGTGATCGCCTGTCCGCGTCCAGATGCCGGTCGTCCCGGCGGTCGCGGTCGGCCCGCCGGGGGCGGCGGCCTCCCGTTCGTCCTCGTCCGGCGTCTTCTGCGAGCCGGCAGGCGGGAGGGTTGCCTGCGGTGCCGCCGACTGCCACCGCGCGGTGCGCGGTTGCGGAAGGGCGGCGATCTGTCCGAGACGTTCTTCCGGCCTGTCCATCGTCCGCGCGGCCGCTGCCGTAGAAAGGGCTGCCGCGAGCGGCACCTCCTGACGTTCGGTTACCCGGGCATCTGTCGCGGGCTCCGTCTCCTCGCCATCCGAACCCGCCCCTTCGGAAACCGGTGCCTCGGCACCCATGCCCGGCTCGGGCGGCCGGGCGGCGAACTCTCGCTGTGGTGCCTTCTCCTCGACCGCGGCGGGAATGGTGTGCGCGCCCGCCTCCGCGAGCGGCTCTTCGTCCGGCGTGCTCTCCGCCGCCCCGCCCGTCGTGTCGAATGCAGGAAACGTCTCCCCGGCAGCTGGGGCTGCCGACCGGGGTTCGGACGGAACCCCGTCGATCGCCCGAAGCTCTTCAAGCCGGGTGTCGAGGGCGCCGATCGCCGCCTGCAGCCCGCTGAGCACGCCCGGATTGCTCGTCCCGGCAAGCATCGTGACGAGCCGCGCCCGGTCGGCCGCGGCTGCTCCGATCTCCGCACGGATCTTCGCGGCGCGAACGTCCGCCAGAATCCGGTCGAGATCGTCATGAGTCTGCTCGTCCGTCCAGCGAGTGTCGCCGTCGAGGCCGAGAACCAACTCGGCTGTCTCGGCTCGTCGACCGAACCAGGCGTCCAGAGCAGCGGACACCTGAGCGTCCCTCGCGCCCAGACCCCTACGGATGTCCGTCGCAAGGCTCTCCAGCCGACCCGCCAGTACCTCACCCTCCCTGCGCAGTCGATGCGCGGCGGCTACGAGTTGTTTGGCGGGGTCGTCGGGCACTGGGTGCTCCTTGTCGGCGAGTTGGGAGTGTGTGCTGTGCTGGATCTCTTGCGAGGTCGGGACCGTGCCGGCCGGCCGTGTCCCCGCCCTGGCGTGGCGCCGACGGGGCTTCGGCGGCTCGGGCCACGGTGCCGGGGCCGCAGCGGCTTCCCAAAGGGCGTCCCAGTGCTCCAGGACGCCCTGACGTTCGGGCGGGTTCTCGTCGGTGAGCGCGTACCAGTGGAGGGTCAGACATGCGAGTGACGGCGGCAGAGCCGCGAACGTCGACTTCAGGCCCTCGGCATCCGCCTGGGGCAGGCCCTGTCCGGCCAAACCGTGTTGACGGGCCATCCTATCGGCCATCTCGTGTCCGACCTCGGCGATATGCAGGAGCAGGTTAGCGGGAGCCTTGGCAACCCAGGAACGCATACCTGAGGCGGTCGCGCGAGCCTGCTGTGTCGGTTCGCCCTCATATCGGAACGTGTGACCATGGACGACCGCGAGGAAGGCCAGCAGGTGCTGCGAGGATTTTGACGGTTGGTTGGAAAACCAACGGCGCAGTTCATGAGCTGGCGACACATGCCGTATCTTCACACCTTCTCCACTCTCCCCGCCAGCCGCATGCGCGATCGAATCGGCAGCTGAACGATGTTTCCAGGGCCTGTGAACAATGAGATTGACGAGGGCGGGCGCGTCTGACGCCCGCCGAGCCCGGTCGTGCGGGCCGGGGTGCCGTCACTGAGTCGCGACGGCCCCTGGAATCCGGCCGGATGCGGAGGCACTTTGCCGTTGCCGGTGGGTCAGAGGGCAGCCGGGGCCTTCTTGTACCAGTCCGTGATCACCTTGGTCAGGTGCACGACGTTCTGCTGCCGCATGATCGGGGCGGAGGCGTTCGGCTCGAAGTCCTCGTTCGCGGCCGTGGTACGCCAGATGCTGTCCTCGGCGACCGGAGCGGCCATGTGCCGGTCGAGGCGCTTGAAGAACTCCTGGATGTCCCCGTCCTCGGCTCCCTCCTCCCGCAGATTGCGGTAGACGCCGCCCAGGACGCGAAGCATGCCCACCGATCCCAGGAGCGAGGACTCACGCAGCCTCATGGCCTTGGTGGCGGGCGCCGGCGGCTCGTTCTTCTTCTCGGAGAGCGAGGGTTCGTAGTTGTCCACGTCCTCCTCGGTGATCTCCGCGAGCGCGGTGAAAGCGACGGAGATGACATCCAGGAAGCCGCGGACGCTCTCGATGACCTCGTTGTCGGTCAGCGACTCGACCTTCTTGCTGACGCGGCCACCAGGACCGGCGATGACAGCCCGCGTGATGTCCGCGACGTGCTTGGCACCCATCAGGTCGCGGTTGGTCAGGGTCATCCGGTCCCGCTCGATGTCGATCTTGCCCAGGAACAAGGGGTGGGTGACGATGTCGCTGAGCGTGCGGTTGGCGATGCGCGAGGTGTCGAAGCGGGCCCGGACGGCACCGGAAATGCCCTTGGCGTTGTCGGCGACGTCGACGAACATCTGCTGGCCTTTCACGCCGTCAGGCTCCACGTAGATGTCGATCCCGACGAACTCGTCCTTGAGCCGCTGCATACGAGCGATCAGAGCCTCACGGTCCTGCTGCAGCTTCGCCTTCTTGGCCTCGTTGGCGCGGAGTATCTCCCGGTCGATGTGGGAGACCTCGTCCGTGATGCGCTTCTTCTCCAGGTGGACGCCGAGGATGCGGTGCTGGCCGTCGATCGTGATCAGGCGTCCGATACCACGCGTCGGGTCGTCGCGAACTTCGCCGTGGACCCGGACCTGGTCTTCGTCGCCACCCAGGTGAGGTCGAGCCTGTTGCCCCAGTCGGCTTGCTTGGTCGCGTAGTCGAGTTCGCGGACGACGGTGAGGCTGCTGGCCCACGCCTGGCCCACGGTCGTGCCCCTCACGTACCCGATAGACCGGGAAACCACGGGGACAGCGGGCGCGTGCGTGCAGCAGCAAAGGCGAAGGCCCCCGACCTATGTTCCTAGTCAGGGGCCGTTCACTTGCGGTGGGTGTGGGATTTGAACCCACTGTGACATCGCTGCCACGACGGTTTTCAAGATCGCTCCTGGACCTGAGGTGGAGCCGAACGGCGTTCGAACCCAAGGATGTCGTGGAGCCAACGGTCGAAGTAGAGCGCCTCAGCCTCCTGACCGCCCTCGACGACCAGCCATTCACGGGCGGCGGTGATCATATGCGCCTTCGCCTGATCTGTTTCCGCAGGCCTCAGCTCGAACCAGTCGGTCAGCTCGCCCCAAATGAGCGCAAGCGAATTACACGCTTCATCGCCGTCGTCGACCGGCATCCCACCACTAGCCTCGCGCTTTCATGAAGCGGGCTGTCCGACAGGCGGTCAGGTAAGCGAAAAGTGCCTCTGACCAGCGAGAATGAGGATTGCTGAGGTCCTTGTTCCCGCCCCTGTCGGAGGCACTTTCCAGGTGAAGCAGCCTACCGGGTCCTACCCCCATGTCCGTGTCCGGGACGACGGCCGAGCCGTGGTCTCGCAGGCCGGTTCGGTCCTGCTGGTCGAAACAGCCCGCAAGATCGGCCTTGACCGGGCCATCTCCGCAGCGCTCGCCCCCTGGCGAAAACCGCGGGCCGTCCACGATCCGGGCAAGGTTCTGCTGGACCTCGCGCTGGCGGTCGCGCTCGGTGGGGACTGCCTCGCCGACGTCGCACTGCTGCGGTCCGAGCCGGCCGTGTTCGGACCGGTGGCCTCCGACCCGACGGTCTCCCGCCTGATCGATACCCTCGCCACCACCGGCGGGAAGGCCCTGCCCGCGATCCGCGCGGCTCGGACCGAAGTCCGCAGCCGAGTCTGGAGGTTGGCTGCGGGCCGGGCTCCGGACGCCGACGGGCGGGTGACCGTGGACCTGGACGGAGTGCTGGTCGTCGCGCACTCGGACAAGCAGGACGCCACCCCGACATGGAAGAAGACCTACGGCCACCACCCGCTGATGGCCTTCGTCGATCACGGCCCGGGCGGAACCGGCGAGGCCGTCGCGGCCCTGCTGAGGCCGGGCAACGCGGGCTCGAACACGGCGGCCGACCACATCGTCACCGCCCAACTGGCCCTCGCTCAATTGCCGAAGAAGTACCGGCGCGGGCGGCAGACTCTCATTCGCTGCGATTCCGCAGGCGGCACTCACGAGTTCGTCGCCTGGCTCGCCCAGCGCGGGCACTGGCTGTCCTACTCGGTCGGCATGGTAATCACTGAGGCCACCCACAGCCACGTCCTCAAGATCCCGGCAACGGCCTGGACCCCGGCCCTCGAGGCCGATGGCGAGGTCCGTGACGGAGCCTGGGTCGCCGAACTCGCCGGTGACGTCCTGGGCGGCTGGCCCAAGGGCATGCGGCTGATCGTCCGCAAGGAACGGCCACACCCCGGTGCCCAGTTGAGAATCACGGACGCCGACGGCATGCGCATCACCTGCTTCGCCACGAACACCCCCGACCGGCCGATCGCCGAGCTTGAGCTCCGCCACCGGCTGCGGGCCCACGCGGAGGACCGCATCCGGGCCGCACGTTCGACCGGCCTGCGCAACCTTCCCCTGCACGACACCGCCCAGAACCGCATCTGGCTGGAGATCGTCCAGATCGCTCTCGACCTGCTGGCCTGGATCCCCATGCTCGCCCTGACCGGCCAGGCAAGGCTCTGGGAACCGCGCCGCCTGCGGTTCCGTCTGTTCTCCGCGGCCGGCCAGCTCGTCACCACCGGCCGACGCCGCGTCCTCCGCCTTGCCCGCCACTGGCCCTGGACCCAGGAGATCACAGCCGCCCTCGAACGGCTCACCCTACTGCCGATCCCCGGCTGACCAGCGGATTCACCTGTCCCTACGAAAAGAGGACCCAGCCCGGAGCAGTGGAACCCGGCGCCCACCCGACGCGACACTCGGGCCGCCAGCATGCCCACCATCCGCCACAGAAAGCGAAACGGTCCACCGACTCCGTCGGCGGACCGTCATGCAAGATCGAGGCTAGAAGAAGTGCTTGCGTCCACCGACCGCGCGACCGGTCGCACCCAGGATCCACAGGATGGCGCCAACCAGAATGAGGATGCCACCGATCGTCGTCAGCAGACCCATGCCGACAAGCAGGCCGATGATCAGCAGAATAAGGCCAAGAATGATCATTTTAAACCCCATCGTCAATTCCGGCTCAGGCGCGTGTGCGTATGAGCTTCACAAGGGCCTGAGTTCGTCCCTTGGCGGGAAGATCCCGACCAGCTCCGAATTTCAGGACCTCGGTGCGATAGCCCTTGTGCCCGGCGACACGGTGTTCACGCCTTCCTTCGAAACTTCGTTCAGTACGCCATCTCCTCGTCCGTCCTCTGCTCCGGAAGCCCTTCCACCCCGGACGGTTTGGACGTTGGTGACGGAGACTCCGGGCAGCGGCGCCTACGAGCAGGTCCTCAGGTCCAAGGGCTTCTTCACCCTCGCCAGCCGGCCCTGGGTGACGGGACTGTGGCCGCAGGCCGGTTCGGAGGCTCGCTTCGAGCCTTGCTCTGCTCGTGACACCGCCAACCCTTATGCGCAGGAACTCGTCTTCATCGGCACCCAGATGGACGCGGAGCTGCCGCGGGCCGACCTGAACGGCTGCCTCATGCAGGAAGGCGTACCCCTGCCCGCTTCCGATCCCTTCCCTGCCTCGTACACCCTCGGCTCCTGCGAGAGCTGCGCGCATGAGCACGACCCCCTCACCACGGTGACGGGGCACTGAAACTCCGGGTCGGTCCGTGGTCGCAGCCACGGCGGAGCTTCAATGGTCCCTGATACGAGACTCTTCTGGCGCCAGCCCCGCCCTGTCCAGCGGATGCGATCGCAAATCCGTCGTCTCCACAAGCAACGTAGGAATCTGACTGAGTGAGGAGCCGAACGCGTCCTGTGCGCCACCGCGTTCGACCTCACGGCGAAGCGCACCGGAGTGCTCCGGTGCGGCTTCGCCGTCTCACGGATCCGCGCAGAGATCCCGTCCGGACGGACCTCGGTGGGGTCTCGCCGTATCACCCACGTGTCACACAGCCATCACCAACTGGTCAGACCCACCCGGACCAAGAGGCTCCGACCTGCAATTCCATGCCCTCACTGGACTGGCATAGACGTACCTGGGTCTGTCAAACGAGCGGTGTAACCAGGGTGGTTGGGGTTACTGACGGGCTGCGGAGAGTCGGCCGTCGAAGGTGATGTCGAAGGCGTTCAGGGCAGTCTTCCAGCGCATGGTCCAGCGGGCCTGGCCCTTGCCGGTGGCGTCCAGGCTCATGATGGCCCTGTAGACGCACTTCAAGGCGGCGGTCTCGTTCGGGAAGTGCCCGCGTGCCTTGACCGCCCGCCGGATCCTGGCGTTCACGGACTCGATCGCGTTCGTGGTGCAGACTATGCGGCGGATCTCGGTGTCGAAGCGGAGGAACGGGGTGAACTCTTCCCACGCGTTCTCCCAGAGCCGGACGATCGCCGGGTACTTCTTGCCCCAGGCGTCGGCGAACTCAGCGAACCGCTCCAGGGCGGCCTCTTCGGTCGGCGTGGTGTAGACGGGCTTGAGGAGACGAGCGATCTTGTCCCAGTCCTGGCGGGCGGCATAGCGGAAGGAGTTCCGCAGCAGGTGGACCACACAGGTCTGCGCGATCGTCCTGGGCCAGACGGTCTCGACCGCGTCGGGCAGGCCCTTGAGACCGTCGCAGACGAGCATGAGGACGTCGTTCACGCCGCGGTTCTTGATCTCGGTGAGGATGTGCATCCAGTGCTTGGCGCCCTCACCGCCGTCGCTGGCCCGTAGGCCCAGGATGTCCCGTCGGCCCTCTGTGGTGACGGCGAGAGCCACGTAGATCGGCCGGTTGGCCACCGCACCGTCGCGGATCTTCACGTGGATCGCGTCGATAAAGACGACCGGGTAGACGACGTCGAGGGGCCGGTTCTGCCACTCGGCCATGCCGTCCATGACCTTGTCGGTGATGGTGGAGATGGTCTGCTTGGAGACGTCGGCCCCGTAGACCTCGGCGAGGTGGGCCTGGACCTCGCCGGTCGTCAGGCCCTTCGCGGACAGAGAGATCACCATCTCGTCGACGCCGGACAGGCGTTTCTGCCGCTTGCGCACGATCTTCGGCTCGAAGGTTCCGTCCCGGTCGCGGGGCACGGATATCTCGACCGGTCCGACCTCGGTGAGCACGGTCTTGCCGCGGGTGCCGTTGCGGGAGTTGCCGCCGTTCTTGCCGGCCGGGTCGTGCTTGTCATAGCCGAGGTGGTCGGTGATCTCGCCCTCGAGGGCGGACTCCAGCAACCGCTTGGTCAGTTGCTGCAACAGCCCGCCCTCGCCCGTCAACTGCAGGCCCTCGACCTGGGCCCGGCCCACCAGTTCGTCGATGAGCTGGTCGTCCACCGCCTTCGACGGCTGCGGCTCAGGCATCTCGACGGACTGGGCCTCGGACACGTTCTCACTGGTCATCGGTGCACTTCCTTGATCAGGAGTTACACCGAACGTTTTACAGTCCCGCGCGCCCTGTCTTCACCATCGCCGTCACCGGCCCGGACCCGCTGCTCGAGGCAATTGCTCACCATCTCGAGCATCCCCGCTACGCCCCGCATCTAGGGCGCCGCAACTGCCCGGTTGCCAGGTGCCTGCTTCTCGTCGTTGGTGATCCGGGTCCGCTGAGGCTGATCCGTGGCGGTGGTCATCGTTCGTCCCTCCAACGCTAGCTCATCACCTCGAGCGGGCGGGGCACAGCCGAGATCAGAACAGGGAGCGCCGCTAGTTGCTCTGTAGGTCAGGCCCGGGCGGCGGATCTGGGCGTCTTGCTGATGCTGCGGATGGTGGTGGTGCGGGCCGGGGCGCGGGAGATCGTGATGCGGTCGGTGTACTCGTGCCCGCAGTGTCGTAGTGGTCGGTGGGCCAGGTGTGTGCGGCCTGTTCCGCCGGGGGCAGGTCGTTGAAGTCCCCGCCGAGCAGGGCCCGGCCGACCACACTGGGCGACGACGCCCGGGCCGCCGCGGTGCTCACCTTCGACGCCAGGCCCGACGGCACGCCGACCGGCTAGCGCAGCGCGTTGATAACCCCCTGGACGTTGGGCCAGGCGCCGCCTCATCTGTGGGTTGCCCCTCCGGCCACAAGGTGTCCCTGGACAGCTGGTCCAGTTGCACGGCGCCCGGCCGCCCCTGATCACCGGGTGCTGGACCGGCGCCAGTCATAGACGCGCGGGCCCTCGGCACCGTCGCCGCCTGAAGTCAGCCCGCTTGTCGCCGCCCCCCGCGTCCCCTGTGCGGATTCGGCTGCCTGTCGTTGCGCGCGGGCCGGGTCCAGGTGCTGACAGTGCTGCCGGGGGTGGCGGCGGCAGCGGCCTTGAACGGCACGCGCACCAACGTATGTCAGTCCACGTCCTCCAGGATGCCCGTCTCTTCGTCGGTGAGGCTGTCGAAACAGGACTCCTTCGTCACCATGGCGGTGGATTCGACCCAAGGGTGCATGCTGCTGTGCCGGGCGTTCAGGATCCAGCCCCGCTTCTTGTACGTGGCTATGACGTAGACACCGCCGTTCTCCGTCGGCACGTCCTCGGTGGGCGTCGTCTCCTTCCAGCCGTGGGCGCCAAGGTTGGCCAGCATGGCGGCGAACTGCCGACGGGCCTTGGCAGCGGTTGCCTCGGAGGCGCCCGTGGCATCGTCGTACGACCAGGTGACCACACAGGGTGACAGCCGGGCCGCGAGGGCTGCCACCTTCTGCTCCTTCTCCGTGGCCGCCGCTCCGGCCGAGTGGCGGGGCTTCGGGAAGCCCGCTTCGGTCTCTCCCTCGGGGAGACCGGCCGCCACGACGGCAGCGTCCATCTCCTGACGTACCGTGTCCTGCGCGAAGGGCGCCTGCGTCGTGGGCACGGCGGCGGATCGGGCGGGGTGTTCAACGGCGTCTCCGCAGCCGGGGACCAGCACCAGCCCGGCGACGGCCGCCGTCCATCCGGCTGCGCGCGCAAGGCGACTCACCAGTCGTCGCCGATGTCGAAGTTGGCGGCGATCGGCATCCCGTTGTCCTCGAACACCGCCACGAGGTAGGCGTCGTCGGACGCGGTCAGCCCGGCGTAGAGCCGTTCCGCCAGCTCCGAATTCGCGACGTCCATGGACCGCGAGATCACGGTGAGCATCGCGGGCAACTGGTCCAGCACTCCGGAGCCTTCCAGTGGACCCGAGTAGACTGAGGCGCTCAGATCCTCGTTCTCGAACCAGTATTTGTATCCGTCGTCGGCGACGGGTGTGATCGTCGCGCCGTCGAAGGGTACTCCCAGCAGGCGTGAGACGTCCGCCCACAGGCGGTCGCCGAACTCTCTTGTCCGGAAGCCGTCCGGCCGGGCGGGCCCGACATAGAAGTCGAAGTCCCTCTTGAAACCGTCGTACTGCGCGAAATCTGTCATCAGAATCTTTCTACAGGCTGCCCTGAAAGGCGGGAGCCGGGGGGCCCGGGAAATTGGGGGGGGCGGGCACGGTTTCCCGGGCGGTGTTCGAATCAACTTCCAGGGTTACCAATTGGCCGAACGTGGTGTGGCCGCCCCACTCGGTGTGCGAGGTG
>NZ_JBHTWG010000023.1:89897-111800 GCF_042792555.1 Streptomyces sp. NPDC056628
GGCCCCCAATTATACGTCGACGCCCATCTTCAAACGGCGGTACTGCGCTAAATCTCTCTCCATAATTTTTCTCCCGGGGCCCCTTAATGGGGGGCCCCCCCGCCCGCCGAAGCGGGCGGCGGCTCCCGGCGTGAACCGGAGGACCAGGCTAATAGTCTTCCTCGATCACGAAGTCCCTGCCGATGATCACAGCCCGTTCCAGGGTTCCCTTGTGGGAGAACTGTCTGAGGCCGTCCCTGGCGGTGTCCTCGCTCATGCCACCGGGCCGCAGGTCCACGTAGACGACGTCCACCTGCTGGTCGCGGTCCGCCTTCTGCATGTGCTTCTTGAGCCCGTCACTGCGATCGCTCGTCATCACCTTGAATTCGGCCCGCTTGTCGTCGACCCAGGCGTCACCCGCGTGCGGTGGCCTCTGGTCGTCGTTGCGGGACATCACCTCATGGCCCATGATCGCCAGCGTCAGGGCGAGCTGAAACTCGTCCGGCTTGTCGAATGCAAATTGGCTGGCGCCCTTCTTGGTGTTCTTGCGCTTCCAGGACTCGTCGATCCGCTCCATGATCTCTTCGGCTTCGTCGCGATCCATTCCGCCCGTCAACGCGTCCCGCAGATCGTCACCGAGGTTGAACGCGCCGCAGCCGTCCCGCGCGCCACGGCGGCACATGTCCTCGTTCATCTCCTCGACCATCTCGTCGAAGGGGTTGGAGAGGTCCCACTTCCCGTCGAGGATCTGGTCCACCCGCTCCTTCCGGAGCATCGCCGCGATCTCGTGGTTGGTGAAGAGGATCTGCTCCATGTAGCGCGAGTAGCGCGCCGCTCCCGGCGGGGCGCTGCCGGAGCGGCCGTCCTTGGAGACGTACGAAGTGCCCGCGGTGCTGGTCCCCGACTTGTTCGGCTTCTTGCCCTTGGCCTTGATCTCAGCCGCGGTGTCCGGGATGCCGCCGGTACAGGAGATCTCGCCGGTGTGGCACTCGGGCACGCCGAGTCCGGACGGGTCGGCGACGGTCGTCGGGTTGTTGTTCGCATAGCCGTAGCCGTTGAGCGACTGGTGCTGATCCGGCATGAGCAGCGGGTCGACGCTGAGGAACTGGCCCGTGGAGGTGTCGTACTCGCGGGCGCCGACCTGGGTGAGTCCGGTGGAGCTGTCGGCGCTCTTGCCGAGGAAGCCCTTGTCGTCCGGCCAGGTGCCAACAGCGCTGCCGCGGGTGGTTCCGAAGGGCGTGGTGTACCGCTTGCTCAGCGTCTGTGTGCTGTCGCTGGTGATCGAGACGGTGCTCGTGCCGTGGTGGTCGCCGGAGAGGTAGTGGACCTTCTCGGTGCCCGACGCGTTGCTGCGCATCGCGATGTTGGCGCCACCGACCGTGTAGTAGCGGTTGGCCCACTTCTTGCCGCTCTTCAGGTGGACCTCGGTGGCTCCGAGGTACAGCACGGTCTCGCCGTCCGTCGCGGTGCTGCGGCGGATGAGGAGGGTTCCGTCGGCGTCGTAGAGGTAGTCGGTGGCCGCGGTGCCCTCGGTGAGCTTGCTGAGGCGGCCCTCGGGGTTCCAGAGCAGAGACTGCTTGGTGATGGAGCCCGCGGACTCCACGCGGGTCTCGGTGTTGCCGGCCGCGTCGTAGGTGTACTGCCCGGCCGCCGCCGGGTCGCACGTGGCCTCGGTCGTGGTCGACTTCAGGGCGTGCTTGCGGGCGGGGTCGTAGCAATAGGTGGTGGTGACCGGGGTCGGGACCGCCGTGTTGCGGGTCTCGGTGGCCCGCTGGCCGGACGCGGTGTAGGTGTAGCTGGTCCAGTAGGGGGCCGCGCCGCCGAGGTTGGCCACGGTGCGGCCGGCCGTGGAGCAGTCGGCCGTCTTCGGCGTCCAGACCTCGCTCAGCCGCTTCTGGCCGTCGTAGGCGAAGCACTGGAGGTCGGGGCCGCCGCCGGTGTCGGCGCGGTCGAGGATGGCGGTGACGTTGCCGGTCTGGTCGTAGCGGTACTCCAGGTCCTGGATGGGGCCGCGGGTCTGGTCGTCGGTGGCGGACGTCAGCAGCCGGCCGGTGCCCGCTTCGTAGGTGCGCGAGATGAACACGCGCTTGGCGGTGGTGGATGTGCCGAGCTGGTACTGGTGGACCTGTCCGAGCGCCGAGTAGTCGACGCCGAGCAGGTAGCCGCTGATGCCGGACTGCTGGACGGGCAGGCCCGCGTTGTTGTAGAGGGTCTCGACCGTTTCGGCGGCCAGTCCGCCGGCCGCGGGCTCCTTGGTGTTGTTGACGGTGCCGTCGAGCCGGTAGGCCGTGCCGAAGGTGAGAGTGGCCTGCGGTACGGCGCCCGAGGTGACCAGCGGGTCGTTCGCCGGCAGGGTCAGCGTGGTGCTGGTCGGCCGGTTCAGGCTGTCGTAGGCGTCGACGGACTTGATGTAGGCCTTGCTGTTGACCTGGCCGACGCCGTTTTCGTAGCGCACGGACTGGTCGACGTAGCCCTTCAGCAGGGTGTCGTACGTCCAGGCGGCGAGCTTGTTGGCGTCGGTGCGGCTGGTGTGCCAGAGCCCGGTCTTGCGGCCCAGTTCGTCGTAGCCGTAGTAGAGGTACTGGTTCTTGGCGTCCTTGGTGTGGTCGACCTGGTCGAGGACGGTGTATTTGGTGGTCGTCGTGCCCTTGTCGGGGTCGGTCGCGGTGACCTGGCGGCCGCCGAGGTCGTAGGTGTACGACCACACGGACCCGGCGGGGCCGGTGACGGTCTTCTGCTTGCCGTCCAGGGTGTAGGTGTAGCCGACCTTGGTGTAGGAGGTGCCCTGGGCGGCGCCGTACTCGGTGTCGTTCGGGTTCGGGCCCGCGTAGGTGCGGGTTTCCTTGGTGCGGCCGAGCACGTCGGTGATCACGCGGGAGGCCGTGCCGCCTTCGAGGGCGCTGGTCGCCACCGAGTCACCGGTGTACGTGGTCGTGGTGTCCCACTTCTTGACGCCCCACGACGACAGCGTCGTCTTCACCGCGCGTGCGGCGCCGTCGTAGACGGTGTCGTTCTGCTTGGGTGACTGCGCGTACTCCACGCCGGTGTAGGTGCTGTTGGGCGCTGTGGCGTTGTCGTAGGCGTCGTTCTGCGTGGTGACGGCGAGACTGCGGGAGTCGTACCGGGTGTCGCTGAGCACCCGCCCGCCGCCGGCCGCGGCCGGGACCTGGGTCTGGATCGGGCGCAGCAGCGAGTCGTACAGGGCGTACGAGGTGCGGTAGGTCGTGCCGTCCGCCTGGAGCTTGGCGACCGAGTTCCAGGACGGCTTGGTCTGGCTAACGCCGTAGTCGTACTTCGCGTTCGGTGTGTCGCCCGCGGCCTTCGACCGGTTGGACAGCCAGGTGGCGGTGAGCCGGCCCAGCGCGTCACGGGTGTACTCGGTGCGCTTGAGGTTGGCGTCGAGGGTGTAGGTGACCGTGCCTCGCGCCGGGTCGAAGTAGGTGTACGACTTGTGGGTCTGGCCGTTGGACGCCAGCTTCGGGTAGGTGACGATGACGCCGGTCACCGGTCCGCCGGTGGCCGGATAGTAGGCGGTGCTGGTCGCGGTTCCGGCGGCGTCGACCACCTTCAGCGGACGGCCGAGCTTCGCCGTTGCGGTATCGAAGGTGGTGGCGGTGACCGTCTGCCAGGACGTCGTGCCGGGGTTGCGGTCAGCGGTACCGCTTGCGGCCGGGTAGCCCTTGGGCTGGCCGGTCCAGGTGGGCAGACCGAGCGTCGGCGTCTGGTCGGCCTTCCAGCCGGTCGCCGCGGGATCGTCGAAGACGACGGCGGCGTCGGACAGGACGTCGCCACGGGTCTCGGAGTCGGTGGGCAGGGACAGCTTGTCGTCGGTGTCCGCGCACTGCTTGGCCACCGTGCGGGTCCGAGAGATCAGCGAGGTCAGACCCTTGGCGTCGTTGCGCGCATACCAGGTGCGCGTGCAGCTCTCGTCGCCGGTCGCCGACCAGTCGCCGTGGTTCTCGCTGTGGGTGACCATGCCGTACGTGTCGTCGTACGTGCTGGAGGTGGCCGTGGTCCGCCACTTCTGCCCGGCCGTCAGCCAGGTCCGTTCGTAGCTGCGGGCCGTGCGCACGAAGTGCGCCTTGGTGTGCGCGTACGACTTCTGCTGGCTAGCGGTCTGCTTGGACCAGAAGTTGTTGACGGTGAACGCGATCGGCGTGGCGCCGTCGTAGGTGATCTCCTGGCGCAGCTGCCCCGCGTACTGGTCGGAGTCGGTGGCCTGGGAGAGGGTGACGCCCGGCATCGTGACCGGGTCGACGCTCGCGGCGCGGGTGGTGCCGTCCGCCAGCTTGTCGCCGTTCATGCCCTGCATGAACAGCTTGACCGTCTTGGAGCGGACGGTGCCGACCTCACCGGTGTACGCGGTGACCTTCTGGTAGCCGCGCCACTCGGACCAGGTGCGTTCCTTCTCCTTGGTGAAGGGGTCGCTGTTGTAGTGCCAGGCCGGGGTGTCGTACGTGTAGCTGTACTCGACGGCCGGGTTCTTGGCGGCGGTGTCGCTGGTGGAGACCGCGGTGACCCGGTACTTGTGGAACCAGTCCAGTGCCGGGTCGCCGCCGTTGATCGCCCAGTACACCGGGTAGCAGGACACGGTGTTCTTGTCCGCCGAGGCCGGCATGCTGGTTCCGCGCACGCACTCGGGGTGGGACAGGTCCACGGTCGTGACGGCGCCGGTCTCCGAGGTGATGGTGGAGATGCGGGGCCGGGTCAGCGGAAGGATGTCGCCGCCGCCGGGCTGGGTGCCGCCGTCGACGCGGTTGGGTCGCTGCTGGTAGGTGAAGCCGACCTCCGGCAGGGACTCGTCCGTGCCGTTGAGGCCGGTGCGCTTGAGCGCGGTGAGGGTGAGGACCTGGTCGGAGCTGTTGCCGATGTCCTGGCCGTCGAAGAAGGCCTGGGTGAGGGCGAAGGAGTCGACCGGCTTGAAGGCCTCCGGCTCGGCGGCCGTGGACCACCAGTGAGTGCGGATCTCGGTGAGGCGCTTGCGGGTGAAGAAGGCCGGGCCGCTGGACAGGCAGTCCGTCTCGGACGCCGAGCAGAGTGAGTCGAAGGGCACGTCCGGCCAGTTGACGGCGGTGTCCTTGGTGAGCGACTCGCACGAGGAGGCCGTGCAGCGCTCCTTGTGGCCGAAGGTGACCTTCGCGGAGGTCACACCGGTGAACAGGGCGTCGACCCGCTGTCCGTAGCGGATCTCGGTCGGGTAGCCGCCGCGGACGTAGGAGGCGAGGGCCGTCTTGTCGCCGTTCTTGGCGTAGTGGTTGCTCTCCTTGGTGTACCAGTACGTCGCCGCGTTGCCGTGGACGTCCTGCACGAGGTCGAGGTTCCAACGCCAGGCCTGGGTCTTGGCGCGGCCGGAGTAGCCGGTGCCGGAGGAGTATCCGGGTTCGCCGCTGTCGTCGCCGAAGACGGGGACGGTCCAGGTGGAGTCGGTGCGCTCGGTGCTGGCGCCGGGCAGCTTGTTCAGGCCGAAGGTGTAGGTCGTGCCCTCTCCGGTGACGACCTTCCAGTACTCGCCCTTGCCGTCACCCTTGCCGCTGACGATGTCGTCGCCGTCGTCGCCGTTGTCCGCGCCGACCTCGTGGAAGACCTGGGAGGCGTCGTCGTTCTTCAGCCGCCACTTGCCGGAGGTGTCGTCCTTGACCAGCTCGTTGGCGACGCCGTTGAGCACGAGCGAGGCGTTCTCGTACTTCCAGCACAGGTCGTGCTTGCCGGTCTGCCCGTCGTCCTCGCACGAGCCGTACTTGCGCTCGATGTAGGACTCGGTGAGCGAGAAGCCCTCACCGATCTGGGAGCCCTGGTTGTTGGTGTTGGCGGTACGGCCGTCGATGGAACCGGAGTCGTACGCCAGCGTCAGCGGCGGTACCGGGCCGGCCGGGGCCGGCGGCAGGGTCACCGGGTAGGACCATGTGAAGGAGCCGGACGACTCGCCCGCCTGCCAGGCGGAGGAGGGGGACAGCGGCGTGGCGGCGAGGTCGCCCGCGCCGGCCGGCGAGGTGGTGCCGGACTCGGCCGCGAGGGCCATCACCGTCGGCGTGGAGCTCGCGGCGACGGCGGTGCGTGCCGTCACGGTCTGCGCGCTCGCGTCGTTGTCGGACGCCACCGGTGTGGTGGTGCGGCAGGCGGCCTTCTCCGGGGTGGTGAGCACGCAGGCGGGCAGCTTCACCAGGCCCAGCCGGGTCGCCCAGTTGCCGCCGACGGCGGAGCCGAAGGAGCTGTAGTCGACCGTCAGCCGGGCGGTGCCGCGGCGCTCGGTTCCGACGGTGAACAGCAGGCCGGTGACCCCGGCTCGCTCGGTGGCCCGCCGATCCAGGACGCGTACGGTGGCCGCACCGGAGGCCCGCTTCGCGCCGGCCTTCGGATCGGCGGTGACGTCCACGACGGCGTCGGCTGACCGCTGAGCCAAGGAGTCGCGCGTGGCCCCGGCGGCCGGCCAGGAGACGCGGCGCTCGTCGCGCGCCTGGGTGATCAGGCGCTGGTTGGCCTTCTCGTCCCGGGCGACCCTCGTGCGGGCCTTCTTCGCGCCGAGTCCGGTGACGGGGTGGACCTTGCTGACGCGGGTGTCGGCGGAGTCCGGGGCGCCGGGGCGGTCTGCCGCGGCGGCCACACCGGTGGGCACCACCGGCGCGGCGAGCAGTGTGAGGAGGAGAGCACCGACGACCGGCCGTCGGCCGGTGCGGTTCCCTCCCCTCGGCGAACGTGGTCTGAACACGGTCTGCTTTCTGGTGGGAGGTGGAAAGAGGGGTATGGCAGGTGGAGAAGAGAGCTTGAGAGGAAAAGGACGTGAGAAGAGGAAGGGGGCGCGGGCTGTGCGTCCCGTGCCCCCGGCCTCAGGGATGAGACAGGCCGGCCCCGAGGGCCGCGATCAGTCGCCGACCACGGCCGACTTGTGGTGGGCGCTCTGCACGGCGCCCGCCCACAGGCGGATGTGGTGGACGCGGCCCGGGACGTGATTGCCCCACGCGCTGTTCAGCCAGCCCTTGCCGACCGCCGCGCCACCGCTGCTCGCGGTCGCGGTGAATGCGGTGGGCTCTCCCTGGCGGTCGATGAGGAAGAGCGAGATCTGCCGGGTGTGGGCGTCGTAGGCGCCGGTCAGTTCGACCTCGGTGCCGAGCACGGCGACCTCGTCGCTGCGCACCGACACGCCGGATCCGTCCGCGCTGAGCCGGCCGAAGTGCCAGCGGCCGAGCGCCCACGTCTCGGAGAGCGGCTCGCCGGTCGTCTCGTCGAGGACGGGGTCGCCGTTCTCGTCCAGGACCTCGTGGCCGGTGGTGTCGACGCCGGTCTTCTCGAACCACAGGCCCCAGGAGGAGCCGGTCGCCGTGCGCTGGCCGAGGATCTGGGCGCGGTAGCCGTCCGGCTTGTCCTTGAGCGCGGCCCCGTCGACCATCGTCTCCACGGCCACCGTGAAGGAGCCGGTGGCGTCGACGAGCGGCGCGCCGAACTCGGCTCCGCCGGTACCGTCCAGGACGACGGACTCGCCCTCGAGCCTGGCGCCGCCGCCGAGGGTGAGCGTGGGGCCGTAGTTGCTGGTGGTGTCCTGGAGGGTGGTGCCGGAGGCGCCGTCGGCCTTCAGGTCAGCCACCAGTTCCAGATGCGGCAGGCCGGTGCCGTCCGCGCCGTCGAGCAGCCGGGCCTCGTCGGCGATCTCCTCGGCGGACTTGGCCGCCTGCCAGAGGGTGACCTCGTCGATCTCACCGGTGAAGGCGTCGGTGTAGGTGCCCTTGTATTTGACCCGGCCGATCTGGAACGCGCCGCCCGCAGGCCAGTTCGAGGTGATCGTGTCGGAGCCCTGGAGCTGTCCGTTAACGTACAGCGACAGGACGTTCTTGTCGTGGTCGACGGTCACGGCGAGGTGCGTCCAGGCGCCGACCTGGGCGAAGTCCTTGGCGTTGACGCGCTGGTTGCTGAGCGAGGTGCTGGCGGCGTCCGCGTCGGCCAGGCGCACGCACCAGGTCTTCACGTCCTCGCAGTAGCTGAGGAAGAAGGGGCTGTAGTAGGTGCCGTCCTGGCCGGCGACGGTGAGGTTGCGGCCGGTGGCGCCGAGGCGGACCCAGGTGGCCACCGTGTACGCGGCGGCCGTCTGGAGGACCGGCTCGGTGGTCGCGGCGTAGCCGGAGTCGGACGTCTTCAGCGCCTGGTCCTGGCCCATGACCGCGGGGGTGGTGTCGGTGGCGGGCTGCTTGACGATCTCGCCTCGGCGTCCGTTCGGCGTGCGCACGGCACCGGACAGGGTCAGGTTGTCGCGCAGCGTGGTGTCGGTGGTGGAGGTGTCGACGGCGGCGCCGCCGGACTCGTCGAAGTTCCAGTGGGCGACGGGTTTGGGGCCCTCGCTGACCAGGAACCGGACGATCTGCTCGTCGCCGCCGAGCGGGTAGGCGGTGGACTTGGCCTGGACGTGCAGCAGGTAGGTGCCGGAGGACGGCGGGGTGAAGGTCGCCTTGTAGGTGGAGCCGGTCTTCCAGTCGGACCAGGTGGCGTCGGTGGAGAGCCGGAAGCGGTAGCCGTTGTTGGTGCTGGTCTCGCCAGGGGCCGGACCGAACACGGCGGTGCCGGCCTTGCCGGGTCCGCCGCCGGCGACGCAGCTGCCGCCGGACACGCATTCGCTGTACGTGGTCCATGACGTGATGCTCGGCTTCTGCGGTGCCTTGCTGTCCACCCGGAAGTAGCAGAAAGGGCTGGCCGAACTCGTCAGGGTGCTCTGGTCGCTGTTGTAGTAGGACTTGGTGAAGGACTGGTAGCGGTAGAGCTTGCCGTCCTCCAGGGCCGTGTCCCAGTCTTTCGTCTGCGCCGGGAAGCTCTTCAGCGTGCTGCTGTACGCGGCGAAACCGCTGGTCGGCTTGTACGAGGTGGTGCTCGGTTCGGGCGCGTCGGCCCAGGTCGTGCCGCTCTTGACGTCGACGTCGAAGTAGATGCGCAGCCGGGCCCCGGACTCACCGCCGGCGGCCGTCTCCGGGGTGGCCAGCAGGTCGGGCCTTGGGTCGGTGATGGTGCTCGGCGACGACTCGGTCTTGCTGCACACCCGGCTGGCACCGGCCTTGATGCCGTACTCGGTGGGGGTAGCCGGCTTGCTGACGTAGTCGACCGTGAGGACGGCGTCGTCGTCGAAGCGCTTCCAGGAGACGGTGTCCGACTCGTCCTTGGCCATGAGCATCAGCGTCAGCCGCGGGAACGAACCGTTGGCGAAGGACCGGACGGTCGGGGTGAGGTTCTCGTCCGTCTCCTCTGCGTTGTCGGCGAACCGGATCGGCGCCTTGGGCTGCGAGGGCGAGCAGGCGTCGCCACGGCCGGCGGAGACATGGCGGTCGCCCATCTGGTCCAGCTTGGTCGGACCCGGCCACTTGGTGGACGAGGAGATGTTGTTGGTGCGCTCCAGGTCGACCCAGCGCGCGTCGCAGGAGAACGACCAGGTCTCGGTCACCCGGAACTCGGCGTCCAGGACCTGCTTGCCCTTGAGCTTGTCGGGGGCGAACTCGAAGTACATGCGGTTCACGTAGCCGTTACCGCAGTAGTACGAGACGCCGCCGATCACGGCGGAGCCGCACTTGCCGACGCTCATGCCGTTGGTGCCGCCGGAGAAGTTGTAGAAGACATCGCCGTCGGAGGAGAGCACCGTGCGCTCTGACTCGTTCAGCTCGACCGAAGGGTCGATGTAGAGCGGGAGTTCGTTCGCGGCGGTGCCGGTCAGGAGCGCGTCGTCGGGGGTGACGTGGAGGGCATCGTCGTCGAGGACGACGTCCATCAGGGCCGTTTCGTCGCCAGGACCGGGGCCGTCGATCGGGTCCGCCTGGTCGGGGCCGGTCACCGTGACCGGGGCGGGCTCGGCGTCGTCGTCGGCGGTGACGCCGAGCGGGCGCCTGCCGGCGGTCTGCGCCGACGGGCCGTCGTCGGCGGAGGCGGAGGGCGAGGCGGCAGAGGAGGAGGTCTGCGCGCTGTCGCCCGCGGAGTTCCACATCTGGGCGCTCGGCGAGCGGAAGACGACCTGGCCGTTGCCGTCGACGGCTTCCATGGTGCCGGCGGCGCCGGCCCGCACGGAGAGGCCGTCGGTGTCCAGGCCGTAGCTGATGGTGCGCAGTCCGGGCGCGGCGGCGGCCTCCAGCGTCTCAACCTCAAGGACCTGACGGAAGCCTTCGGAGGTGGCCGTCAGGATGAGGTTGACGTCGGGCCGGACGTTCTCGTAGACGGCGCGGTTGCCGTCCAGGCGGGGCTCGGGCAGCGTGCCGGGCCAGCCCAGGGAGACCGACCGTCCCTCCTCACCGATGGTCACCAGGCCTGCGCCCGGGCCACCGCCGGAGAAGGTCATGTCCACGGCGGCGGCCCGCGGGGCGACCGAGCCGTCGGCGCGCTTTTCCAGCGTGGCGTCGGGCTTGGTCCAGCCGCCGTCGGCGGTGGCGACCCGGACCGGGACGATCGACTTCTCCAGGGTGAACGTGCCGCCGTCGGGGTTGGCGAACACAGTGTCCCGCTCGGTGCGTTCCTCGATCACCTCCACGCGTTCGCCGCTCGCCTCGGCCCGGGCCAGCGCCTGTTCGGAAGGGGACAGGGCGGTGGCGGCTTCCGACGGCGCGGCGCTCGCCGGGCCTGTGGTGAGCGGCAGGCCCGGAACGGCCGTCAGCGCGAGCGCCAGCACGACTCCGGCTCCCGTCAGGCGCGCTGCGCGCCGTCGGATCGGTGTCATGAGGGTCTCCGTATGAGCGAGGACATGGGCTGCACCATTTCGTGAGGACGCCCACACCGTGGGCGGAACGAGAGAACAATCAGCACACACATTCGAATTACAGGGGAGACCTATGCGGCTCCCCGCTCGCGGACGAGCGTCAGTCGAAGGCAGGTACCGGCTACGTCAGACGGCGGCGAGGGCGACGGCCCGGCGGCCGGACGACGGATGCGTGACGTGGCCTGTCAGATCACTGACGGCAGTGACATCCGAACCGGTCCCTTTGCATTGGACGAACAACGAGCACTCCCCTTGCCGCACCCCACCCCTGACGTGCTCGCAGGAAGCGTACATGGCCTGTTCACGTTTGCCGAGACCCTGCCCGACTAGCTCCGATCTGCTGAAATGCGGCTCTTGTGGCTTGAGTTGAGCCCTCGTGCGACTCTTCACCCGATACCCGCAAAGCCCGGGCCCGTCCCGCGCTGAAGCGGTCCCCGCTCCCCGGTGCGAACATGCACGAGGCGGCAACTGCCGCTGAGGGTGCAGCAGTTGCCGCCGCGACTTCACGCGTGCCCGCGTGCCGGTCCCGGCCCGCCCCCGGCAGGCCGGCGGACCTCGACAGGCACTCTCTGGCATCCGCCCTCTGCCCGATCACTGGCGCGCTCCTACGTTGAGCCGGGCCGCTGCGCCAAGCAGAGGTGTGGCAGCTGACCGCAGGGGGCTGTGCCCTCGCAGCACGCGGCCTCGCCGGGGTTCTCGCACTGACAGGTTGGGGAGCGCCAGAGGACGCCGGCTGCGAAAGCTGCCTCGCGGATCGCCTGCTGCTGGCGGTCATCGGCGGCATCGAGCAGCAGGGTCAGCAGATCCCGTCTGGGAGTGTCCTCTGCACTGTCGTCCAGCACCACGGTGTCACCGACCTCCACGCTCAGCGGCACGGTGCCGTCGGGACGGACCAGCCGGTCTTCCGCGGAATCGAGGTGCACGGAGACCCGAACGGCGCTGGTCTTGTGGTCGAGGTAGGTGAACACCGGGACGCCATCGACCTCGACACACGGGAGCTCGTTGTCCTCGGTCTGCCGATGAAAGGTGGCATCCCGATTCGCCTGCTCGCTCTCCTCCCTTTCGGGAAAGCGGTAGTCGAGCGGCACCATGCGGGTCCGTCCACGACGGGTGATCTCCTCGACGTAGATGCTGTATCCCTCGTCCGGCTGGTTGTCGCGCTCAGGCCCGTAGTAGAGCCGCACGCTCTCGCGGTCGTCGGTGGGCGGATGCTCGGGGACACCTTCCTCACCCACGATGTTGGTCCAGACCCCACGCACGTACGCGGCGAGATCGGCCAGCGCAGAGGCTTCATCACCATGGAGGGTCACCACGCCTTCGTGGCGATCCCAGCGGCGCAGCACCCAGGCCTGGCCCGCCGAGCGCGGGCTGATGAGACTTACCACTTCGGGGAAGGGAGGCTGCTGGCCAGCATGCTCGGCGATCACGGCATCGCGTGCCCGGTTGAGCATGTCCCGAGCTGGCGGTGAGGGCCTGGCACGCAATCAGTGCAAGTGCGAGCAAGCCGAGTTGGAGCTGAAGGTGCGCGTCTCGACAAAGCCGCCGACCCCCGGCACTCAGGGGTGCGTGCCGGGGGACGAGCAGGCGTAGCGTCAGGCATCAGTCTGCTGCCCGTTCACGTCTGGGTGCCGCTGCTGGCCGCGCCACGGCCCCGTTGCCTGGATCGGTGTCTGGGTGGGGTGGGTGGCTTGGCGGCGTGGGCGGGGTTGCTGGCCTGTCCCGGCCGGGGGTCCGGGGTTGGCTGGAGGGCGGGGCTGCGCAGTGCGCGCATCGAGGGCGCGACGCGGCTCGGCTGTGCCGGTCGCCCTCGGGCACCGAGGTGGTCGGGGCGGGGCATTTCGGCTGACCACAAGGTGTGGTCCGGCAGGGTTAGGACCGCAACCCCGCTGGATGGAGAGCAGAGCGGGACACAAGGGGCCCAGAGCAGTGGGGGTTGTACACGGGACGGCGGGCACAACGACCGCCGCCCCCGGGCCGGTGGGCCTGGGGGCGGCGGAGATGGATCAGTGAGGCAGGACGGCCTTTACGCGCCGGGCGAGCCAGGCTGCGACGTTGACCGGGACGGCGTTGCCGACCTGCAGGCGGAGGTCGTCCTCCTCCCCGGCGAAGATGTGGTGGTCGGGGAAGCCCTGGGCTCTGGCCTTCTCGCGGGTCGTGAGTGGCCTGTACTCGCACTCGTCGATGCTCAAGTCCGCGGTGGGGCGCGCGAGGTAGTGGTGGCCGCCGCCCTTGGCGGTGAGCGTGCCGATCGGGTCGTCGAGAGAGCTGGCGTCGCAGTGGTCGCGCAGGGTGACAATGAATGGCTTGCCGCGGTACCTCTCCAGGCCGATGGCGACCCGGTTTCGTGTGGCCGCTACGTAGGGCTTGCGACCGTCGGTGAAGTGGTCGTAGTAACCATCACCGAACCTGGAGCCGCGCACGGTGTGATCGATGACTTCGCCGATGCCGCGGGTGATGGGCTCAACATGCGCTCCGCAGCGCATGTTGGGGCAGGCGTAGGTGTACTGCCTCGTGCGGCCGTACTCGCCGACAGGGAATTCAGGGTTCTTCTTCCAGCGCTGGATGCCTTCGACGGGTCCGCAGGTGGCGCACATGGCGTCGCAGGTCGGCCGGAGGTCGGGCAGTCCGTTGGCCTCGGCAACGTCGTTGCGCAGGAAGCACCACACCACTCGGTCGCGGGATTGCGGCAGCGGAGGAATCCCGTCGACCTTGAGGTGGGCGGCATTCACCGACGCAATGACCGGGGTGTATCCGAGGGCTTCCCAGACCGTCAGCCATGCCTGGAACAGGGGGGAGGTGCCGAACTGGGCGACGTTCTCGCCGACGTAGGCAAGGGGTCGGTGAACCTCGGCGTAGCGGACGGGCTCCCACATGGTGATGCGGGTTTGCGGCCAGTCCGGGCCCGGCTTCGGGCGGCCGTTGGCGTCCAGTTCCACGGCCTTGCGCGGGGCGGCCTTCCCTCCCGCCGGGGACGCTTCGGTGCAGATCGGAGACGCGACCAGTACCTGGGCTGAGGGCACGCAGCGCATGTCGATGGTCTGTACGTCGGTCGGGTTCACGAAGAGGCCGGGCCAGTTGATGCGCGCAGTCTCCGAGCTAGCTGCGTCGTGGTTCGCGGCGTACAGAGAGAGGAATCCGGCGTCGGTGAAGCCACGCATGTCACCGCAGCCGCCGGTGAAGAAGTGCACGGAGGTGGGGCCTTCGAACAGGGCCGTCATCGCGGCAATTCCCTTCAGGGGCCGGGGGTTGGGGAGCACGGCCGGGTTTGGCCGGGCGGTGACGGCACACTCGGCGGTGGCTCACCAAGCCCCACAACCTCCCGTCCGTCAGGGCGGATGCATCTTTGGCGGGCGAACGGCCGGTGCCAGCCAGCGGTTGGCACCGGGCCGTGCAGGGAGGGGAAGGCCCGGTGCCACCACATCTCGGGTGGCGTGGCGGTTGCGCGCGTGCTGGCGCAGGCGAGGGACCTCGTTGGCCGGCTGCCGGAATCCGGCCTGGGTGACAGCTCGGGGACGCAGTTGAGCGGTGGCCTGGCGCAGCGAACCACTTGCCGGCTGGCCCATGAGATTGCGTGGACGGTGAAGGCCCCGGCGCCCCGGGTCGAGGACCGGAGCGCCGGGGCCTGGGCGCAGAGGGTTAGGAGGCGCGGGTCAGGCTGCCCTTGGGGGCCTTCTTCACCGCGAGCGATGGTCGACCACCTCGACCTGCCCGGCCGGGACATGCCCCTGCCCGACACCGCACGCGCGGCCCAATTGATCAGGAGCCGCCTCTCACCGACAGCCGCCGCCAACGCACTCGGCACCAGCCCAGAGCACCTCAGGCTCGCCTTCGAGGCCCGGCACCAGGCAGTCGGGGCGCCATCACGACAGCACCGACCAGATATCTACGAAGGAGTCGAGGAACCCGTGCCCAAGCACATCGATGTCAACTCTTCGGCCGAGGGCCCAGCCAAGTCGCCGCACAGGACCACGGCCAAACGGGTCCCCGGCCAAGTGCTGCGCGAGGCCAGAGCCCGCGACAGCGAAGTCAAACGAGCCCGGGTACTCAAGACCCTCAACGAGATGGCCGCGACGGGAGAGAGGATCACCTTCCTTGGACTCGCTCGCACAGCACGGGTCTCGAACTGGCTGGTATACGCCGAGGGGCTGCGCGAGCACATCGAAGATGCGATCAAGAAGCAGAGCAGGGCTGCACGACGCGAGGCGGAGGCGGGCTCGGGCGCCTCGGCGGAGTCACTGGCGGCCGACCTGGAACTGGCCACGGCAGAGCTCAGAATCTTGCGCGCGGAGCGGGATCGGCTCAAGACGGACACGGCGCGGCTGCGGGAAACCGAGGCCGAGCGTGATCGGTTGCGTGAGGCGCTGAAGGAGACGGAGGAGAAACTGGAGTCCACGCTCAAAGAGAGCCGCCCGTCTTCAAGCCACCGCGCAAAGAGATGACACGAACACGGGCCGCCGTCTGGCTACCTGGCATCCACAGTCCTGCTGCCCCCTCGATAGCCTCACCCGCATGAAGACGATCGACGACCTGGTCGCCCTGGTGCCACCACCGACGCATCCCATCGACGCGAGCGGCGACTGGAAGCAGATCGAGGACGCCCTCGGCCTGGAACTCCCCGCCGACTTCAAGGCCCTCATCGGTTCCTACGGCTTGGGTCAGTTCGTCGACTTCATCACCCCCCTCACACCGTTCGGCAGCCGCAACCTCCTGCTCCAGTCCGCGCAGCAGCTGCTGGAGAGCGAACGACCACTCCGTGAGGCGAACCCGGAAAAGTGCCCCTACCCCTACTATCCGGAGGCCGGTGGCCTGCTGGAATGGGCTGGAACCGACAACGGTGACCGGCTCTGTTGGGTAACCGGCGGCCACCCGGACACCTGGACCGTCGTCGCATGGAACCCGCGCGGGTGGTACTACGACGCCCACGAGACCGGCGCGGCCGGCTTCCTACACGGCTGGCTGAGCGGACGGCTCAACACCACCGTCTTCGCTGCGAACGAGCACGTCACGGCACCATGGTTCGAACCGTTCCGCGAGCTCAACCACGTCTACATCAAGCTCACCGACAGCCAGCGGACCTACCCCGAACGCCTTCGGGTCCTCATGGAGGCCCTCTCCCCGACGGCCGACCGAGGTGGCTACACGGGAGGGGATGGCCGCCAGGACCACTTCGACGCCACCGAGCTCGGTTGGAGACTCACCTACGAGACGGCCTACAGCCACCAAATCCGCATCGCCTTCCCACCCGAAGACGAAGACCAAGTTCGCTCCACCTTGCTCGCCGCTGTCCACAGCATGGGCTGCGACGTGCTGTCCACGACGACGCACCGAGGCCAGCCAGTTTGGGACTGACCACGTCACGCCGCCAAACTCAGCGGAATCCTCTGCGTCGAGGATCGATGACAGGCACGACCTGCGAGGATTGGACACAGTTCTCTGGAACACGCTCAGAGGACACAAGCGCGGAACGCCGAAGCACTGCAGGTCACGTGGATGCCGTTGGACGCCGAAACACGGAACCTACAGCGCCTCCATCAGCATCAGACCGAGAACCTATGGGGGCGTGATGTGGTGGCGTTCCGCGGTCGCGAGGATGCGCGCAGTCTCGTCGGGGTCGGCAAGGGTCGCGGGATCGAACCAGTAGTAGTGCGCGATGCCGGCGGCCAGGGGGTAGACCTGGTCCCACGGCGGGACGCCGTCGGTGGCTTCGGGGACTGTGTCTGGACGGTCGAGGAGGACGTCGGTTACCACTTGAAAGGCTGCAGCGCGGAAGTCGCGGGCACGGGTCTTGGTCCAAGGAAGCGGTCATGTCCTGCCGGTCGAAACTCCGCCTCGACGATGAGCCGGGCCTGCCGGACCGGCTGTTCGCCTGACGCGGGTGGGCAAGGTCGCTAGGTCAGCTTGCCAGGCTGTTGGTGGGCCTTGGGACAACCCGCGAGGCGCTCCCTACGGCCAGGCAAAGGTGTCCGGGAAGGGGACGGCGGGCGGGGACGAGGAGTGCCCAGCGCAACCACGGCCGGACAGGGCTCCCTCCAACTGCTGGAGGTCCGCCCCCGCCCCCACGCCCGCGTCGAGGACCGCATCCGCTGCGGCAAGACCACCGGATCCGGCCGGTCTCCCTCCCGTCAGTCCGTTCAGCTCACCCCCGGGGCTGCGCCTCACTTCGGAGCCCGGAAGTCGTCCTTGGGCGGCTGGGGAGTCGGTACGGGCGGAGGCGGCTGGGGAGTCGCTTTCGGCTCCGTAGCGGGGGGCACCGGCGAGGGAGCGGGTTCGGGCGCCGTGCTCGCTCCGAGGCATTGCGGGGCAAGGTTCGCCACCATCCACGTCCAGGCTTCCTCCATCTCCGAGTAGGAGAACTCCGGCTCTCCCGCGATGTACGCGGTCCACAGGATGCGTAGCGTGAACCAGCTCTTGTTCTCCTCCTCGGCCGCGGTGTACATGATGCGGTCCAGGCCATCGGTGTGACACAGGCCGAAGTAGTGGCCCAGCTCATGGATCAGCACGTATTTCCAGACTCGGTCAGGAAGGTTGTCCGTGAAGGTCACCCCGGACGTGAGCGACGAGGGAAGACCGCAGGCGCTGCCCCGGAGGTTGCTCGCCTGGCCGTGCTTGGAAAGCTCCCGGTACCGGAAGATGCCGACGATCGCGGGGTTGCACAGCTCTCGCCTCGCTACGTCGTCGGCGCCCGGCCCCGCTTCCTTGTCCGTACGGCCGATGACGCGCTTGAGGAAGTCGTCCTGAGCACCGGGGTCCAGGATGATGTCGCGGGTCCGGGTCACCTCAACCGTGGTCGGGTTGAAGGTGAGCTTCAGGCCGAGTTGCCGTCCCTTGTCCCGGGCCGCATCCAGTTTCGTGTCGAGTTCGTCCTCGCTCATGGGCAGGATCTGGAAGGCGGGGCCCCGCGCTCCGCGGGAGCCCAGGTAGGTGTTGAGCTCTTCCTCGGAGATGGGGTTGTCCAACCGGCCTCCACCGCCGCCCCCGATGACGTCTTCCTTCTTCAGCGTCGTGTAGCGCCTGCGCTGAAGGTATCCATAAGGCTTGAAGCCGCACAGCTCGTGCAGGTTGATCTCGCCCCGTTCGTGGAGCACCACCAGGTTCGGCGTGGTGGGGTCGGTCGGGGAACGCGTCTGCGAGTCGAGGACGGTGCGGTACACCGTGCCGGTCATCCGCAATCCGAATGGCCCGTAGTCGAGATTGATGGCGCGCTTGATCTCCTCATAGGTCCGGCCGGAGTAACGCCTCGCCAGTTCCCGGCGCACGTGGTCACGTATCCGTGCATCGTTGATTTCGTCAATGACGAATGCGACCAGTTCGCCCCAGAGCACGAGGCGAACCACCTGGATGCCGGTCAGTACGAAGCCTGTGAGGATACCGATCAGACCGTCCAGAATTCGGCGCCAGTCGGCCGTGAAGATCCCCGCGATAATGTTCACGATCCCTCGGAATACGTCCTTGGCGTACTCCCAGAGCGTTGTGACGACCCAGCAGACCCATCGCACGACGAATCTGACCACGACGGACACGACCCATCGGACAACCCGAATCAGCGTGGTGACGAGCCAGCACACCCAGCTCAGCGGATTGTACCACTTGAACTTTTTCTTGCAGTACTTCTTGGTGTCCCTGACCCATTCCTCGATGGGCTTTGAGACCTTCTCTTCCACTCTTTCGTTGATCTCTTTGCAGACCGTGGCCATGGCGATGTCCCCTCGCCTCTGTTCTCCTTGGTCGGGACCGCGTGCTGCCGCGTCCGGCCCAGACACAGCAGGAGTGCCTGGAGCCGGTGACGGCTCCAGGCCAAAGCCACCAGTTTCCCGCCGACGCCCGCGACGACACCGGCAAGTACGGCCATCCCGGCGGACGGCCATGACCAGCCGGCCAGAGCGAGTCGACAGGCCAGGAACGATGACGTCACCAGGGCAAACGCCGCCGCAGCCGCTGCGCAGCCGCAGTCGTTGAACAGGCGACGGATCGCCGAGGCCGACTGCTCTCGCTCGTCGACGGTGAGCCATGGGATGCGTACGAGGACCTCATCGACGGTCGGTCTTCCCAGCCAGGATGCGAGTGCGGCAGCTTTTTGCAGGTCACGGGGGTGTTCCAGCGTCAGACGCATGGGAGCCTCGTGTGGCGGTTCAGTATTCAGCGGGTTTGATAAGCGCAATCGGTCAACTACTGCCACGCGTATTGCGACTTGTCTTCCAGTTTAGGAACCGACACATCATGATCGCATGTGCTGTGCCCGACTTGTCTTTCCAGCTCACCACCTTGGGCGGCGCTCCATCTCCTCGCCAAGTCACCGGTTGCAGCGATCAACGAGCCGTCTCCCGCCTTCGAGACTTAGCCTGCGCGTTTCACTTGCCATGGTGTCCGGATCTTGATCGGAAAGGCGAAAGCGCCTTCTGGGCTGGGAAGATGAGGCTTGTGGAAGGTCTCTGTCACCACAGCAGGAAGGCACTGAGCCTTTTCCAACCTCAGCTTGAGCAGGTGAGGTGGAGGGTGAGGACGGCTTGGACGAGGCTGGTGATGCGGCTGGTCGAGCACTGGAGCTTGCGCAGGAGCCGCCAGGTCTTGAGTGTGGCGACGGCAGGTTCGACCAGGGCCCGGATCCTGGCCTGCGAGCGGTTCACGGCCTGCCGGCCCTCGGACAGGTTCTTCCAGCGGCCTCGGTAGGGCACGCGGACAGCTGGCTGGGCGCCTTGGTAGCCCTTGCCCGCCCAGCAGTCGATGCCTGCCGAGGTGAGGGCGTCGAGGATGCCGTGTTCGCGTGCGGCGCGAATGTCATGGACGGCTCCGGGCAAGGCGGGTGAGCCCACAGGAGACGTCCCGCCGGGTCGGCGAGGACCTGGACGTTCATGCCGTGCTTCTTGTGCTTGCCGGAGTAGAACGGCCGGTCGGCGGCGATCCGGTCCATGGGCAGGAGAGTGCCGTCGAGCAGGACGAATGCCTTCCTCGACACTTCGCGGACGGCGTGCAAGAGAGTGGGTGCCAGGGCGGCCAGAAGGTCGACGGCTTCGGTGATGTACCGGTAGGCCGTGGTCGCGCCGATGCCGAACCCGGCCGCGAGTTGGGCGCAGGGCTGCCCACTGCGCAGGTGGCCAAGGGTGAGCAGGGCCTGTCGGCCAGCGCTCAACCTGCGCCAGCGGCTGCCGATCGCACGGCGTCGTTCGCGGAAACGGGCAGTGAGGAAGCGAAGGTGTGAGCTGGACAGGTCCAGTCCGGACGGGTAGACCAGCACATGAAGCCTCTGGCGGTACGGGTGATCTTGGTCGTGAACCCGTCTACCAGGGGCTTCACTCGTCTGTCACGCCAACCGCCGCATCGACATGGCAGGTTGGAAAGGGCTCAGTGAAGATCTTATGGCAAATTCACGCCATGTCGATGCCTCATGCACTTTTCGGCGAGCGCTCTCGGTGCAGCCCTGGCAGATCGGCGCGCGCCTTCTTCGACGAGCCGGTGAACCACGCGCCCCAGATTTCGCCCGCGCTGTTGGTCTGCGGCCGGTAGGGCCGGATGCGCTTACGGGTGATCCCGGCCGCGTCGGCAGGGCGTCGCGCCAGTCGCGTGAGCGGTAACAAGCGCCGTTGCCGGTCATACCCGCTCGACGGTGATCCCGGCCTAAGCGAAGAGGGTGTGGGACCGCTGCCGGCAGCCGGTGGCGGCTTCCGGCGTTTCGTCGGCGACGATCTCGCTGTTGCATCTTCTTCGGATGCTCACGGTGACGGCGCTGTCGTCTTGGCCAGGGGACGAACCGGCCGGGGCAGGCGCAGCCTCGGTTGATCCGGTGATCGGCGGCGATGTTCAGACTGCAGCGAGAGCCTGAGATCGATCACGGTTGCCTCCGCCGTGTTGGGCTGTCCCGGCCCGTTGGTGGTGGTGTCCCAGAAACCTTCACCCGTATGGACTCGGGCGGCAGCTGCTTGCTCTCCACCCTTCGGCTGGACGGAAATAACAGGGCACAGGGCACGACAGCCTGAGGCCGTCAGGCGCTCACAGCTTGGTCAGGGGCACGTGGCAGCGTGTCCAGCCGACGCTCCAGTCGCCGTCGAGCGGGGTGTAGTCGGCCTCCCGCACCCGTCCCTTCGCTTGTTCCAGATGGCTCCGCAGTTCTTCGAGACTGCCGCTGCCCACCTCTTTGCTGCCGGCATCCAGCTCCAGCTGGAGGTACATGACGTGGTCCTCTCCCCGGTGCTCCGCACTGAACTCGACGGTGTAATAGCCGTCGCTGCCCTGGCTGTAGATGGACACATAGTGCTGCGTGATCTCGCCCGGATCGAAGCCGTACTCTTCAAACACTTCAAGGGTCTCGTACGGCGGGTCCGTGACGTCGCACGAGCTGCACCACCACTGGATCTGCCATGGACCGTCCGGGGCCCATCCCTCCCTTTCCAGCCTTGCCTGGGCGAGTTCGGTGAGGGTGGTGAGTGCTTCGAACCAATCTCCGTCGGTGCGCGAGGTGATGCCGCCGCCCAGGTGATAGGCCGACTCCTTCCCCGCTCCTTCGGCGAAGTCGTCCACGACCGTCAGAACGCAGCCGGCGTCCTCCTGGTACTCCACCTTCGCGTACCGCCGCTTGTCCTCCTCGTCTCCACGGCGGTTGTCGGGCATGCCTGCGTCCGTCCGGGCATCTGTTCCATCGGCCTCCTCGCCCTCCGCAGATACCAGGTCCGGCTCCCGTGGCCCGACGGGTGCGAGCCGGCGAGGATTGAGGCAGACCGACTCCAACCGGGCCGTTCCGATCCGGCTGCTGATCAGCGACCCCGGAACATGCCCCCCCTGGTTGACAGCACGTGCCTGAAGGGGTCGGTCCTCGCTGCGGTAGAAGGCGATGTCGAATCCGCTGTCGAGCCACTGGCCGAAGACCTCGTCAGTTCCTGGCAGGCCGGAGCTGCTCACCTCGGCCGTGCAGAACAGTGCCCGGGCGGTGTCGAGGCCGATGGTCACCAGGCCCGCGCGGCCCAGCTCCGCGACTGCGGACCTGGCGGGTTCGGGTGCCGGCTCAGGCTTCTGGGTCTGCCGCCCCATCGGCACTTCGGGGATCGCGTCGGAAACGGGCACGGGCGGTCAACCTTCCGGAGTCGGTGGACCCCGGTAGTGCACGTCCACACCCCGGTGATCTGCGATTTCCCAACGCACCGCGCGCTGGGCTGGGTCGTCACCCGGGGCATCCGCAGCGAGCGAGATGTCTCCAGCAAGCCGGGGCTTGACGCTGGAACTCG
>NZ_JBHTWG010000024.1:0-108053 GCF_042792555.1 Streptomyces sp. NPDC056628
TCGTCGGCGAGCTTGCGCAACACCTGAGCGCTGATCTCCTCGGGCGCGTACAACTTGTCACGCACCTTGAAACGGGCCTCACCGTTCTCACCCGGCACCACGTCGTAGGCGACGGCCTTCGCCTCGTCGGAGACCTCGTCGAAGTGCCGGCCGATGAACCGCTTCGCCGAATAGATCGTGCCCTTCGGATTGAGGATCGCCTGACGGCGGGCCAACTGACCCACCAGCCGCTCCCCGGTGTCGGTGAAAGCCACCACGGACGGTGTCGTACGGTTGCCCTCGGTGTTGGGCACGACCGTAGGCTCACCGCCCTCCCACACGGCGATCACCGAGTTCGTGGTACCCAGGTCGATACCCACTGCCTTCGCCATGAGGAACTCCTCCCGCGGCTGTCGACGTCCGTCGGCGACCGTTCATCCTCCGGGCTCTGTCCGCCCGGCTTCGAAACTCGTTCAGCTGGCGGGGCCGCTGCGCGGGCGGCCGCCCGTGTTCGCGCCAGCCCTGCTGTCCAGCGCGGCGACCGACCGGACGGCCTCGTCGGCGACGTGCTGATCCACCACGACGTCGTACCGGCTGGGTTCCATCGAGCGGACCGAGGTGATGTCCGCGGTCTGCTCGGTCATGGCCTTTCCCTCTTGCCGACGGACCGCCGAGCGGTCCTACAGGCCCCAAAGTGGCTGTTCACCCGGTCATCCGCCTGCGCCCAGCGGGTCGAAAAGTGGCGCCAACGGTCGGTCCGCGAGGACAGGCGTCTCCAGGCTGGTACGGCGCGCCGCGGCGGTCCTGTCCCTGGGCGTGGCGACGTTCGACGCGGCCGCGCGACGCCACGCCCAGGGACAGGCGCCCGTACGGAGGCGACCGCCGCGGATGACCGGCCCGTGGCGTGGGGAGTGAGTCCACGGCCACCGTGCACCGCATGCACCGCATGCTCTCTCCGCGGCGACCTGGCCGTTGGTTCAGCCGGGCGTGGGATGGTGCGCCCGGGCGAACTGCTCCACGATGGCGGCGCAGAAGGCAGGCAGGTCGGCTGGGCTGCGGCTGGTGATCAGCTGCCCGTCGACGACCACCTCCTGATCGGCGACGACCTCCGCGCCGGCGTTGCGCAGGTCGGTGCGGATGCTGGGCCAGGACGTGAGGCGGCGGCCGCGCACTGCGTCGGCTTCCACCAGGGTCCAGGGGCCGTGGCAGATCGATGCGACCGGCTTCCCGGTGGCCATGAAGTCCTTGACGAACTTCACCGCGTCGCGGTCCATGCGCAGTTGGTCGGGGTTCATGGTGCCGCCGGGCAGGAGCAGGGCCTGGTATTCGTCGACGGAGGCGTCGGCGACCAAGCGGTCCACGGGGAAGGTTCCTGCCGAGTTGAGGTCGAACTGGCGGGCCTGGATCTCGCCGGGATGGAGCGAGATGATCTCGGTCTTCGCACCCGCGCCCTGCAGCGCACCGCGCGGCAGGTCGAGTTCCACGCGCTCGACGCCGTCGGTGGCCAGAATCGCCACCCGCATCCCTTGCAGTTCCTGTGTCATGGTGTGGCTCCGTTCACGAGTCGCTGGTCGTACGACGAGAGCGGCAGGGCCTGTCCGGATCCCCTACCGGGGACCGAAAGCCTCGGCCGAGGGTGCCCCGAGCGTGTGTCGGCCGGAGCTGCCGTCGGAGTGACCTACGACTTCGGTCCGGGCCCAGCCGTCGCCGTGGGCGTCGACGGGCCGGTGTCCGTCTGCCGCCTTGTCGGTTCAGATCGGTGACATGCACCGGGGCGCGACTGCTACAGCAGCCGGTCGAACACCGCGGTCGCGCCGTCCCAATGGCTGGTCTGCGGGTTCTTGACGTCCGGGTACATGATTTTGAACGTGTCGGCGAGGGCGACGCTGAGACCGCCGATGATCTCGGGGTAGCGCTCTTCGGTCTCCTGGGTGGGTGTCCTGTCGAGGGGCGGGTGCGTGGCGAGCTGTTCCAGGATCGGCTTCAGCTCGACCTCCTCGTCAAGCCGCCGGAACCGGTGGATGCTCTCCTGGAGGCCCTTGGTGATCGGTAGGTCCCACGGTTCGACGATATCCCGGCCGTTGGCCTTGGCCGACGCCTGGCCGACGACCAGGAGGTCGTAGAGCTTGGCGTCGACGAAGTCGCCGTACCGCCTCAGGTCGCTCTTGTCCACGTCGAGGCCTGCGGCGGCGCGGAAGAACCTCTCGAACTTCGACACACCCATCACAGCCATGCCTCTCGCCTCCTCACCGGGAACCGGACCGGACGGCGTCGTTCGCTCCCGCCGGCGCCGCCATCGGCTGTTACCGGTCGAGATTCGCAGAGCCCGCCTGCTGGGCGCCTCCGCACCCCAGGCCGAAAAAGAACACCCCTTCCTACCCTGGCGGAACAGCATCGACCTCGCAGTGCGGCTGATGGAGATCACCCGACGGCTCGCGCCGTGGAACGCTCTGGACGCCGAGCGGGCCGGCCGGAAACGCGACGGCGGGAAAGCCGGCCGCGCCCCCAGGCACGGCGCCCCGACGCACGTCCGGCAGACCGGTGGCGGTGTCCCCTTCGCCGTGGCGGAGGCCGTCCGCACCTGTGCTCGGGGGTCCACGGAGCCCGCCGATTTTCCGCCCGTCGGGGGCAGGCAGCGAGTGGCCCACATCCCGAGCATGGAAGTGGGCTCCGCTGAGGCGCACGCACGATGAGGCGCATCAGCCCGCAACCACCAGGCGCACGACGCAGCCCTTCGGTGGCTGTCTCAGGCCCACGACAGGCAGGTGCAAAGCATCAGAAGGGGAACGCCTCATGGACTACAACACCTTTCTCGACACCGTCACCCGGCGCGCCCCTGTCCCCCCGGAGAAGGCGGAGCCCCTCACCCGTGCCACCCTGGAAACCCTGGCCGAGCGGCTCACCCGGGGTGAGGCGGAGGACCTCGCGTCCCAACTGCCCAAGCAGCTGAAGGAACCGCTGGTCTCCCCCACCCCGGAGGCCGAGCGCTTCGGACTCGACGAGTTCATCGATCGGGTGAGCAGGCGAGCAGGGGTGAGCCCGGACGAGGCCCGCGAGGGCGTACGGGCGGAGCTGAGCACCCTGAGGGACGCGGTCAGTGACGGCGAGTTCCGCCAGGCGATGTCCCAGTTGCCCCAGGACTTCAAGGCTCTCGTCGGCGCCCCGGGCTAGAAGGAGCCATGAGGCAGAGCGCGCTCCTGTCGGAACGTCGGCGCCACGTCGGCGAAGGGATGCGCGAGGACCCTCGGTCGGGCAGCCTCAGCACACGTCCGACGCAGACCCGGGTTCGGATCCGGACTCGGACTCGGCATGAGATCGCCGGAGGATCGCATGACACAGTCGACAGCTCCTTCAGCCGGCGCACCCGTGGACGTCGAGGGCAGGGCGCAGCGGCCGTTCTCCGAGCACGCGGCCATGGCCAGGGCGTACCCCGACGGCAGGATGACCGTCGGAGCCATCACGCCCCTGGAGGGATTCGACGGGCCCGTGCCGTCCCTGGCCGGGCACATCGAGCGGATCCAGCAGGCCGAGCAGGCCGGCTTCGCCTCGGTGTGGGTCCGTGACGTGCCGCTGCTGGACCCGAGCTTCGGGGACGCCGGGCAGGTCTTCGACCCCTGGGTGTACCTGGGTCAGCTCAGTGCCCGCACCACCTCGATCACCCTGGGGACCTCCAGCATCGTCATGCCCCTGCGGCATCCCTTGCACACCGCCAAGGCGGCCGCCTCGGTGGACCAGTTGTCGGGCGGGCGGCTCCTGCTCGGGGTGGCCACCGGTGACCGGCCCGTGGAGTTCCCGGCCCTCGGTCAGGACCTCGGCAGCCGGGCCGAGAGGTTCCGGCAGTCGCTGGAGTACTTCCGTGTCGTCCTCGAGCATCGTTTCCCGCACGTGGAGTCGCCGCTCGGCCGGATGCACGGCACCGATCTGCTGCCCAAGCCGGTGTACCAGCGGATCCCCGTACTGATGACGGGACGCGGCCGACAGGACGTCCGGTGGATCGCCGACAACACGGACGGCTGGCTGTACTACACCCCGCCGCTCCAGCAGCAGGCCGAGAACATCGAGCGGTGGCGGGAGCTGACCCGGGGCGACGACGGCAGGTTCAAGCCGTACGCGCAGGCCACCTATCTGGATCTGACCGAGGATCCGCTGGCCCTGCCCCGGCGCATCCACCAGGGCTTCTCGGTGGGCCGGGTGTCGTTCCTGGCGATGATGCGGGCCTGGCAGGGCATCGGCATCGACCAACTGATGATCAACTTCAAGCAGAGCCGCCGTCCGGTCGCCGACGTGATCGACGAACTGGCCGAACACGTGCTGCCGCACTTCCCGCCCGGGCGCTCCGGGGCGCGTGGCGAGCACCGGCCCGCGGAGCGGACCGGGCCCTGAGGGAGCACGACCCCGGTACCCCGCGTGACAGGGCCGGGCTCAGTCCCGGGAGGCCCCGGACGGCCGCTCCTGCGCGTAGTCGCACGTGCCCTCCGCCTGGAATTGCAGGGCCGCCCTGGTCACCTCCGCGCCGAGGCCGCGCAATTGGTCCGCGACCCCCTGGTCGGTGAGGAGTCCGTCGCCGTCGAAGACCCGGGAGGACCGCGGGACCGCCAGCACCAGTGGCACGGCCCAGCCGCGCAGCGACCGCACGATGAACTCCATCGCGTTGATCGCCTGCAGGCCCTGCACTCCACCGGCGGTCGTCAGCATCCCGACGGGTTTGTTGCTCAGGTAGGGCGGGTCGCGGTCGGCCAGGAGGGCGAGCCAGTCCACCGCGTTCTTGAACGCGCCGCTGACCGACCCGTGGTAGGTCGGGCTGCTCCACAGCAGGGCGTCGGCGGCCTGAACGGTGTCCGCGAGCCGGCGGGCGGACGGAGGGGCCTCGCGCTCGGACGTGTAGAACGGAAGACGCAGCCGCTTGAGGTCGAGCACCTGGGTGTCGGCGCCCCCGTCGGCCGCCCCCTCGACCGCCACACACAGTGCCGTGAGGCTGGTCGACGGGGTGCGCAGGGAACCTCCCAGCCCGACGACGAGCGGGCGCGTCATCCTGTCAACTCCTTCAGAGCATCTCCAGGGGCGTGGGCCCGCTGGGCGGCGGGAACACCTCGTCGAGGACGACGAGCACCTCGGGGGGAAGGTGGAGGTCCACCGCGCCGCGGTTCTCCCGAACGTGATCGGGCGATCCGGAACGCGGGATCGCGACCACGCCCTGTCGCAGCACCCAGGCGAGTGCCACCTGGGCCGGTGTCGCTCCGAGGGCCTGGGCCACGGCGCCCAGTGCCTCGACCCGCAGGATCCGGCCCTGCTCGATCGGGGAGTAGGCCATGACCGTCACCTCCGCCTCGCGGCACCAGGGGAGCAGATCCCACTCGATGCCGCGCCGGGAGAGGTTGTACAGCACCTGGTCGACGGCCACGTCGTCGCCACCGGGGAGGGTGACCAACTCGGTCATGTCGGCCACGTCCAGATTGCTCACGCCCCAGTAACGGATCTTCCCCGCCTCCATCAGGTCGGCGAATCCCGCCAGGGTCTCCTCGAGTGGCCACCGTCCCCGCCAGTGCAGCAGGTACAGGTCCAGCCGTTCCGTACGGAGTCGCCGCAGGCTGCCCTCGCAGGCGGCGACGGTGCCCTTCCGGTCGGCATGGCCGGGCAGCACCTTGCTGACGAGGAACACCTCCTCCCGGCGTCCGCGGAGGGCCTCCCCCACGAGCAGCTCGGCTGCGCCCTCGCCGTACATCTCCGCCGTGTCGACGACGGTCATACCCAGGTCCACGCCCAGTCGCAGCGCGGCGATCTCCTGTTGACGCCGGGCGGGGTTCTCACCCAGGTACCAGGTGCCCTGCCCGGCCGCCGCGATCTCCTCACCGGAGGGGAGCGCAACAGTCTTGGCCGATTCCGCAGACATCTCGGGCCTCCTGTCTGCCGCGGATCCGTGGCCCGCGCGCCCGCACCGGGTGCCCAGTTCCGCGCCGCCCAACAGCCGTGTCGCAGGCGCCGCGAAGAGGTCAGGAGGGGTGAGCGGACTACGCCGGGAACTCGCCGGAACCGGGTGCGCGATCCCGCAGCGCAACGACCACCGACACGACGGCGCCGCAGGAGAGGACCGTCGCGAAACCGATCATCGCGGTCTGCACGGCGAAGTGCCGCAGGGCGATGCTGAACAGGACGGAGGGCAGGCCCATTCCCAGGTACGCGACGACGAAGAACACGGCGAGGACCCCGGCGCGCGAGGCGGGCTCGGCCACTGAACCGGCCCGTACGACGCCTCCCTTGAACAGCAGACCGGAGCCGGCTCCCGACAGGGAGACGGCGGCCAGATAGAGCCAGAGCGCCGGGTGGTACAGGGCGACGGCGCACAGGGCCAGGCCGATCGGGAAGGCCACCGCCCCCACGGTCAGGACCCGGCGCAGTGGAAGACGTCCCAGCACCAGCTGGGCGGCCGCCGCGGAACCGAACATGAGGAAGGCCGCCAGGCCGACCACGAGGTGCGAGTCGGTGTGCAGGGTGCCGTGGAGCACCCTCGCCCCGAGGGAGGAGATCAGGCCGAGGATCGCGAAGGCGAAGGCGCCGAGCGCACCGGCCGCGCCGAACGTCCGCCGGCCGCCGGGGCGCAGGACGAACCTGCTGGGCGGTTCCGCCGCGGGCAGCTCCAGGTCCACGGTCTCCGGGGTGCACAGCACCAGCGCCAGGCACACCCCCATGGCGAGCGTGAAGATCGCCTGGGTGGTGATCAGGGGCGCGGGAAGCCACTCGGCGGCGGCTCCGGCGACCAGGGGCCCTGAGGCCAGGCCGCCGAGGTTGGCGGCGGTCGCCACGATGCCGGGCAGCACCGAACCCGTCCGTTCCGGGCGGGCCTCGTCGTAGAGGTCGTGCAGGTACGTCGTCGCGGTCGAGGCCATCAGCCCCAGTCCGACACCGTTGAGGACCCGGCCCGCGATCAGCCCCGGCAGGTCCCGCCACACCATCAGTACGACCGACGCGACGATGCCGACCAGCAGCGCCGGGACGATGATGCGCCGCCGGCCGAGCCGGTCCGACAGGTGTCCCAGTCCGAGGAAGGCGGCCGCCGCGCCCACGACCATCGAGGCGTACGCCACCGTGACCGTGGTCGCGCCGAAGTGGTCCCGGGCCTCGTACAGCGGCCACAGCGGGGTCGGCGCGGTGCCGAAGGCCATCAGCACGGTGAAGGCCACCGCCACGAACCAGAAGCCGGTCGTGTGCGTGGCACGGCGCCGGACGCGGGCCTGGGACGGCAGGGCGGCGGGGGCGCGGGGCGGCAGGCCGGCGGGAGCGAGAGCCTGGATCTGGTGGGTCGGGTCGCCGGGAGCGTCGGCTGTGGGACGGCTCAGCGGCGTCGGTGCGGCAGGCAGGGGTACCCCTCCTCGGACGGAAGCGGATGGCTTCTTCCATCCTCCTCACCAGCCAGGATCAACGCCAACGAATGTTTTTGCTGGGCTCGAGCCATGCGAGAGATACTTCTCTTGTGGAGCTACGTCAGCTGGAGCACTTCATCGCCGTCGCCGAGGAGCTGAGCTTCACGCGCGCCGCCCGTCGGCTGCACGTGGTGCAGTCGGGGGTGTCCGCCGCGATCCGCTCCCTGGAGCGCGAGCTCGGCTGCGCGCTGTTCGAGCGCACCTCGCAGCAGGTTCGGCTCACCGGGGCGGGCGCGGCGCTGCTGCCGGAGGCCCGGGCCACCCTGCACGCCGCCCAGGCGGCCCAGGACGCCGTCCGTGCCGCCCAGGACACGCTGCGCGGCACGGTGAACGTGGGCGCGATGGCCTCGGTCGAGGTGGTGGACCTGCCCGCGCTCCTCGGGCAGCTGCACGCGCGGCATCCGGCGATCGACGTCCGGCTGCGGCTGGCGACGACCGGCTCGGCGGGACTGGCGCACGCGCTGCTCAGCGGGGACCTGGACGTGGCCTTCCTTTCGCTGCCCGAGCGCAAACCCGCCGGGATCGACGCCCGGGAACTGGCCACGGTGCCGCTCGTGCTCGTGGTGAGCGCCACCCATCCGCTCACCCAGCGGGGGGAGTTGACACTCGCGGACCTCGCGGACGAGCCCTTCGTGGACTTCCCGCCGGGCTACGGCAACCGCGAGGTGGTCGACCGGGCGTTCGCGGCGGCGGGCGTCGTACGCCGGGTGGCCCTGGAAGTGCCCGACATCGACATGGGGGCGGCACTGGTCCGGCACGGTCTGGGCATCGCCTTCCTGCCCGCGTTCGCCGTTGCCCGCACCCCCGGCCTGCACGTCCTGGACGTCCACGGCACCGTGCTCCGCTGGAGCATGCATCTCGGCACGTCGTCGACCCGGCGGCCCAGCTCGGCTCTGCGGGCGCTGCTCGACCTGGTCGACCTCCACGTCATCGCCCTGTGACGCCCGGACCGCCGCCCGGGCGTCCTTCGTCGGTGGTGTCCGGCCCCCCGCGTCCGTCTCGCTCCGCCCGCGACATCTGCCGCAGCATCCGCTGACGCTCACGCTGCCGTCGTCCGTAGGCGGCGTCGGCCACCTCCTCGTCCCCTTCGAGGCCGGTGCCGAAGGCCCCGCCGATCATCCCGATGGCGGTGATGAACCAGGCCAGGAAGAGGTAGTCGCCGACGCCGACCTGCCGTCCGATGAACTTGCGCAGGACGGACGCGTCCAGCAGCAGGAAGGAGACCGCGACCAGAGTCGCGAACAGGGCCGTGCCCAGCACCACCACCGCGAGCGAGATGGTGAGCAGGGTGACCAGGTTGTAGGGGTACAGGGGGTGGTGCCGTGCGGGGAGGTGGGCGCCGCGCTCCCAGAGCTGGTGGTCGACGATGATCCACAGGGTGAGCGCGACGGCGGACACAGTGGTGATGACGGCATTTTGCACGGCGCCGAGTTCGGTGGCGAGGTTCCAGGCGGCGGTGTTGACGAACAGGACCGTAGCCGTGGCGAACACGCCCGCCAAGGCCCGGGAGAGGGAGCCGAACAACCGCCACGGACGGTTGGCGTACACCATGCCGGCGACGAGTCGGGCATGGCCGCGCAGGCCGGGCACGACATAGCGCTGGGGCTGCTCGGGGCCGGGACCGGTGTCCGGTACCGGTTCGCGCGGCGGGCGGCCGATCACCTCCGGGTGCCTGGGCGTCTCCTCGTCCGTGACCAGCACTCGGACGACATCCACGACGGCCAGCCGCACCCGCCGCCGAAGGCGGCGGGCCCCCAGGGCGGGAAGGGAGATGAGCGCGGCCCGCAGCGCGGTGTCGACCTCCACGCTGATCGGGTAGAGCCGGGCCCGCCGCGGAAGGTCGGTGAGAAAGACCGCCACGTCCCATACGGCACGGTCCAGGTGACGTCTGACGATCTCGGCGATGTCGGAGACGTCGGCCTGCTCGCTCCCGCCCAGCGGGGCGGTCATCGTGTCGACCTGCCATCCGACCTGGGCACGGACTGACCGGGTCAGATGGGCGGGCAACCGGGGGGCGAGAGCCCGGGCGATGTCCGACGGCAGGCCGGGGTCGGCCACCAGCACGACGCGTACGGTTCTGCCGGAGGACGTCTCCGGCACGTCAGCCGTCATGACCGCACCTTCGTGTGAGCCTCACGCCATGGCGGCCGCGAAGGACCAGCGGTCCACGGGTGTCACCCACCGTGCCGCCGGCCCCCTGCGCACACTCGGCGTCCGGGCCGCTGCCGCCGTGGCGCGGTCGGCGTACCGGAGGATCCGGGGTCACCCGGCGGACTCGACGGCCTGCGAGAAGTCCGTTCCGAGCTGCGACATCAGGTCGTTGAACTCCTTCTCGCTGATCGCCTCCCGGAGCACGGCCAGCACGGTCCGCACACCCCGGTCGGCTTCCTCCTCCTTGAGCATGGTGCGTTCGGCCACGCGCCGGACGCTGTCCTGGTGGCCGAAGCGCTCGATGCGGCCCGTGGCTCCACGGCGTACCGACTCGGCGAGGCCTTCGGGGAGCTCGGTGATGAGGTCCCTGGCCTCCCCCGCGCTCAGCCTGTGCGCCAGCGTCTCGAGCGTGGCCCGGGTCAGGTCCGCGGCCTCCTGCCGGCTCAGTCCTGTGCGCTCGGCGACGGTACGGAGGAATTCCTTCTCGTCCATGCGTCGTACCCCTTCGCTGCTGTGTTGCGACGAACGGCGCGCCCCCCTGCAAGCCTCCCACGCCGACCCGGCCCGCGCCCGCGCACGGACGGCGGTGACCACGTACGACCACCGCAGCTCGACGCCTCCGTGCACCGTGGTGTGCGGAGCGTTGCCGGCCAGGATGGTGTCCCGGACGTGGGGTCCGGCGTCTTCGCACACAGGCCGAGAGCCACACCATGAGAGCGCCGACGTAGCCGAACCGGGGCTGCGACCAGGTGCCCGATTTGTAGGAGATTATGGGGAATCGGCAAGTGTGAGTGCGTCCGGGAGTGGTAACCCGGTGATCCCCACTCCAGGGAGGCGCCATGGACGCCCATGTCACTGCCCAGGGAAGCCCCATCGCCACGGTCAATCCGTACACCGGTGAGAGGGTTCGGGAATTCCCAGAGCTGAGCGCGGAGGAGGTAGAGCGCGCGGTCGACGCGGCGCACCGCGGCTTCCCGGACTGGCGTGCCCGGTCGCGGGCCGACCGTGGGGCCCTCGTGCAACGCGCCGGCCGGCTCATGAAGGAGCGCAAGGAGGAACTGGCGGGGCTGCTGACCCTCGAGGTCGGCAAGCTGATCGACTCGAGCCGTGCCGAGGTCGACCTCGCGTCCGACATCCTCATCTACTACGGCGAGCACGGCCCCGAGCTGCTGGAAGAACGACCCCTGCCGGTGCCCGACGGCACGGCCGTGCTGGTGAACGAGCCGCTCGGCGTCCTCCTCGGTGTGATGCCGTGGAACTTCCCGCTGTACCAGGTGGTCCGGTTCGCGGGCCCGAACCTCGTCCTCGGCAACACGATCCTGCTCAAGCACGCGAGCAGCTGCCCCCAGTCCGCACTGGCACTTGAGCAGCTGTTCACGGACGCGGGTGCGCCGGCCGGGGTCTATACCAACCTCTTCGTGCGAGGCAAAGACGTCGGGAGGATCATCGATGACTCTCGTGTGCAGGGAGCGTCACTGACCGGAAGCGAGCGGGCGGGCGTGAGCTTGGGCGAGATCGCCGGCCGCAACGTCAAGAAGTCCGTCCTCGAATTGGGTGGCAGTGATCCCTTCGTCGTACTGGACGGTCACAACCTCGAGCGCACCGTGTACGCCGCGTTCCTCGGCCGGATGGGCAACACCGGGCAGTGCTGCGTGGCGGCCAAGCGTTTCATCGTCCTCGCCGACGTCTACGACGCCTTCGTCAGCGGGCTGCGTGACCGCATGGGCGAGGTGCGACCGGGAGATCCAGCCGACCCCGCCACCACGCTCGGCCCACTGTCCTCCGAGGCCGCGGCCGACCTCCTGATGGAGCAGGTTCGTGACGCGGTGGACAAGGGAGCCACGGTGGTGCTGGGCGGAGGGCGGCCCGACCTGCCGGGCTCCTTCGTCGAGCCGACCATCCTCACCGACGTCACACCGGAGATGCGGGCCTACCGGGAAGAGCTCTTCGGCCCCGTCGCCGTCGTCTACCGGGTCGCCGACGAGGACGAGGCCGTGGCGCTGGCCAACACCTCCCGCTACGGCCTGGGAGGCGCGGTCTTCGCCGCCGACCCGGAACGTGCTCGCGGAGTCGCGGACCAGTTGGAGGCGGGCATGGTGTGGATCAACCACCCGACCGCGTCCAGGCCGGAGCTGCCCTTCGGCGGCATCAAGCGCTCCGGCTACGGGCGCGAACTCGGCGACGTGGGCATCGTGGAATTCGCGAACCGCAAGCTCGTGCGCTACGTGGACGCCGACGCCCCGATCGTGGAAGTGCTGGGCTGACCTACGCCCGGTCGACCGGCAGAAGGGCGCCGCACCGCAGGTGTGACGCCCTTCTGCCGGTCCAGTCCGTGCGGGCCGTGGCGCCACCAGCGCCACCACTGTGCCGTGCGCGGCTCGCCGGCAACCCGGCCTGAGGCCAGGGCGGAGCCAGCTCCGGCCGGACCGCTCGGCGCCGGCGACGGCGCCGAGCGGGCCGCGGGGCGGCATACCCGCTGAGGGGCGCGGCCGGAGCGAGCGGCCGCTGTCAGCTGTCCAGCTCCTCCTCGACCGGCGGTTTCGGCACCTCGCGCAGACGCTGGGACTGTCCGGGCCTGCCGCCCTTCCGGGCCTGCTCGGCTCGCTGAGCCGGGCTCAGCCCCAGGTCGGAGTCGGGGTCCACACGGACCGACCGGGCCACCTCCTTGCGGTTGGCGTACTGGTCGGGCGGAATGCCGCGCAGTGCCTTGATGACCTCTGGCGGGGCGCCCTTCCGGCTCGCCGCTTCTATCAGCGTGTTCTTGTCGGCGGGGAAGTCGACATCCTTGATGGCCTCCACCACGTCCCGGGCGCTCGTACTGTGAGTCATGGCTCCTTCTCCCTCATCGGAATCCGGAATCCTGGGCCACCCGGGTAACCGGCAGGGACCGCTCACTCACCTTCTTCACCCGCCGGATTTCACCGGTTTGCCGGACTGGTCCAAAAGGACCCCGCCTGGACGGAGGTGATCGTCGTGCCCGAACCCGGGATCAGGAAGTACGGCACCGAGCACTGGCACAGCGGGTTTGTGATCGGCGGCGTGCGGCGTCAGTCGCCGGCCACGGCGCGCACCGCCTCCTCGACCGGCGTGGACCCGCTGATCAGCTCGAGAATGCGCCCGGCGGTCCTGGGCTCGTGGAGCAGGGCGGCCAGAACCGCGGCCACGTCGTCGCGCGGCACCTGGCCGCGGTCGGTGTGCTCGGCGAGCGTGACGCGCCCGGTACCGGGGTCGTCGGTCAGCAACCCCGGGCGCAGAATCGTCCAGTCCAGTCCCGGGCGGGAGGCGATGTAGGCGTCCGCCTCGCCCTTGGCCTTCAGGTAGGCGGCGAACACCGGGTCGGTTCCGGGCGGCGGCGGGCGGTCCGCGCCCATCGAGGAGATAACCAGGAAGCGGCGCACCCCGGCGCGCTCGGCCGCGTCGGCGAGGAGGATGGCCGCGTTCCGGTCCACCGTCTGCTTGCGTTCCACGCCGCTGCCCGGTCCGGCGCCCGCGGCGAACAGTGCCGCGTCGGCGCCGCCGAGGTGGCCGGCGACCTCCTCCACCGAGGCGTGCTCCAGATCGCACACCACTGGTTCCGCGCCGTCCGCGCGCAGGTCGTCGGCGTGGTCCGGGTTGCGGATCAGCCCAGTGACGTTGTCGCCGCGCGCCGAGAGCAGCCGGGTCAGCCGGCGCGCGATCTTTCCGTGTCCACCCGCGATCACCAAGTGCATGGGGTCATTGTTGCCACACGCGACCGCTCCCGCCGGGCTGCGGGACCGCTACGGCGGGTCGGGTCCCGCGGTGGCGCAAAGTCCGCGTACTCGCGCGTCGCGCTGGTGCGCGAGACCACCCGGCCACCGGGTCGCGCCGCGGGTGCCCGGGGACGCGCGATCGTGATTCTGCCGTCAGGAACGCGCGAGCCGGGCCGCGAGATAGGGCGCGGTGGCGCTGCGGCGGGCTTTCGCCACCTTGGCCGGCGGGCCCGACGCGACCACCCGGCCGCCCGCGTCGCCACCGCCCGGGCCGAGGTCGATGACCCAGTCGGCGGTGGCGACCGTGTCCAGGTCGTGCTCGACGAGGACGACCGTGTTGCCGGCGTCGACGAGCCGGTGCAGCTGGCGCAGCAGCAGCGCGATGTCCGAGGGGTGCAGCCCCGCCGTCGGCTCGTCCAGCAGGTAGAGCGCGTGCCCGCGGCGGGCTCGCTGCAGTTCGGTGGCCAGCTTGATGCGTTGGGCCTCACCACCGCTGAGTTCCGTCGCGGGCTGGCCCAGCCGCAGGTATCCCAGTCCCACCTCGCGCAGCGTCTCCAGACTGCGGGAGGCGGCCGGGACGGCGGACAGGAACGTGGCGGCGTCGTCGACGGACAGCGCCAGCACTTCCGCGATGTTCTTGCCGCGGTAGGTGACCTCCAGCGTTTCGGCGTTGTACCGGGCGCCGTGGCAGGTCGGGCACGGCGCGTAGGTGCCGGGCAGGAACAGCAGTTCCACCGCGACGAACCCTTCGCCCTGGCAGGTCTCGCACCGGCCTTCGGGCACGTTGAAGGAGAACCGCCCGGCCGAGTAGCCGCGCGCCCTGGCCTCGTCCGTCGCCGCGTACAGCTTGCGCACCGCGTCGAACATCCCCGTGTACGTGGCCAGGTTGGACCGGGGAGTCCGGCCGATGGGCCGCTGGTCGACCAGGACCAGCCGGTCGAACGACTCGACCCCCGACGCGTCCTGGACGTCGACCTCAAGCTGAGCCTCCTCGGGCTCCTCGGGTACGAGTCCGAGGTGCTCGCGGACGACCTCGGCGAGCACCTGCGTCACCAGCGTCGACTTTCCGGAACCGGACACGCCCGTCACCGCCGTCAGTACGCAGAGCGGTACGTCGACGGACACGTCGCGCAGGTTGTGGCGGGAGACGCCGCGCAGGTGCAGCCAGCCGTGCGGTGCGCGCGGGCGGTGATCGAGCGGCTGGGCGCGCCCGAACAGGTACTGGCTCGTGGCCGACTCCCCGACCCGCTCGAGACCGGCGACCGGGCCGCTGTACAGCACGCGTCCGCCGCCCTCGCCCGCGCCGGGACCGATGTCGACCACCCAGTCCGCCCGCCGTACGACGTCCATGTCGTGCTCCACGACGAACAGCGAGTTGCCCGCCGCCTTGAGGCGGTCCAGCACGTCGAGCAGCGGTTCCGCGTCGGCCGGGTGCAGGCCCGCGGAGGGTTCGTCGAGGACGTAGACGACGCCGAACAGCCCCGAGCGCAGCTGGGTCGCGATCCGCAGGCGCTGCGCCTCGCCGGGCGACAGGGTCGTCGAGCGGCGCCCGAGGCTGAGGTATCCGAGGCCCAGACCGAGCAGTACCTCGATCCGCGCGACCAGATCCCCGCAGATCCGGACCGCGACCTCGGTCGTCTCCCCGGACCGGGCGGTCGACGTGGTGGGGTCGGCCTCGGACCGCCCGGCGACCGGCCGCAGCAGCGCCACGACCTCGGTGAGCGGCATCGCGTTGATCTCGGCGATGGAACGTCCGGCGAAGGTCACGGCCAGCGCCTCGGGCCGCAGTCCGCTGCCGTGGCACTCGGGGCAGGGCACACTCACGACGAACCGGAGCGCCCGTTCGCGCATCTTCTCGCTCTTGGAGTCGGCGAGGACGTGCATGACGTGCTTGCGGGCGCTCCAGAACTTGCCCTGGTAGCCGTAGTCGATGCGGTCCTCCTCCGGCTCGATATACACGGAGGGCTGCTCGTCCGTGTACAGCAGCCAGTCCCGGTCCTTCTTCCTGAGCCTGCGCCACGGCCGGTCGATGTCGATGCCCAGGCCGTTCACGACACTGCGCAGGTTGACGCCCTGCCAGGCGCCCGGCCAGGCGGCGATCGCCCCCTCGCGGATGCTCAGCGAGGGGTCCGGGACGAGCAGGTCCTCGGCGACGTCGTGCACGACGCCCAGTCCGTGGCAGTTCGGGCAGGCGCCGGCCGCGGTGTTGGGTGAGAACGACTCGGCTTCCAGCCGTTCGGCCCCGGGCGGATAGGTGCCGGCACGGGAGTACAGCATGCGCAGCAGATTGGACAGCGTGGTGATGGTGCCGACCGTCGAGCGCGAGCTGGGCGATCCGCGTCGCTGCTGCAGGGCCACGGCCGGTGGGAGTCCGGTGATCTCCTGCACGTGCGGTGCGCCGACCTGTTGCAGCAGTCTTCGGGCGTACGGGGCCACGGACTCGAAGTAGCGGCGCTGGGCCTCCGCGTAGAGCGTGCCGAACGCGAGCGAGGACTTGCCCGAACCGGAGACTCCGGTGAAGGCGACCATCGCGTCCCGCGGAACGTCGACATCGATGTTCCGCAGGTTGTTCTCACTGGCGCCCCGGACATGCACGAAGGGGTCGGTCGCGTCCTCGGTCACCCTTCCTGATTACCTGATCGCCCCGGGAAGCGCGCGACAGGCGCCGTGACCGTGCGCGAGGGGAACGGGGACGTCGTCGTGGTGGTTGTTTCGCCTCGGAGGTCGACGGGGACCCGGACGCTGTGCCGCCAGAGCGCCGAAGCTCCGCCTGGCGGGCCGGCGGCAAAACGACCGTTGCACCTGATCCAGGTGAACGGCCCCCTCCGCCCGTCCGCCGGACGGGGCCGGGGGCGGTCGCCGCGCACCGGCCGGACCTGAACCGACAACGATGGCCCGCGCTCCGGCCCGGAAGACGGACGGCGGACGCTCAGCAGAGTGTCCGCCGTGGCAGCACCACCGTCGGCGGCTGCGGCCGCCGGCCGGCCGGCGGGCCGTGTGGGAGGCTTCCTTGCCTGACGGTTGCCGCACCTCGACCAGGCCGACGCGACACGGCACAACGTTCCGGCCAGGCGGACACCCGTGAGCTGGCGGCGGGCCTTCGGGGAAGTCGCGCGATCCGGACTCAAGATCGAGGAGACGCGGCTGGAGCCCCTGCTCGCGCTGCGTGCGGCCGCTGGGGTGGCGCTCGTCATCGGGCCGACGCTGTGGCTGGTCTCCCCCGCGTATGCCGCGTCCGCCGCCCTCGGCGCCTACTCCGCGGGTGGAGCCACTTTCCAGCGCAACTGGCGTCCACGCAAGGTGGTCGCGCTCGGCGCGGGCGCGGGTCTGGCGCTCAGCACCTTCGTGGGCTACCTGGCGGCGGGGCGACTCGTGACGTTCCTGCCGCTGCTGGCCGTATGGGCCTTTGCCGCGGGAATGGCGTGGGCCGTCGGAACGACCGCCGGGATCGTCGCGGCGACGACCGTGGGCAGCATGCTGGTGACCGTCACCTTGCCCACGAGCGTCGGGCGAGCTCTGGAGCACGCCGGGGTCATCGCGCTCGGGGGCGTGGTGCAAGCCGTGCTGATCCTGCTGTTCCCGATCCGGCGTTGGGGCGCGCATCGTGACGCGCTCGCCGACGCTCTGGCGGCCGTGGCGGACTACGCACGCCGGCTGCGGCACGACCCGACCGCGCCGTTCGACCCGGAGCCCCTGATGACGGCCCGGGACGCGGCCGCCGTGACGCCGTCACAGGCCCGCACCCGGCCCTCCGTCCTGCACGGCCCCCGGGGACTCGCCGAGCGTATTCGGCCGGTCGTCGCGGCGCTCGCCGATCCGGACGTGGGCGCCCCGGCGGAGGGACCCGGGCGGGACCGGGCGCGGGAGTTGCTCGACGCGGCCGCCGACGTCCTGGATGCGGCCGCCCGTTCGATCCGCCGCGGCACTCCCGCCGAGATACCGCCCCGGAGCGCGGACGTCCTGCGCGTCGACGAGGAGCACGAGGTGCTGGAGGGCCCCGCGCGGCAAGCCGCCGAACAGCTCGTGGAACTGCTCGGCGAGGCGTTGGAGATCGCCGGGAGCGGCGGAGCGCGCGACAAGGCGCCTCCGCCGCCCGGCCCCGCGAGCGCCCAGTTCCTGGTGCGCCCGACCATGCTCCGGCTGGTCCCGGTCGTCGCCCAGTCGGTCCGCCGTGAGCTCCGCCGGGACTCACCCGTGTTCCGGCACGCCGTCCGCCTGGCGGCGGTGGCCACGCTCGGCTATCTGATCGCCGCCCGGCTCCCCCTGGGCCACGGCTACTGGGCGCCCATCGCCTCGGTGATGGTGATGCGGCCGGACTTCCACCAGACGTACGCGCGTGCGGTGGCCCGTCTCGCCGGGACCCTGGCGGGGGTCGCGCTCGCCACCGGCATGGTGCGGGTCCTGGGCCCGGACGCCCACCTGTCCGCCGCGCTGGCGGTGGTCTCGGCGGGCCTGTCGTACACGCTGAACCGTACCGGCTACGCCTACTCCCAGTGCTTCACCGCCGCGTACGTCGTCTTCCTGCTCGGCATGGGCGGCCAGGCATGGGAGCAGACGGTCCCGGAGCGGGTGGTGCTCACCCTGCTCGGCGGGATCCTGGCCATGCTGGCGTACGTGGTGTACCCCGCATGGGAGACACCCCGGCTGCCGGGCCGGCTGGCGGACTGGCTCGCCGCCGACGGCCGCTACGCCGCCGCAGTGCTCCGCAACTACGCCGAACCGACCCGGGAACATCGCGCCGACATGCGCATGGCACTGCTCGCCAGCAGGGACGCACGGGCCGCCTGGCAGGAGGCCTACCACCGGGCACGGCACGAACCGGTCGCCCCCCGGGGTCTGACGTCCCGCGAGGCGGAGGAGGCGCAGGAGGCACTGAAGCGGTTCGGCCGGGCGGCGATGCTCATGGAGAGCCACGTCCCGCGGGCCGACAGCCGTTTCGTCCCCGAGGCGGAGCGGCTCGCCGAGGCGCTCGAGGCGGACGTCGAGCGGGCGGCGGACGATGTGCGCGAGCACCGGAACCCGGACTGGGGGCGCCTGGAGGAGGCACTCCGCGCGTGGGAGGGCGCCGCCGGCGGCAAGGGAAGCCCGGTCGTGCGGCGCGAGGCGGAACTTCAGAAACGGGCCTTGGAGGACCTCGCGGCAGCCGTGAGCCGCACCCCCTTGGAACGGGACGTGAACTCTGCTCGCGAGGAGCAGCGCGTGCGGGCGACCCTGGCTGCGGAGGGTGACGGATCGGAGCCCGCGCACCGGGGTGGTTGACGGCATGGCGACGGGGAGCGCCGCACCTCCTGGACCTGAGGGGTGGCCCCATCAGGACGGGCCGCCGTCCTCATGACGGCGGCCCTGGAGCCTGTGTCTGGCGGCTTGTGTCTCAGGTGCGGGTCCAGCGCTGGTTGCCGCCGCCCGAGCAGGAGTAGAGCTGGATCCGGGTGCCGTTGCCGGTGCCGGCGGCGTCGAGGCAGAGGCCGGACTGGACGCCGACGATCGATCCGTCGGAGTCGAGGCGCCACTTCTGGTTGTCGCCGCCCCAGCAGCTGTAGATCTGGACCTTGGTGCCGTTGCCGGTGCCGGCGGCGTCCAGGCATTTGTTGCCGTAGACCCGCAGCTCACCGGCGTCGGTCACGGTCCACTGCTGGTTGCTGTTGGTGTGGCAGTCCCACAGTTGGAGCTGTGTGCCGTCGGTGGTCGACGCGTTGGGGACGTCCAGGCAGCGACCCGAGGCGACGCCCTTGATCTGGCCGCCGCCCCCGGTCGGCGGGGGCGTGGTCGTGCCGCCGTTGAGCGCGTTGAGGACGGCGGTGTACGCGGCCTTCTTGCTGCCGTCGTTGTTGAACAGCAGCGGCGTGTCACTGGCGCGCCAGGAGTCGCTGTCGCGCACGCCCCAGACGGTGACGCCGAGGCAGCGTGAGACGGCCAGGCAGTCGTTGACCACGGCGGCGTACGTCGAGGACGGGGCACCCTGGATGTCGAGTTCGGTGACGGCGACGTCGACGCCGAGGGCCGCGAAGTTCTGCAAGGTGGTGCGGAAGTTGCTGTCGTAGGGGCTGCCGCTGTTGAAGTGCGACTGGAAGCCGACGCAGTCGATGGGCACGCCGCGCGACGTGAAGTCCCGGACCATGTTGTACATGGCCTGGGTCTTCGCCCAGTTCCAGTTCTCCACGTTGTAGTCGTTGTAGCAGAGCTTGGCGGACGGGTCGGCGGCGCGCGCGGTGCGGAAGGCGACCTCGATCCAGTCGTTGCCGGTGCGCTGGAGGTTGGAGTCGCGGCGGGCGCCCGAACTCCCGTCGGCGAACGCCTCGTTCACCACGTCCCACTGGGCGATCTTGCCCTTGTAGTGGGCCATCACGCCGTTGATGTGGTCGATCATGGCCTGGCGCAGGGAGCTGCCGCTGAGGTTCTGCATCCAGCTGGGCTGCTGGGAGTGCCAGGCGAGCGTGTGGCCTCGCACCTGCTTGCCGTTCTGCACGGCCCAGTTGTGGACGCGGTCGGCGGAGCTGAAGTTGAACTGGCCCCGCTGGGGTTCCGTGGCGTCGATCTTCATCTCGTTCTCGGCCGTCACCGAGTTGAACTCCCGGTTCGCGATCGACGTGTACGCCGAGTCGCCCAGCTTGCCCGAGGCGACGGCGACGCCGAAGTAGCGGCCGCTCTGTGCCGCGGCGGCGCCCAGCGTGCTCTCGGCGGCGTCGGCGTTCGTGGGTGCGACGAGTGCGGTCGTCAGCCCCAGGACGCCGGCGGCCAGCACCATCAGCGGACCACGGATCCTCTGGCGGACGGCGGCTCTGGGAAGGGCTTGGATGCCCATGGGGGTGCCTCCTTCGTGGTTCTCACGGAACGGCCGAAGAGCGGGGGAAGGCGCGCGCTTTCTGTAGGCGGATCATTGAGGCTTGACGGTGGATCGTCAAGGACTCTCGCAAGAATATTTCCGATTGAGGATCGAATGTTTCGCCGACCCCGTAGGGCCAGAATCCCTCATGATTCCAGCGTGATCGACGGTCGATACCGACGGTTGATCACCGCTTTTTCGCCAGGCAATGACAGGGCCGTCATGAGTACTCCGAAACTTTCGTACCCACCCTGGGAGCCCGTTGATGGGCTCCCCTCCCACCCCGTCCACCAAGACGCGGAAGAATCCCCGCACTTGATCACTTTGATCACCACGGTGTGTGAAGCTGTCCCCATGGAATCCTCGGAATCTTCGCCCGCCGACGTCGTGGCGAGGCTGCAGACCGATCGCCCCCACTCGGCGCGGGTCTGGAACTACCTGCTGGGCGGCAAGGACAACTACCCCGTCGACAGCGAAGTCGGGGACGTCATCCTGTCGACGTTCCCGGAGTTCGCCGCCGTCGCCCGGCTGCAGCGGCGGTTCCTCTCGCGCGCCGTGCGCTTCCTGGTGCAGGAGGCCGGCATCCGTCAGTTCCTGGACATCGGGACGGGCCTGCCCACCGCGGACAACACGCACGAGCTGGCCCAGCGCATCGCGCCCGAGAGCCGCATCGTGTACGTGGACAACGACCCGCTCGTGCTGGTGCACGCCGAGGCGCTGCTCACCAGCAGCGACGAGGGGGCATGCGCCTACGTGGACGCGGACGTCCGCGACCCGGAGCGGATCCTGGCCGAAGCCGCCAAGACGCTCGACTTCAGCCGCCCGGTCGCCCTCACCATGCTGGGCATCATGGGGCAGATCTCGGACGACGACCGTCCCGTGGAGCTGGTGAGCGCCCTGCTGGCGGGGCTGCCCGCGGGCAGCTGGCTGGCGCTGAGCGACGGTACGAACACCAACGAGGCGCTGAACACGGCGGTCGCGGCGTACAACCAGCAGTCGGCCAACACCTACCACCTCCGGTCGCCGCAGGAGATCGCCTCCTACTTCGACGGCCTGGACCTGGTCGAGCCCGGGGTCGTCGCCACGGCCTCCTGGCGCCCGGACCCCGACGCGTCCGAGACGGACACACCCGACGTCTCCGTCGCCGGGGTCGCGGCCAAGAACTGATCGGGCTCCGCCACGGCAGCCCGCAGGACGGCGCCTGGCCCGCAACGCGCGCTGCGGACAGGCGCGTTGCGGGCCAGGCGTCGGTCGTGCGGCCGGGCCGCGAGGCCGACCGGGATCAGCCGCCGCTCTTCCGGCGGAACGACCGCTGGTTCGCGGCCGGACCGTGGGCCGCTCGCACCTTCGACGCGTTCGCGTGCCCGGCGCCCTCGGCCGCGTCCGCCTGCGCACCGCGCCTGCGCGCCAGGGCCTCACGGAACTTGCGCTTCAGGTCGTAGGCGCCGTCGTCGTCCGGCGTCAGAGGGGACGTCTCGGCGTCGGCCGGTTCCGAACCTTCCGTGGCGGGCTGCTCTGCGGTCATGGTGACCTCCTGGGTTCGGGGGGACGGGCGGGCCCAGCTTGTCATGCCGGGGCACCGCGAGGAGCGGTCGGCATGGCGGGGCGGGGTGACAGCCCGACATTCAAGCCACGGTGCACGTCGGGCTCCGGGGGTGGTGTCCCGAGGCGTGTCGGGCTCGCGGTCTCCGTCATGGCACGTCGTAGTGCACGAGCGCCCTGGCGAAGGACTCGCCGGTGCGGCGGGCGTATGCCATCCGCTCGCGTACCTCCCTCAGCGTGCGCGGCCGGTACCCCGGTCCGCCGCAGCAGCTCTTGTGGAACCGGATGCCCGCGTGGAGCAGGACGGTGAGCACGCGCCACGCGTCGCGGTCGCGGCGCGGCGGCGCGGCGAAGGCCGATCCCGCGTGGATCAGCGGTCGCGCACAGCGCGGGCAGATGCGCCGTGGCCGGTCCCTGTCGTAGGGCTGCTTGTACGAGGCCCTGCAAGAGAGGCATACGTAGGCGGTTTTGCCGTGGGACATGCCGTCAGGGTAGGCGCCCCTCCGGACGCACTCGACAGGTTTTCGGGGCGGTCCGCGACAGCAGGTGGCCGGCGGGGTCTCCCGCCGGCCACACCTACCGCCGCTCCCGGTCACTCCAGCGCGGTCGGCCGGCGCGCTGCGCGCATCGCCCGGGACGCGTCCGCGAGCGGGCGCAGCCGGTACGTGTAGGAGTAGTCGCGGTCGGCGAACAGCTTGTACTCGTCGTGGGTGTGGGCGCCCCAGCTGTTGTCACCGCCGACGCCCATCTGGCGGTGGGCGATCCGCAGGACGACCTCCTCGCGCGGGGTCAGCTGGTAGGCGTGGCGCACGCCGGTCGACAGGTCCTCGGGGGTGAAGTGCGAGGCGTTGACCTCCACGAGGGGTTCGCCGGTGACGAGGAGTCCCGGGCCGCGGCCGCCGGTGAGGGCGAACCAGCGCACGTCGGTCCGGTTGCCGTTCTCCTGCGGGCGCAGATAGGGGGTGCCCTGGCCGGAGACGGTGCCCGAGTGGACGCCGACGTCGGTGGCGTCGTTGCGGTCCCAGTGGTTCTCCTCGGGGCCGCGGCCGTAATACCGCACCTTCTCCAGCCGGGCGGGCAGGAGCAGCAGGGTGCCCACCTCCGGGATGTAGGGGAGGGAGGCCGCGCCCGGGTGGAGGGTGTTGTCGACCTTGATCTCGCCGTTGCCGAAGACGGTGTACGTCGTGGTGTACGTCGAGGGGGTGGTCGTGGGCAGGGTGCCGGCGACCTTGATCTCGACGGCCCGGTCGCGCAGGGCGCGCACGGTGACGTCCGTGACCTCGCGGCGGGCGCCGGCGTCGCGCCAGGTCTGGTTGCGGGTGTGCTGGCCGTTGCCCCGGTCGTTGTCCGTGGGCGCCCGCCAGAAGTTCGGGGCGGGTCCGGAGACGATCAGGGGGGCGCCGTCCGCCTCGTAGGAGGTGATGACGCCGGTCGCCTTGTCGACGGTGACGGAGAAGCCCCGGCCCTCGACGGTGACCGCCGTCTCGCCGTCGGTGTGGCGCAGCGCGGGGACGCTCGCGAGCGGGACCGGTGTCACCGCGGGGGCGCCCGCGTCGACGGGGATCTGCTTCCTGGCGATCTCGAAGCCGGGCTCGGCCCATTTCGTGCGTTCCCGGGTGGTGAACGACAACCGCAGGAAGTACTCGGTTCCCGGTGCCGGGGTGCGCGGCACGTCGAAGGGCACCGTCACACGCTTGCTGGACAGCGGTGCCACGTCCAGCTGGGCCGGGCTGAGACGGCCGTGCCGGACGACCTCGCCGTCGGCCAGCAGCTCCCAGCGTCCGTCGAAGGTACGGAGGCTGGTGAACAGGTGCTCGTTGGTGAGGGTGAGCGCGGCGCCGGGCGCGAGCGTGTCGCCGTCGGCGGGGGCGGCGTCGATCGCCTGGTAGACCCGCTTGACCTCGGCCGACTTGCCGGTGAGCGTCCGGTCGGCGGTGACGATGCCGTCCCCGGAGAACGCCCCGTCGTTGGGGATGTCGCCCCAGTCGCCCCCGTACGCGAAGAAGGTCTTGTCGCGGGGCCGGCGTTCGGTGACGTGGACGGTGGCCGCGTCGAACCAGAACCGTACGCCGTCGTCGCCGCTCCCCCGCTTCTCGTCGGCCAGTTCGGCCGCGCTCAGGGCTCGGGCGTACACACGGGCCCGCCGTACGGTGCCGCTGAACTCGCGGGTCGGGTTGTCGACGTCGGTGCACAGGGCGAGCGGCGCCGTGTTGTTCTCGGGGCGGCGGGTGGTCGTGCGGGTGGCGCGGACCTGTCCGTCGACGTGCAGGGTCAGGGTGCCGGCCGTGGCGTCGAAGACGCCTGCGATGTGGTGTTCGCGGCCGGTCCAGTCGCCGGGCAGCGCCCAGTTCACGGCGATCCACTGCCCGTCGGCGTGGAGGAAGAACTCCAGGGCGCGGTCGCTCTGTTTGAGGGCGTACTGGGTGTCGCCCTTCGCGATGACCGGCTGGTGGCCGCCCGTGAAGCGGGGGGTGATCCAGGCTTCCAGGGTGAGGGAGCCGGTGAGGTCGAGACCCTTGTCACGGGCGAAGACGGTGCCGCCGGAGACGCCCTCGCCGCGGGTGAACGTGCCGGCGGGGGCGACGATCTCACCGCGCAGCGCGGCCGGCCCGGACTCGGTGAACAGGGTGCGCACCGGGGTGGGCCACGTGAGGGCCTGGTCGGCGAAGTCCCAGATCCAGCCGCCCTGCAGGACGTCGTGACGCCGTACGACGTCCCAGTACTTCTTGAAGTTGCCGTTGGAGTTCCCCATGGCGTGCGAGTACTCGATCATCACGTACGGCCGCCGGTCGGCGGTGTCCGCGGCGCGGGCCTCGACGCGTGCGGGGCTCTCGTACATCGCGGAACGGATGTCGCTGATCCCCGGCCGGTCGTCGCCCTCGTACTGGATGACTCGGGTGGGGTCGTAGGAGCGGATCCAGTCGTGCATGGCGCGGAAGGTGCTGCCGCCGCCGGCCTCGTTGCCGAGCGACCAGATGACCACGCTGGCGTGGTTCTTGTCGCGGTGGACCATGGCACGGGCCCGGGCCACGCAGGCCGTGGTCCACTCGGGCTGGTCGCCGGGGTAGCGGTCGCGGATGCCGTGGGTCTCCAGGTTGGTCTCGCCGACGAGGTAGAGGCCGTACTCGTCGGCGAGTTCGAGCCACTGCGGGTTGTTGGGGTAGTGCGAGGTGCGCACGCTGTTGATGTTCAGGCGTTTGATGACCTCGATGTCCTCGACCATGTCGGCGCGGGTGAGGGCGGAGCCGTGGACCGGGTGCATCTCGTGGCGGTTGGTGCCGCGGAAGGAGACCGGCCGGCCGTTGACGCGCATCAGGCCGTCCTTCAGCGCGAACTCCCGTACCCCGACCCGGTGGGAGAGGGTTTCGACGACCTTGCCGGCCGGGTCGCGCAGACGGAGCACGGCCGTGTAGAGGTAGGGGTCCTCGGCCGACCACAGGCGCGGGCGGGGCACGGACTTCGCGGCCTCCACGGTCTTCTCGCCGCTGGCCTCGAGGGTGACGGTCTGCCGCAGCGGCCGGGACCACACCGGGTGCCCGTCCGCGTCGTACAGCTGGGTCTCCACGGTGTGGTCGCCTGCGCCCCGGCCGCCGTAGTCCCGCACGCTCGCGGTCACGGACAGTTCGGCCGCCGTGTAGCCGTCGCTCAGCGGTGTCGTGAGGCGGAAGTCGCGCAGGTGCACGGGCGGGGTGGAGTAGAGGTAGACGGACCGGAAGATGCCGCTGAGGCGGATCATGTCCTGGTCCTCCAGCCAGTCTCCGTCGGAGTAGCGGTAGACCTCGACGGCGATCTGGTTGGTGCCCGGCTCGAGGTACGGGGTGATGTCGTACTCGGCGGGGTCGTAGGAGTCCTCGTGGTAGCCGGCCAGCTTTCCGTTGATCCACACGTAGTGGGCGGACTTGACGCCCTCGAAGTGCAGGAACGTGCGCCGTCCCGCCCAGTCGCGCGGCACGGTGAAGGTGCGCCGGTACTGGCCGACGGGGTTGTAGCGGGTGGGGGCGGCGGGCGGCTGCGCGTCCTCGCCGAGCCCGTTGGGGCCCCACCAGGGGTAGGTGATGTTGACGTAGATCGGCCGGTCGTAGCCGTGCAGTTGCCAGGCCGACGGGACGGGGACGGTGTCCCAGTCCCGGTCGTCGAGGTCGGTGCGGTGGAAGTCGGTGTCCCGGTCCTCGGGCCGCTCGGCGTAGGCGAACCTCCAGGTGCCGTCGAGGCTCAGCCGGTACGGCGAGCGGGTGCGGTCGGCGGTGAGGGCCTGGCGGACGTCGGCGTACGGCATGAGCGTGGTGTGCGGGGGCTCGGCGCCGACCTGGAAGAGGCCCATGGCCCCGTTCCACTCCGGCGGGCCGGCGTCGGCGCCGCCCCCGTCGGCCGCGTACGCCGCGGCGGAGGAGCCGGAGACGGCGAGCGCGCCGAGCAGGGCGGCGCCGCCCTCCAGCAGACGGCGGCGGCTGACCGGGACGCCGGGCAGGTGCGACGGGCCGGCGGGGGTGGGGGGCGTGATCGGCATCGACGGCGGCCTTCCTCGGGACGACAGTGCGGCGTTGCACGGTGGTGAGGGAGCGTCAGATCATGTGCGGTGCTGTGGGGAAACCGAACGCACCCTAGGTCGCGGACTTCGTAGAAGCAATGATGCTGTCGGTGTCTGTGCGTTCCTGAGGGGCGTGTGGGCCGACCTTGGCCGAATCCGGTTGCTCGAACTGGGTGCGGTACAGCTCGGCGTAACGGCCGCCCGCCGCCAACAGCTCCTCGTGGGTGCCGCGTTCGGCGATCCGGCCGTCCTCCACGACGAGGATGAGGTCCGCCGTGCGCACGGTGGACAGGCGGTGGGCGATGACGAGCGCGGTCCGCCCCTCCAGCGCCTCGGCGAGGGCCTCCTGGACGGCCGCCTCGGAGGTGTTGTCGAGGTGGGCGGTGGCCTCGTCGAGGACGACGACGCGCTGGCCCGCCAGCAGCAGCCGGGCGATCGTCATGCGCTGCCGCTCACCGCCGGACAGGCGGTAGCCGCGCTCGCCGACGACGGTGTCGAGGCCGTCGGGCAGGGAGCGGACGAGGGTGTCGAGGCGGGCACGGCGCAGCACGTCCCAGAGCGCGGTGTCGTCCGCGGTGGGGCGGGCCAGGAGCAGGTTGGCGCGGACGGTGTCGTGGAAGAGGTGGCCGTCCTGCGTGACCATGCCGAGCGTGGCGCGCAGGGAGGCGGCGCTCAGGTCGCGCACGTCGACCCCGCCGAGGCGTACCGCGCCCTCGTCGACGTCGTACAGGCGCGGGAGGAGCTGGGCGATGGTGGACTTGCCCGCGCCGGACGAGCCGACCAGGGCGACGGTCCGGCCCGGCTCGGCGCGGAAGGAGACGCCGTGCAGGACCTCGTCGCCGCCGCGGGTGTCGAGGGTCGCGACCTCCTCCAGGGAGGCGAGGGAGACCTTGTCGGCGGACGGGTAGCCGAAGCGCACGCTGTCGAACTCGACGGACACCGGGCCGTCGGGGACGTCCCGCGCCTGCGGCTTCTCCTCGATGAGCGGCCTCAGGTCGAGCACCTCGAAGACGCGCTCGAAGCTGACGAGGGCGCTCATGACCTCGACGCGGGCGCCAGCGAGCGCGGTGAGCGGCGCGTACATCCGGGTCAGCAGGAGCGCCAGCGAGACGACGGCGCCGGCCTCCAGGGTGCCGCGCAGCGCGAACCAGCCGCCGAGGCCGTAGACGAGGGCGAGGGCCAGGGCGGAGACCAGGGTGAGCGCGGTGATGAACACGGACTGGGCGGTGGCCGTGCGCACCCCGATCTCGGCGACACGGCGGGCGCGCGCGGCGAACTCCTCCGACTCCTGTTCCGGGCGCCCGAACAGCTTGACCAGGGTGGCGCCGGGCGCCGAGAAGCGCTCCGTCATCCGGGTTCCCATCGCCGCGTTGAGCGTGGCGGCCTCACGCTGCATCCGGGCCATGCGGTGGCCCATGCGGCGGGCCGGGGCCACGAAGACCGGGAGGAGGACGAGGGAGAGCAGGGTGATCTGCCAGGACAGGGTCAGCATGACGGCGAGGGTGAGGACCAGGGTGACGAGGTTGCTGACCACGCCGGACAGGGTGTTGCTGAACGCGCGCTGCGCGCCGATCACGTCGTTGTTGAGGCGGGAGACCAGCGCCCCGGTGCGGGTGCGGGTGAAGAAGGCGACCGGCATGCGCTGGACGTGGTCGAACACGGCCGTCCGCAGATCGAGGATGAGCCCCTCGCCCAGCCTGGCCGACAGGCGTCTGCCGAGGATCCCGAGAGCCGCCTCGGCGACCGCGATCAGGGCGATCAGCAGGGCGAGCCGGACGACGGCGTCCTCGTCGCCGCCGCGGACGATCGTGTCGACGACGTGCCCGGCGAGGACGGGGGTGGCGACCGCGAGCAGCGCGGACAGCACCCCCAGCACGACGAACAGGGCGATCCGGCGGCGGTGGGGGCGGGCGAAGGCGGCGATGCGGCGCAGCGTGTCGCGGCTGAAGGGGCGGCGTTCCCGTTCGGCGTTCATGACGCTGTGCAGCTGGGTCCAGGCGGTCGTTTCCATGCTCATGCGGGAAACCTAGGACCTCGACCAATGTTGAGGTCAAGGTCGACACGATCCGGGCAGGTGTGCGATCCCCGGTGGAAGGCGGAGCGACCGCTCAGTACCGTACGAGATCCGTCCAGGAACAGGGAAAGGACCTCGCCATGCCGGTCCGCGTCGAGCGTCAGGGACACGTCACCACCGTCGTCCTGTCCCGCCCGGAGGTGCGCAACGCCGTGGACGGGCCCACGGCCGCCGCGCTCGCCGCGGCCTTCCGGGAGTTCGAGGCGGACGACGAGGCGCGGGTGGCGGTGCTGTGGGGCGAGGGCGGCACGTTCTGCGCGGGCGCGGACCTCAAGGCGCTGGGCGCCGGACGGGGCAACCGGGTCGCCGAGGACGGCGACGGCCCGATGGGGCCGACACGGCTGCGGCTGTCGAAGCCGGTGATCGCCGCGGTCGCCGGGCACGCCGTGGCGGGCGGGCTGGAACTGGCCCTGTGGTGCGATCTGCGGGTCGCCGAGGAGGACGCGGTGTTCGGTGTGTTCTGCCGCCGCTGGGGCGTGCCGCTGATCGACGGCGGCACGGTGCGGCTGCCCCGGCTGATCGGTACGAGCCGCGCGATGGACCTGATCCTGACCGGGCGGCCGGTGCCGGCGGCGGAGGCGCACGCCATCGGACTGGCCAACCGGGTCGTGCCGGCGGGGCGTGCTCGCGCCGAGGCGGAGGAGCTGGCCGCCGCCCTGGCCCGGTTCCCGCAGGACTGCCTGCGGGCCGACCGGGCCTCGGTGCTCGATCAGGAGGGCCTCGGCGAGGCGGCCGCCATGCAGGGTGAACTCCGTTACGGCAAGGGTGTGTTGGCGCAAGGCATGGAGGGTGCGGCCCGCTTCGCCGCGGGCGCCGGACGGCACGGGTCGTTCACGGACCGCTGACGGGGCACGGGCGTCGGGCGCGCGCCCCGTCCGTGCCACCGGTGCGACGCCCACGCCTCGGCCGGGGGCCGTGCGGTGGCCGTCGGCCCTCGAAGGCGCCGGGCGTTCCGGGGAGAATGCCCGGAAGCGGCCGGTGCGGCCGCCGCCGGGCACGAACCGGTGTGCGCGATACGGCAGGATGAGCCCGCGCGCCGGAGACGGGGGCCGACATGGGCGGCGCGACGGCACATCGTGTAATCGAGCAGGGGACAACGTGACGAGATCTCATATCGCGCCGCCGGCGGCGGCGTTCGCCGCGACCTTCCACCCCGGAGGTGACCGGTGAAGCGCGAGCTCACGGTGGACGACCTGGTCATGGCCGGGATCGCGGTCGCGGCGGGCCTGCTGGCGGCCCTCGCGCTGCGGATCCTGCTGCGCTGGCTGCGCAAGCACGCCGACCGCACCCGCTGGAGCGGCGACGATCTGATCGTGGACGTGCTGCGGACCGTGGTGCCCTGGGCGGCGTTCCTCGGCGGCGCGGCCTCGGCGGGGGCGGCGCTGCCGCTCACCTCGACGGTGCAGCGGCACGTCAACCAGACGCTGACGGTGGTGCTCATCTTCGTGGTGACGCTGGCGGCGGCGCGCGGGATCGCCGGGGTGATGGGGTCGGTCACGCAGTCCCGCCCGGGGGTCGCCGGCTCCGCCACGATCTTCGTCAACATCACCCGGGTGCTGGTGCTGGCCATCGGGTTCCTGGTGGTGCTGCAGACGCTGGGCATCTCCATAGCGCCGATGCTGACCGCGCTGGGCGTCGGTGGTCTCGCGGTGGCGCTGGCGCTCCAGGACACGCTGGCGAACCTCTTCGCGGGCATCCACATCCTGGCCTCGAAGACGGTCCAGCGCGGCGACTACATCCGGCTCGCCAGCGGTGAGGAGGGCTACGTCGAGGACATCAACTGGCGTCAGACGACCGTGCGGGCGCTCTCCAACAACCTGATCGTCGTGCCCAACGGGGCGCTCGCGAAGACGAACATGACCAACTTCATGCGTCCCGGGCAGGAATTGACGATCCTGGTGCAGGTCGGCGTGGCCTACGACAGCGATCTCGACCTGGTCGAGCGGGTGACCGCGGAGGTCGTCGCCGAGGTGATGAAGGACGTCGAGGGGGCGCTGCCGGAGCACGAGCCGGTGATCCGCTTCCACACCTTCGGCGACTCCCGGATCGGCTTCACCGTGATCCTCGGCGTCGGCGAGTTCAGCGACCAGTACCGGATCAAGCACGAGTTCATCAAGCGGCTGCACCGTCGCTACCGCCGGGAGGGCATCCGCATCCCGGCGCCCACCCGCACGGTGGCGATCCAGCAGGGCGCGGTGACCATCCCGCAGCAGCGCGCCGCCGGGGAGGCGGACGAGATCGCTCCCGTCCGCCTCGACTGACGGCGGGGCCGCCCCTGAGGGGTGTCCCGCCCTACAGGGTGGCGGAGTTGTCGTGGCTCCGGGCGGTCGTACGGCGGCCCGGGGCGAGCGAGGCGCTCACCGGGGTGACCGTCCAGTCCGGGTGGCCGGGCATCCGCGGCGTCTTCGTCCCGTACAGCCACTCCCGCAGGAACCCGCCGAGGTCCCGGCCCGCGGCCTCGGAGGCGACGGCGATGTAGTCCTCCGTCGACGCCGAGGCGTTGCGGTAGCGGGCGAGGAAGGTGCGCTCCAGGGCGTTGAAGGTGTCCTCGCCGACGAGGTTGCGCAGCGCGTACAGCACCAGGACGCCGCCGAGGTAGCGCTGGCTGTCGAACAGGTTCGCGGCGTTCGGGGCCGCGACCGGCCCGGAGGTCCGGCGCCACTGGTCGCCCTGGGCGTAGGTGTTCTTCATCCGGGCCTCCATGGTGGAGAGCCCCAGGGAGTCCGTCCAGCCGCGCTCGTAGCGGTAGAGCAGGCCGTAGAAGTCGGCGTGGCCCTCGTTGATCCACAGGTCGGCCCAGGTGGCGGGGCTGACGCTGTTGCCGAAGTAGGAGTGGACCAGCTCGTGCATCATGTGCGAGCCGATCTTGGACTCCTCCTGGAGGAGGTAGTTCGGCTTGTAGAGGGTGAGGGTCTGCGTCTCCAGGCCGGTGAAGTCGAAGGCGTTCGGGGCGTCGGAGTTGCAGGGCAGCAGCCCGTATGTCTCGAACGGGTAGGCGCCGAGGCGCGCCTCCAGCCACTCCACCAGGCCCGGCGTCAGCGCGAGGGCCGGCTCCAGCGCGGCGGCGCGGGCGACGGGCACGACGTCGCGCAGCGGCAGCCCGTGCGGGCCCTGCCGCTCCTTGATCACGTAGTCGCCGACGGTGATCTGCACCAGTTCGGTGGCCATGGGCTCGCGCGAGCGGTAGGTGTACGCCGTACGGCCGCCGGACAGGGTCTCGGTGCGCACGAGCAGGCCGCTCGCGACGCCGCGCAGACCGGCGGGGACGGTGACGCGGAAGGTGAAGTCGGCCTTGTCGGAGGGGTGGTCGTTGCAGGGGAAGACGGTGTGGGCCAGGTTCGGCTGGCAGCAGACGGCGAACCCGTCCAGCGTGTCGACCCAGCCGGTGAGCGGCTGCGGAATCCGGCGCGGGTCCGCCGAGTACTCGACGCACACGGTCACCGAGGACTTGTCCGGCAGCGTCTGCGCGGGCGTGATGCGCAGCTTCTCGTCCACCTGCTCGAAGGTCGCCGTGCGGCCGCCGACGCGGACGGAGCGGATGTCCAGGCCGAGGGAGTCCAGGGCGAAGCGGGACAGCGCCTGCGTGGTGCGGATCCGCAGGGTCGCCTTCGCGTCGACCAGGCGGGTCGCGGGGTCGTAGGAGAAGTCGAGGTCGTACGCGCCGACGCGGTAGCCGTCGTTGCCCAGGGCCGGGTAGACGGGGTCGCCGAGGGTCTCCGGTCCCGGGGTGCCGGACTTCCTCGTGGCCGCCGGCTCCCCCGCCGGCGGTGCGGCCTGGGCCGAGGGTCCGGTGGCCAGGGCCGCCGCGGTGCCGATGAGGGCGGCCGCCGGGGCCGTCACTCGGGTGCGATATCTCATGGTCCGCCTTCGCTGGGGCGGCCGGGTGGTCAGGACCGGCCGCCGGTCGGTGATCTCCCTACATGACTGCCGAACCACGCGATCAGGTTGCACGGAGCCTGTCCGTCCGTTTGCGTGGATCCGGACGGGACCGGTCCGGCCCCGCACGGCATCCGACGTCCGGAGCCGGACCCCTGTCGAGGACGGGTCGGTCACGAGATATCTTGATGTCGAGCAATGTTGCAGACGTGGAGCGGAGCACCCGGTGACTGACTCGACCATCATCTATACGCACACTGACGAGGCCCCGGCCCTGGCGACGTATTCCTTCCTCCCGGTGGTCCAGGCGTACGCCTCGCAGGCGGGCGTCCCCGTGGAGACGCGGGACATCTCGCTGGCCGGCCGCATCATCGCGGTGTTCCCGGAGTACCTGACCGAGGACCAGCGCATCCCGGACGCCCTCGCCGAGCTCGGTGAGCTCGCCAAGACGCCCGCGGCCAACATCATCAAGCTGCCGAACATCTCGGCGTCGATCCCGCAGCTCAAGGCCGCCGTCGCCGAGCTCCAGGGCCAGGGCTACGCGCTCCCGAACTACCCGGACGACCCCAAGACCGACGAGGAGCGGGACATCCAGGCCCGCTACGACAAGATCAAGGGCTCCGCGGTGAACCCGGTGCTGCGCGAGGGCAACTCCGACCGCCGCGCCCCCGCCTCGGTCAAGAACTACGCCAAGACCCACCCGCACCGCATGGGCGCCTGGACCCCCGAGTCCAAGACCAACGTGGCGACCATGGGCCAGAACGACTTCCGCTCCACGGAGAAGTCCGTCGTGATCTCCGAGGCCGGCTCGCTGCGCATCGAGCACGTCGCCGAGGACGGCACCACGACCGTCCTGCGCGAGTCGGTGCCCGTCCTGGAGGACGAGGTCGTCGACGCGTCCGTGCTGCACGTGGCCGCGCTGCGCGAGTTCCTCACCGCGCGGATCGCCGAGGCCAAGGCGCAGGGCGTGCTGTTCTCCGTGCACCTGAAGGCCACGATGATGAAGGTCTCCGACCCGATCATCTTCGGTCACGTGGTGCGCGCCTTCTTCCCGACGACCTTCGAGCGCTTCGGCGCCGACCTCGCCGCCGCCGGCCTGTCCCCGAACGACGGTCTGGGCGGCATCTACAAGGGCCTGGAGTCGCTGGCCAACGGTGCCGAGATCAAGGCGTCCTTCGACGCCGAGCTGGCCGAGGGCCCGGCCCTGGCGATGGTCGACTCCGACAAGGGCATCACCAACCTGCACGTGCCGTCCGACGTCATCGTCGACGCCTCCATGCCGGCCATGATCCGCACCTCCGGCCACATGTGGGGTCCGGACGGCCAGGAGGCCGACACCCTCGCGGTGCTGCCGGACTCGTCGTACGCCGGTGTCTACCAGGCCGTGATCGACGACTGCCGCGCCAACGGCGCCTACGACCCGTCGACCATGGGCTCCGTCCCGAACGTCGGCCTCATGGCGCAGAAGGCCGAGGAGTACGGCTCCCACGACAAGACCTTCGAGGTCAAGGCCGCCGGCACGGTCCGCCTGGTCGACGCGAACGGCGACGTGCTGATCGAGCAGCAGGTCGCCGCGGGCGACATCTTCCGCGCCTGCCAGACCAAGGACGCGCCGATCAGGGACTGGGTGAAGCTGGCCGTCACCCGCGCCCGCGCCACCGGCGACCCGGCCGTCTTCTGGCTGGACGAGACCCGCGCGCACGACGCCAACCTGATCGCCAAGGTCCAGCAGTACCTGCCGGAGCACGACACCGAAGGCCTGGACATCCGGATCCTCAGCCCGGTCGAGGCGACCAAGCTGTCGGTGGAGCGCATCCGCCGCGGCGAGAACACCATCTCCGTCACCGGCAACGTGCTGCGCGACTACCTGACCGACCTCTTCCCCATCCTGGAGCTGGGCACCAGCGCCAAGATGCTGTCGGTCGTCCCGCTGATGGCGGGCGGCGGCCTGTTCGAGACGGGCGCCGGCGGCTCCGCGCCCAAGCACGTCCAGCAGCTCGTCAAGGAGAACTACCTGCGCTGGGACTCCCTCGGTGAGTTCTTCGCGCTGGTGCCGTCCCTGGAGCAGTACGCGACGGCGACGAGCAACGGCAAGGCGAAGGTCCTCGCCGACACCCTCGACCGCGCCACGGCGACCTTCCTCAACGAGGACAAGTCCCCGACCCGTCGCGTCGGCGGCATCGACAACCGCGGCAGCCACTTCTACCTGTCCCTGTACTGGGCGCAGGAGCTGGCGGCCCAGACCGACGACGCCGACCTCGCCAAGGCGTTCGCCCCGCTCGCCGAGACCCTCGCGGCGAACGAGCAGAAGATCGTCGAGGAGCTGAACACCGTCCAGGGCGAGCCGGTCGACATCGGCGGCTACTACCAGCCCGACCCGGCCAAGGCCGCCGCGGTCATGCGCCCGTCCGCCACGTGGAACGAGGCGCTGGCGTCCCTGAGCTGACGCCCCCGTCGCACGATTCCGCCCCGGCCGGTCCCCGGCCGGGGCGGAGCCGTGTCCGGGCCCCGGTGGCCGGCCGGCGGAGGGTGCGGCGGCGGCCGTTGTCAGTGGCGTGTGACACCTTGATCGCCGTACACCACCGACAGCACCTTCGGAGCAGCGCATGAGCGTCGTGCCACCCTCGTTCGACCACCTTCCCGGCGACCCCGAGTCCCCGGTGATCCTTCACGTGCCGCACTCGTCGCGGGAGATACCGGCCGGCGTGCGGTCCGGGATCGTCCTGGACGACGCCGCGCTGGAGCGGGAGCTGGACCACATCACCGACGCGCACACCGCCTCGATCGCCGAGGAGGCGGCCCGGGCGGCCGGCGTCACCCCGTGGCGGTTCGTGAACCGGCTGTCCCGGCTCGTCGTCGACCCCGAGCGGTTCCCCGACGACCGGGAGGAGATGCTGGCCGTCGGGATGGGGGCCGTGTACACGCGGACCACGCACCGGGAGCCGCTGCGGCCCGACGGCACCGACCCCGAGCCGCTCGTCGAGCGCTACTTCCGGCCCTACGCGCAGGCCATGACGGAGGCCGTCGCCGGCCGGCTCGCCGCCACCGGGCGGGCCGTGGTCATCGACGTGCACTCGTACCCGGCCGACCCGCTGCCCTACGAACTGCACGGCGACGGCCCCCGGCCGCCGGTGTGCCTGGGCACCGACTCCTTCCACACGCCGCCCGGACTGCTCGCCGCCGCGCGGGAGGCGTTCGCGCCGTGCGGGGAGACCGGCCTGGACAGCCCGTTCGCGGGGACGTACGTGCCGCTGGACTTCTACGGCGCGGACCCGCGCGTGTCCGCCCTGATGGTCGAGATCCGCCGGGACACGTACATGACGGAGCCGGGCGGTCCGGCCGGTCCCGGACTCACCCGGCTCGCGGGCGCGCTGGCCGCGCTGGTGGACGCCGTCAGCCGCTGAGCCGCCGGCTCAGGCCCGCGTCCACTCCGTGACGACGACCTCCGCGCCGGTCCGCAGCCGCAGGGCGAACGGGCCGGTGAGCGGGGCGTCGCTGGAGAAGCGGCCCATGGCGTCGGCGTCTACCGGTACGGCCGCCTGCGGCCCGCCCAGCACCTCGATACGGGCCGGCTGCGGCGGCAGCACCTGCCCCATCAGGCCCTGCGCCGTCACCTCCACGTCGACGGTCACCTCGCCGGCCCGGAAGGTCAGCATCCGCGGGACGTCCGCGGCTCCCCTCACCGGGATGGCGTCGACCACCGAGTCGAACGTCAGCTCGGCGATCCGGGCGTCCAGATCACGCAGCGCGAAGGCCGCGACGGCGATCTCCCGCAGCTGCGCCGGCACGGGGTCCAGGATGGCGGCCGCCTGGCGCAGCTCCGCCTCCAGCGGCCCCCCGTCGAACCCGTCGTCCTCGAAGGGCTCCCGGCCCTCCGGAGTCTCGTCGTGCAGGTCGTCGGTCACAGCGCCCCCCGTGCGTCGAGTCGGGCCCGCAGCCGGCGCAGACAGCGCTGGCGCAGCGGGCCGATGCTGCCGACGGCGATGCCCAGCGCGGCCGACACCTCCTGGTAGCTCGGCGGCGGCGACGCCATCAGGACGCGCAGCAACTGGCGGCAGCGCTCCCCCAGTTCCTCGAACTCCTGCCACATCCAGCGGATCCGTTCGCTCTCGGCGGCCGCCTCCTCCGAGTCGAGGACCGACTGCTCGGGCGTGCGCTCCTCGCTGACCCGGTCGAGCAGCTGCGGATCGCTCGTCACGGTCAGCCGCCGTAAGCTCTTGAGGACCTTCAGGCTCTCGTGCCGCGCGGTGCTGGCGAGCCAGGACCCGACCTTCTCCGGTTCCCGGATCCGCCCCAGGTTCTGGGCGAAGCGGAACCACACGGTCTGGTACACCTCGTGGGCGTCGGCGTCCCCCAGCCGGTGTGCGCGCACCACCGACCACACCAGTGGACTCAGCCCTTCCACGAGCGCCTTCCAGGCCGCCGCGTCGCCGTCCACGGCGGACCGGACCAACGCGCCGACGTCTGCACGGTCCACAACCCCACCCCTCGTGTACGACACGTCATCGTACGCCGCGGAGGGGGCCGTTCCGACCGTCATGACCGGGCGGCCGGAAGGCCGACGGGCACGGGGCGCCAGGTCGTGGGGCGCAGGGCCGGCACATGCGCCCCGCGCACCTCCGCGAAGCCGGACGACGCCGCGAGCATCTTGTACCGGGCGACGCGCGGGTCGTTCTCCTGCTGCGCGGACATGTGCGCGGAGATCATCCCGGCGACGAGTGGGGTGGCGAACGAGGTGCCGCTCCAGTGCGCGTGGCCGTCGAACGTCACCTGGTCCGGCTTGGCGCCGGGGTCCTGCTCGCTGAGCACGCCGGTGTGGCGCGGCGACTGGCAGGTGCAGGAGTAGCCGAAGCCGTACCGGCAGGCGTCGTAGGTGGAGTGCTGGAAGACGTAGGGCACGGGCCGGTCGAAGCCGGTGAGGACGCTGGTGAGCCGCTCGCCGGGCGCGTACACCTTCACCCAGGCCCCGTGGTTGCTGAAGCAGGCGCCGAACTCGCCGTCGGCGCGCAGCGCCCCGACCGACAGCACCGCGTCCTGGTAGTCGGGCAGGTCGGCGTAGGCGGCGGGCCAGAAGGGCGTGGCGCTGCCGTTGTTGCCGGCGGCGGCGACGAGCAGGGTGCGCTGCCCGCGCAGTTCGCGCATGAACGCCTCGACGCCGAGCAGTCCGTCGGTGCGGCCGTTGGACGTGCCCGCGGAGAGGCTGAGGATGTCGGGCCAGCCGTCCCGGTCGACGGCCTCGAACAGCTTCTCGCCGAACTCGGACTCCAGGATGGCGCCGGCGTCGTTGAGGGTGTTGCGCACGGTGATGGAGGTGTTGGGCGCCACGGCGGCGACGAGCCCGGCGATGAACGTGCCGTGTCCGACGTACTGCTGGAGGACGCCGTCGTCGTCGCACTCCTGCAGCTGGAGGTCGCCGTCGGTGTGGGCGAGCAGCGGGGAGGACCGGAAGTCGTTCATGAGCCCGGTGTCGACGACCAGCACGCCGACGGCACTGTCCGCGTCCCAACTGCCCTCGGCGGGAGCCGGGTTGAGCCCTTCGCCCTGGCCGACGGGAACGGGTTCGTCGCCCGGGCAGGAGTTGACGGCGATCGACACCAGGTGGTTGCGGCTGACGAGCCGGCGTCCGGCGCGGCCCTCCACCTCCCGCAGGGCGCGCAGAGCGTGCGCCACGGGCCGGTCGCCGCTGCGGTCGCCCTCCCCGGGGTCGCCGACCTGGATGCGGGTGATGCCGGAGCGGTTGGCACGGGGACTCGCGCGGCGCACGTGGTCCTGCACCAGGTCGGGCTGGGCGGTGAAGTGGGCGCGGACGGTGTCCTCGACGAGGGCGGCGTCCTCGCCGTCCCGGACCAGCACATGGCCCTTCTCGTAGATGAACTCGGCCGAGTCGTCCGGTCCCATCGCGAGGGGGACGTCGGGCATGGAGCGCTGGATCTGCTCGAACTGCTCGTGGAATCGCTGTGGTGCCATGGGTGTCCTCCCGATGGGGCGACGGTCGTCAGTCAGAGCCGTGGTGCGGCTGATTGATACAGCGACAAACCGTGTGGCACGGTTCCGGGGCAACTACCATCCGTGGAGTGACAGCGGGAAGCGACTCGGTTCTCGAACTGCTGCCGATGGTGTTCGCCGCCCCGAACGACGCGCTGGCGAGGGCGGAGGGCGTGCTCGACGCCGATCCGTCGCCGTTGCACGCCTCCGTGGCCCATCAGGTGATCGGCATCTGGCAGCGCGACTGGGGCGACATGCGGATCGCCCTGCACCACCTGCGGCGTGCCCGGGACCTCGCGGCCCGCGCGGAGTCGGCCGAGCGGGAGGCCGACGTCCTGGCTGCGCTCGGGGTCGCGTTGGTGCACGCGGGGCGCACTCAGCAGGGGCTGGCCGCGCTGGAGCGCGGGGTGGAGCGCGTCAGCGGGCATCCGCGCGCCCGCGTGCTGTTCCGGCGTGCCTACGCCCGCTGGGTCCTGGGGCACCACCGGGAGGCGCTGGAGGACGTCCGCCGGGCGATCCCGGTGCTGCGGCAGGCCGACGACGTGATCTGGACGGCGCGGGCCCTGACGCTGCGGGCCACCGTGCACCTGGCGCTCGGCGCGGTGGACCGGGCGGACGCCGACTTCACGGCGGCCGAGGCGCTGTGGGACACCACCGGCCAGGAGCACGACAAGGCGGACGCGGTGGAGAGCCGCGGGCTCGCGGCGTTCCGGTCGGGCGACATACCGGCGGCGCTGCGGCTGCTCGACGAGGCCGAGGAGCGCTACGCCAAGCTCGGCACCCCGACGTTCATGCTCAGCGTCCGGCGCTGCGAGGTGCTGATGGCCGCCGGTCTGGCACCGGAGGCGCTCGCCGAGGCGGACGCGGCGATCGCCGTCCTCGACGGCATCGGCGGCCAGTCCACCCGCAAGGCCGAACTGCTGCTGGCGGCCGCGACGGCGGCCCGGCTCGCGGGCGACCCCCACACCGCGATCGCGCGCGCCGACATGGCCGTACGGCTGTTCACGGGGCAGCGGCGGCCCTGGTGGGAGGCGCACGCCCGGCTGGTGCTGATCGAGGCGCGGGTGGCCGCCGGGCGCAGTTCGGGCCGGCTGGTCGCCGACACGGCCGCGGTCGCCGAGCGGCTGGCCTCCTTCGGCGCGCCCGCCGCACCGGAGGCGTCGCTGCTCGCGGGCCGGATCGCGCTCGGGCTGGGCTGGCGGGCCGACGCCGAACGGCATCTGGCGCTCGCCGCCCGCAGCCGGCGCAGCGGGCCGCCGCTGGCCCGGATGACGGGCTGGGCGGCGCAGGCGCTGCGGGCCCGGGCGGCGGGGTCGGGACGCGGGGTGCTGGAGGCGTGCCGGCGGGGGCTGGACGTGCTGGACGCGCACCGGATGACGCTGGGCGCGTCGGAGCTGCGGGCGCGGGCGAGCGCGCAGGGCGCGGAGCTCGCGGCGCTGGCGCAGCGGGCGAGCCTGGACGCCGGGGGGCCGCGCCGGCTGCTGGTGTGGAGCGAGCGCTGGCGGGCCACGGCGCTGTCGGCCCCGCCGACCCGGCCGCCCGCCGACCCGCAGCTGCAGAGCGACCTGACGGCGTTCCGGGAGATCGCCGCGCGCGCCGAGGCCGCCCGGATGGAGGCCCGTCCGGTCCCGGCGCTGGAACGCGAACAGCGGCGCCTGGAACGGGAGATCCGCGCCCGGACGCTGCACATGCGGGGCGACGCCCCGGGCGACGGCCACCGCTTCGACCCGGAGCGGCTGCTGGACCGGCTCGGGGACGACGTACGGCTGGTCGAACTCGCCGTCCTGGACGGGCGGGTCCAGGTGCTGCTGTGCGGGCAGGGGCGGGTGCGCCGGTTCGAGGCCGGGCTGCTGGCGGAGGCGGAGGTGGAGGCCGAGCACGTCCAGGCCGGGCTGCGCCGGCTCGCGCATCCCGGGGCGGAGGCACGGCTGCCGGTGGTGGAGGCCGCCGGACGGCGGCTGGAGGAGCTGCTGCTGGGGCCCGCCGCGGCCCAGCTCGGCGACGGCCCCGTGGTGGTCGTGCCGCCGGCCCGGCTGCACCGGGTGCCGTGGGCGCTGCTGCCGTCGCTGCGGGAGCGGGTGGTGAGCGTGTCGCCGTCGGCGACCAGCTGGCTGCGGGCCCGGGAGACCGAGCCGCCGCCGCGGGGCCGGCATGTGCTCGTGCGCGGGCCGGGGCTGGCGACGGGCGGCGCCGAGGTGCCGCACCTGGCCGTCCGGTACGGCGGCGCCGTCGTCCTCGAACACGCCGACGCGCGGGTGCCGCGGGTGCTGGAGGAGCTGGACGGCGCCGAGTTGGCCCATATCGCGGCGCACGGCGCGTTCCGGGCCGACAGCCCGCTGTTCTCGTCGCTGCGGATGGCGGACGGCCCGATCGTCGTGCACGACTTCGAACGGCTGGACCGCAGTCCGTACCGGATCATCCTGTCCTGCTGCGACACCGCCCGCTTCGCGTCGGTCGGCGCCGACGAACTGCTGGGCCTGGTCACCGCGTTGCTGCCGCTGGGCACGGCGGGCGTGGTGGCGTGCAGCGCACCCGTGAACGACGCCGCGGTGGTGCCGCTGATGCTGGCGCTCCACAAGGGCCTGGACGCCGGGCTGTCCCTGGCGGAGGCGCTGCGCGACGCGCGGGCGGCCCTGCCGGACGACGCGCTGCACCGGGCGACGGGCTGGGCGTTCACGGCGTTCGGGGCGGCCTGACGGGAGGGCGCCGGGCTCGGGCTCCTCAGGCCGGGCGTGCTCCCTGGGGTGCCAGCAGCCACGGCAGGGCCCCCCGGTCGCTCGCGCCGAGCCGTGCGTAGGCGCTGTACAGGTGGTTGCCGACGGTCCGGACGGACAGGGTGAGCTTCTCGGCGATCTCCCGGTTGCTGAGGCCGACGGCCGCCAGGTCGACGATCTGCCGTTGCCGGGCGGTGAGTTCACCGAGGGCCAGACCGGACAGCGCGGGGGTCCGTGCGCCCTGGCAGCGCCGGGCGAGCGCGACCGCGCGGGTGCGGGCTGTGCGGGCGGCGCTCGGGTCGCGGTGCGCCCGGGCCGCCTGCGCGTGCGCCTCCGCCGCGAACAGCAGGAAGCCGCGTCCCTGAAGCTGTTCGGCCACCCGGTCCAGGGCGTCGCCGTCGCCGCGCGCCAGGGCGTCGGCGTGCGCGGCGAAGACCCCGGTGAGGCGGCCGGCGGCACGCCCGGGGTCACCGAGGCGGACGGCGTCGTACGCGTCGTCCCCGACAGCGGCTCCGGGTGCGCCGGCTTCCGTCGGCCGGGTGACCGCCCCACCCCCGTGAGGGCGGCCACCCGGGATCGTGGGCACGGCCGGGGCATCGCCCGACTGTGCTGTGGCCAGGGCCAGTTCACGGCGGCAGGCGGCGTCGCCGGTGCCGTCGCGCAGTCCTTCCCTGGCCCAGGCCGCCGCCTCCCGCAGCTCACCGCGCAGGCGTGCGTAGCGGGCGCGTACGGCCGCGTACCCGGCCGGCAGCGGTGCGCCCTGCGCGACCAGCCACTCCCCCACCGGTGCGGCCACGGTCCGGACGTCCGCCCGCTGGATACGGCCGAGGAGCGCGGCCCGCTCGGCCTCCAGGGCGGGACCGCAGCGGCCCGGGGCACGGGACAGGCGCCGCGCCCGCAGCCTGCCCGCCGTCGCCCGCAGGACCGGGCCGTGCAGCGGGTGCGCGAGCCGGACGGCGCCCCGGTCGTCGACGCGGACCAGCCCGTCGGCCTCCAGCCGCTCCAGCGCGCGCAGATCGAGCGCGTCCCGCTCCGGGTCGACGGGCAGGGGCTCGGCGAAGGCGAGGCGTTGCAGCGTCTCGCGCTCCGCGGGGTAGCGGTCCAGGACCCGGGCGGTGCGTTCGCGTACGGTCGCGGTGACCGGCAGCGGCCCGCGCCACGCACGGGTGTCCGTGCCGTCGACCCGGCTGAGCAGACCGCGCTCGCGCACCGCGTCGACCAGGTCGCGCAGCAGTCGCAGATCCCCCTGGCACAGGTGGTGCAGCCGGTTCACGGTGAGCGGCTCCAGGTCGGCGCCGCCGGGCGCGCCCGCCAGCAGCCGCGCGGTGTCCTCCCGGGACAGCCGCTCCACGGTGAGGCGGGGCAGGAGGTCACCGGTCCAGAGGCGGGAGACGGCGGCCGGCGCGGGTGCGCCGTCGGTGGTGACGGCGACGAGACGGACGCGTCCGTGGACGGCCAGTTGGTGGACGAGGGCGGCGGAGGCGTCGTCGAGCAGATGCGCGTCGTCGACCACCAGCAGCCGTACGTCGGACAGGTGCCGGAAGGCGCCGTGCAGGGAGGACGCCTCGGGGACGAGGTGCGCGAACGCGGCGAAGCGGAGGTGCCGGGTCTCGGGGGTGCCGGCCACGCGGGCGCACCCGGTCCCGCGGGTGGCCTCGGCGACGAGCCGGGACTTGCCGCAGCCGACCGGTCCGGTGACGACGGCGCCGTCCCGGCCGGCGGCCAAGGAGGCGCGCACGACGTCGAGTTCGCTCTCCCGGCCGGTGAACGGCCAGGGCGGATCCAGGGTCCTCACCGCGCGTTCGTAGCTCGTCACGGCATTAGGAGCACGATGACTCAGGTCTGATACACCGGTACTTGAGTAGCCCTCGACTCAGGCGTCCGGGGCACCGCGACGGCACCCTGGGGGCATGACCGCTCGCTACTGCTCGCTCCCGCGGCAGTCGGCGCCCGCCTTCGCACCGGGGCTGGCCGCCGGGCGGCTCCACGCGCTGGTCTCCGGGCACCGTATGTGGGTGAACGGCACCGTCCTGCACTACTGCTTCTTCGACCGGGACACCGACACGTCCGTGATCGCCGACCCCGGCACGGGCCGGACGCGGCCGGTGTCATGGGTGGGCGGCAAGGAGCAGCGGGACGTCGTGCGCGAGCGCTTCCAGGAGTGGGGCGGGCTCGGGATCGGGCTGTCGTTCGTGGAGGTGGGCGACCGGTCGGAGGCGGAACTGCGGATCGGTTTCCAGACCGGTGACGGCTCCTGGTCGGCCGTGGGCAGGGACGCGCTGCGGGTCGGCCTCGACGAGCGCACCATGAACGTCGGCTGGGATCTGACCGCGCCCGGGGAACGCGGGACGGCCCTGCACGAGATCGGGCACGCGCTGGGCATGCTGCACGAGCACCAGAGCCCGTTCGCCGGGATCCACTGGGACGACGAGGCGGTGTACACGGACCTGGCGGGGCCGCCGAACTTCTGGAGCCGGGACACGACGTACTTCAACATCCTGCGCAAACTGGACGCGCACGAGGTCAACGGCTCCGTCTGGGACCCGCACTCGATCATGGAGTACCCGTTCTCCGCGGGACTGATCCTGGAGCCCGAGCAGTTCCGCGCGGGCCTCAACCCGCCGGGCGCGCTGTCGCCCGCCGACAAGGACTTCGTCCGCCGCTGGTATCCGCCGGGCCCGGTGCCCGAGCCGCGCGAACTGGTGCCGTTCCGGTCGGTACCGCTGCGGCTCGCGCCCGGCGCCCAGGCCGACTTCACCATCGAGCCGCCGGAGACGCGTACGTACACGGTGGGGACCTTCGGGGACGCCGACACGCTCGTGGTGCTCTTCGAGGAACGGGACGGCCGTCCCCGCTACCTCGCGGGCACGGACGACGGCGGCACCCCGCACAATGCCACGGTACGGACCCGCCTGGTCAAGGGCCGCCAGTACGTCGCCCGGGTCCGCCTGTACTCCACCTGGGGCTCGGGAGAGACAGCGGTCATGTGCTGGTGACCCGTGGACCCCACAGTCCGGCGCCGGGGGAACGCGGCCGGACGCCGCCTTCGGGGGAGGGCGACGTCCGGCCGCGGCGTGCGGCGCCGGGTCAGGAGGCGCGGCGTTCCTCCCGCTCGGCGTCCGGGTGGGACAGGCCCAGGTGGTCGCGGAGGGTCGGGCCCTCGTAGTCGGTGCGGAAGACGCCCTGTTCCTGGAGCAGGGGGACCACCTTGGCGGCGAACTCGTCCAGGCCGGTGGGGGTGAGGTGCGGGACGAGGATGAAGCCGTCGCTCGCGTCGGACTGGACGTACTCGTTGATCGTGCGGGCGAGTGTCGCCGGGGAGCCGACGAAGTTCTGCCGGTTGCCGGTGTGGATGACCAGGTCGCGGATGGACCAGTTGTTCGCCTCGGCCAGGGCGCGCCACTCGCGGGCGGTGGTGATCGGGTCCCGGTACATGCGGACCTGGGCGCGTCCCTGCGCGATGTGGCTCTCGCCGACGTCCGGGTCCACGTCGGGCAGGGGGCCGTCCGGGTCGTACGCGGAGAGGTCGCGGTTCCAGACGAACTCCAGGTGCCGGAGGGCGGTGGCTCCGCTGACCTGCTGACGGCGTACCTCGCGCGCGAGTTCCTCCGCGTCGGCGTCGGTGTCGGCGAGGGCGAAGGTCGCCGCGGGCAGGATGAGCAACTGGTCGCTGCGGCGGCCGTACTTGGCGAGGCGGGACTTGACGTCCGTGTAGAAGGCGCGGCCCGCCTCCAGGGTGCCGTGCCGGCTGAAGATGGCGTCCGCCTCGGCGGCGGCGAACTCGCGGCCCTCGTCGGAGTCGCCGGCCTGGAAGATGACGGGCCGGCCCTGGGGTGAGCTCGGGACGTTGAACTGCCCGTGGATGTCGAAGTGCTGCCCGGTGTGGGTGAACGAGCCCGCCTTGGCGTCCTTGAGGAACGTCCCGGTGGCCTGGTCCGCGATGATCTCGTCGCCCTGCCAGGAGTCGAAGAGCTCCTTGGCGGTGGCGAGGAACTCCTTGGCGCGGGAGTAGCGCTCCTCCTGCGGCAGGAAGCCGCCGCGGCGGAAGTTCTCCCCGGTGAAGGCGTCCCAGGAGGTGACGACGTTCCAGGCGGACCGTCCGCCGGAGAGGTGGTCGAGGCTGGCGAACTGGCGGGCGACCTCGTAGGGCTCGTTGAACGTGGAGTTGATGGTGCCGGTGAGCCCGATGCGTTCGGTGACGGCGGCGAGCGCGGCGAGCACCGTGAAGGTGTCGGGGCGGCCCACGACGTCGAGGTCGTAGATCTTCCCGCCCTGTTCGCGCAGCCGGAGCCCTTCGGCGAGGAACAGGAAGTCGAACTTGGCGCGTTCGGCGGTCCGCGCGAAGTGCGCGAAGGAGCTGAACTCGATGTGACTGCCGGCCCGGGGGTCGCTCCACACGGTGGTGTTGTTGACGCCGGGGAAGTGGGCCGCCAGGTTAATCTGCTTCACGGAGCGCTGAGGCTTCGAGGGGAGATTCGAAGGGACAGTGGAGCTGGTCATCGGTGGGTCCTTCCGGCTCAGGCGGCGGCGTAGCGGTTGGCGGGCCGGTCGAGGCCGAGCAGGCCGCGCAGGGTGCCGGCCTCGTAGGCGTGGCGGAAGACACCGCGCCGCTGGAGTTCGGGCACCAGGCCGCGGGTGATCGCCGGCAGGTCGTGGCCGGCGACGGCGGGGCGCAGCCGGAAGCCGGTGAGTCCGGCGGCGTGGAACTCCTGCAGAAGGTCGGCGAGTTGGGCGGGGTTGCCGGTGAAGATCAGTGCGTCGCCGGTGTACGGCTCCCCGGCGAGCGTGTCGAGCCGTTCCCGGCGGGCCCGCGCGGCGGCCGGGTCGTCGTCGAGGAACACGACGAGGTCTCCGAAGACGTGCAGCGGCTCGTCGGCGCGGCCCGCCGCCCGCTGTTCGGCGCGGATCGCGGCGACCACGGCTCGGGCGCCGTCGGCGTCGTGCGGTGTGACAAAGCCGATGTCGGCGGAGCGGGCCACGAGCCGGTAGGGCACGGTGTCGTGGGCGAGGGCGGTGACGACGGGCTGTCCCTGCGGCGGCCGGGGGGTGATGGAGGGGCCCTTGACGCTGAAGTGGCGGCTCTCGAAGTCGATGTAGTGGAGCTTGTCGCGGTCGATGAAGCGTCCGGTGGCGGTGTCGCGGATCTCGGCGTCGTCCTCCCAGCTGTCCCACAGCCGGCGGACGGCCTCGACGTGGTCGGCGGCCTCGTCGAAGAGCTCGTGGACGGCGGGGGTGTCGTAGTCGTCGATGCGTTCGATCGTGCGGCGGCCGAAGTGGGCGGCCTCGTTGGGGCGCGCGGTGATCTGGACGCGCAGGCCCGCCCGGCCGGAGCTCACATAGTCGAGGGTGGCGATCGCCTTGGATATGTGGAACGGCTCCGTGTGCGTGGCCACCACGGTCGGCACCAGTCCTATGTGGTGTGTCAGGGGGGCCACGCGGGAGGCGATGAGGACGGCGTCGAGCCGGCCGCGTACCTGGTCGGTGCGCCCGTCCGGGTCGAGGAAGTGCGAGGACTGCGGGCCGAGGCCGTCCTCGATGGTGACGAGGTCGAGCAGGCCCCGCTCGGCCTCGGTGACGAGGTCGGTCCAGTAGGCGGCGGTGAACAGGTCCCGGGGCCGGGCGGCCGGCTCGCGCCAGGAGGCGGGATGCCAGCCGGTGCCGTCCAGGGCGACGGCGAGGTGCAGGGTGGTGGGGCGTGAGGACACGGTCGGTGCCTTCCTGTGGTCCGTACGACGGCGCCGGGCCCTCCGCCGGGGAGGGCCCGGGCCCGGTGATGGTCGTCAGGAGTTGTCGAGCGGCAGGCCGGGCGGGTCGACCTCCGCCTTCTCCACGGCCTCGCCGGAGAGGTTCCACGCGGCGAGCCACTGGGCGTACTGCCCGTTGTCGACGAGGTGGTTGATCGCCTCGGCGAGCGGCTCGGCGAGCCCGCTGCCCTTCTTCGCGGTCGCGGCGATCAGGCCCTGCAGGGTCGCCCCGGCGCCGGAGAACCGCCCGGCGATCCGGGTCGGGTCGGGCGTGCCGCCGGTCTGGGTGACGTGGTAGGAGAGGTTGGGGCTGGGGCCGAAGTAGGCGTCGATCTTGCCGCTGTTCAGGGCCAGGTACGTGCTGTTGGTGTCCTGGAAGTACTTGACCGTCAGCTCCTTGCCCTCCTTCTCCAGGCGGCTCTTCCACTCCAGCAGGATGCGTTCCTGGTTGGTGCCGGCGCCGACGGAGACGGTCGTGCCGGCGAGGGTCCGGTAGTCGCCGTCGAAGCGGAACGTCGAGTCCTTCGGCGCCTCGAACGCCAGGTCGTCCTTGCGGTAGGAGGCGAACTCGTACTTGCGCTTGCGCTCCTCGGTGTCGGTGATGTTCGAGAAGCCGACGTCCACCTTGCCGCTGTCGATGCCGACGAACAGGTTCTCCCAGGTGAACCGCTTGACCTCGGGCTTGAGTCCGAAGACGGCGGCGACCAGACGCGCGAGGTCGATCTCGGAGCCGGTGAGGGTCTTCTGGTCGCTGCCCACGAATCCCAGGGGCGGCGCCCCGGAGGGCAGCGTGCCGGAGCCGATGACGAGTCGTCCGCTCTTCTTCAGGGCGGCGGGCAGCTTGGCGCTGATGGACTTCACCTCGGACACCTTGAGGGTCTTCTCCTCGGCGGCGCCGTTGGAGAGCCGGCCGACGGTGACCGTGCCGGTGCTGTCCTGCGTCGAGGTGGCGGCGTCGCTCTCCCCGCCGCAGGCGGTGAGCCCGGTGGCGAGGGTGGCGGCGGCGGTCGCGGCGGTGATGCCGCGGAGCAGGGCACGTCGGGTGATGTGGGTGGGCATGGCCGTCCTTGGGTGTGCGAGGCGGGTCGTGGGCGGGCGTGGGGGGAAAGCGGGCGAGCGGGTGGGAAACGGCAGACGGGCGTGGGTGGGGTCACAGGACCTTGCTGAGGAAGTCCCTGGTCCGTTCGTGCCTGGGTGCGTCGAGGACCTCGGAGGGCGGGCCCTGTTCGACGATCCGGCCGGCGTCCATGAAGACGACGCGGTCGGCGATCTCGCGGGCGAAGCCGATCTCGTGGGTGACGATGACGAGGGTGGTGCCGCTGGTCGCCAGGTCCTTGATGACGGCGAGCACCTCGCCGACGAGTTCCGGGTCGAGGGCGGAGGTCGGCTCGTCGAAGAGGATGACGCCGGGGCGCAGGGCGAGGGCGCGCGCGATGGCCACCCGCTGCTGCTGCCCGCCGGACAACTGCCGCGGGTAGGCGGTGGCCTTGTCGGCGAGACCGACCCTGGCGAGCAGGTCGCGGGCGAGTTCGAGCGCGGCGGCTTTGGGGAGCCGGCGGGTGGCCACGGGGGCGGCGGCCACGTTGTCGAGGACCGTCAGGTGCGGGAACAGGTTGAAGTTCTGGAAGACGAAGCCGATCCTGCCGCGCTGGGCGAGGATGGCCCGCTCGCTGAGCTCCTTGAGGCGCCCGCCGTGCCGGCGTACCCCGATCGGTTCGCCGTTGAGGCTGACGTACCCGATCTCGGGTTTCTCCAGGTGGTTGACGACCCGGAGCAGGGTGGACTTGCCGGAGCCGGACGGGCCCAGGATCACGGTGACCTCGCCGGGCCGCACCGTCAGGTCCACCCCGTCCAGCACGCGGTGGGCGCCGTACCACTTGTGCACGTCGTGCACCTCGACGGTGGCGGGCGCGTGGTCGTCGACGGCGGTGCTCATACGGCGGCCTCCCGGCGGACGCGGGCCCTCAGCTCGGTGACGGAGGCCCGCATTTTCTGGAGCGGGGTCGGCGGCAGGGAGCGTGTGGCGCCCCGGGCGTAGTACCGCTCGACGTAGAACTGGACGACGGAGACGACGCTGGTCAGGACGAGGTACCAGACGGTGGCGACCATGAGCAGCGGCACGATGTCGCCGGGGTAGGTGGAGCCCATGGACTGGGCGGCGCCGAACAGGTCGAGCAGGGACACGTAGAACACCAGCGAGGTGCCCTTGATCAGGCCGATGAGCTGGTTGACGTAGTTCGGCACGATGGACCGCAGCGCCTGCGGGAACACGATCCGGCGGAACTGGTAGCCCTTCGGCAGCCCGAGCGCGGCCGCGGCCTCGTGCTGGCCCTGGTCGACGGAGAGGATGCCGCCCCGGACGACCTCGGCGGCGTACGCGGACTCGTGGAGGCTGATGCCGACGACCGCGATGACGAGGTCGGTGGCGAGCTCCGACTCGTCGAAGGTGAGGAAGGCCGGCCCGAAGGGGACGCCGAGGCTCAGCGTCTTGTAGAGGGCGCTGAAGTTGTACAGGAACAGCAGGACGACGATGAGCGGGATGGAGCGGAACGCCCACACGTACACCCAGCTCACGGCGCGGAGCACGGGGCTGCGGGAGAGCCGGGCGAGCGCGAGCAGGACGCCGCCGACGAGGCCCAGGACGGCGCTGTAGGCGGTGACTTCGAGGGTGATGAGGAGGCCGTCGACGATGGTGGGCCGCAGGAACCAGTAGCCGAAGCGGTCCCACTGGTAGAAGGGGTTGGTGACCAGGCCGTGGACGAACTGGGCGGTGAGGACCAGGACCACGGCGGTGGCGATCCAGCGGCCGGGGCGCCTCAGCGGCAGCACGCGCTGGGCGGTGAGCGGTGCGGACGGGGTGGCGGCGGGCGGCGGCGCCTCGGCCAGGGAGACGGCGGCGCCTGGGGGTTCAGTCATGGTGGGCTCCGGCAGGAGTCGGATGCCCCCGCGGGACGTGGACACCTCGGCCGCGGGCACGGCCGGTCGACGGCAGGGCCGGGGAGGTGAGGGCGCACGGTCACCGGGGGCGGGGCGGGCGACGGCACACCGCCGCGGCGATGGTCGTCTGGGGTGCGGTGCCGCGGAGGAGAGGTCAGCCGCGGCGGCGGGCGCAGCCCGGCGCGGTACACAGTGCGCTGTTCACGCGGAGCAGATCGACGGCCCGGTCGGCGGCGAACAAGGTGGCGTACGCGTGGACGCGGCCGCGAGGGCGGCCTGCGGCCGTCCTGGGGACTGCGTCCATGGCGTCACTCACTCTTCCGGCCCGCTCGGGCCTGCGCGCTTACCGAAGTCATCCGGTCCGGTCGTCACCTGGGGCACCCCACCGCGACGCGAGGGTTGCCGGTCAGCGAGCCAGGGCTTGTCGCTGACGCTCATGACCGATCTGGGCCGTAGTCAATCCAGTTGAACGAGGAAATGTCAACGGTGGTCCACGGAGCGGGACGGTTCGGCGGCGGTCCTGGCGGTGTGCGCCGCCCAGTCCAGGATCTGCACGGCGGCTCCGGCGGCCTCCAGGCCGCGGCAACGGGCCTGGTGGCGGCGGGAGATGGCGTCCAGGTCGAGGTGGGCGCCGAACGCCGGGTGGGCGGCGAGCCGGCGGGCGTATCCCCACAGGGCGGTGTGGGCGGCGATCCGCTCGACGGCGGCGGCGTCCAGGTGGTGCCGGTGCACGGTGTCGAGCTGGACGAGGGTGACCCACAACTCGACATCGGCTGCCGTGATCTGATCCCTGATCATGCGGGTGCGTCCGGTCAGCCAGCGGTCGAGCGCGCCGAGGGAGCGCAACAGGGTCTCCAGAGCGGCCTCGCGCTCCGCCGGCCCGGCGCCGGCGGTGCCCGCGTTCTGCGCGGCGTCCTCGATGTCCTGCGCGCACATCCGCTCGACGGCCTCGATCTCGGACTCGGCGCCACAGGGGTACAGGGACTCGCGACAGCCGCCGAAGTGCCGGTCGAGGTCGCGCATGATGTCGGGGGCGTGCGTGCTCACGATGCGCCCGGACCAGTCGTCGCTGAGGACCGGGGCGAGGGCGGGTCCGGGGTAGCGGTGGGCGCTGGCCTCGTACAGCGGGCGCAGCCCGGTGTGCCCGCCGTCGGGGCAGTCGGGGACCGCGGGCAGGAAGGTCGCCGGGCAGACGTCACCGAGTCGGAGCAGGCTGTGGGCGACGGCGATGCGCAGGCCGTCCGGGCAGGCGATGGACAGATGGAGGCGGTAGCGGCGCGGCACGGCGTAGTGACCGCTGCGCGCGTCGCTGCCGATGCGGCCGCGGAAGGCGGGGGCGGTCCGGGTGGACGTGTGGGCGGCCGACGGTGCGACGGTCATGGCTCTCCCCTGGGCAGGCGTGTGGGCATACGGCTGGGCCGGCGGGTGGACGTCCGGCGGGCGTGGGCATGCGGCGAAGTGGTGTGCGGGCATGCGGACCAACGCGTGGCGGGGGGTGGCGGGGGCCGCGCTCAGAGGTCAGATCGCGCTGCAGACGCGCTGCAGGTCGATGTGGCGGCGGGAGGTGAGGAGGGGCGTACGGGTCACTCGACCGGTGACCGTCCCTTCGTGCCCCATGCTTCCCTACCTGTTCACTAGGAAACCTATGGTGAGTGTCGGTCCCCGCGTGCCCGGCGTCAAGAGGGCGTCCGAGGATCGGTCGTCCCGCTCCCCCCTCCCTCGTGCCCTCGTGGAAAACCGTGTGCCGTGGGGCCGTGGCCGGCAGTACGGTGCCCGGCGTGATCGATGACGACGGATATTTCGGAGAGCCCATCGCGGCCCGCTACGACGACACGACGGGGGACATGTTCCGTCCCGAGGTCGTGGACCCCGCGGTCGATCTGCTGGCGGAGCTGGCCGGTGACGGCGCTGCGCTGGAACTCGGCGTCGGCACCGGCCGGATCGCCCTGCCGCTGGCCGCGCGGGGCGTGCCGGTGCACGGCATCGACATGTCCCGGGCGATGGTGGCGCGGCTGCGCGCCAAGCCCGCCGGTGACGGGGTGGACGTGACGATCGGGGACTTCGCGACGACACGGGTGCCGGGCGAGTTCGCCGTCGCCTACCTCGTGTTCAACACCATCAACAATCTGACGACGCAGGACGCCCAGGTCGACTGTTTCGCCAACGCGGCCGCGCATCTGCGTCCCGGCGGCTGTTTCGTCGTGGAGGTGGGGGTGCCGGAGCTGCGACGGCTGCCGCCGGGGCAGAGCGCGGTGCCGTTCCTCATCGGCGACACCCGCTGGGCGTTCGACACGTACGACCCCGCCACGCAGGCCATGAGCTCCAACTACGTGACCATCGCCGACGGCCGCGCGGAGCACCGCTCCATCCCGTTCCGCTACGTCTGGCCGGCCGAGCTGGACCTGATGGCGCGGCTCGCCGGTCTCAGGCTGCGGGACCGGTGGGAGGGCTGGGCCCGCGAGCCGTTCACCGGGGAGAGCGTCCGGCATGTGTCGGTGTGGGAGAAGCCGGCCGGCTGAGCGGGGCGCGCGGGACCGGTCAGGGGTTGGTCCAGGCCTCCGGGTCGTCCGCGAGGTGCAGGACGTCGTCGGGGAGTTTCGCCGCGGCCACGTCGGCCAGGGTGACCTCGCCGAGGATCTTGCGGACGTTGGCGCGGACGGCGATCCACAGCGGCAGGAGCGATTCGGCGGGTCCGCTGTAGGAGAGGTCGGGCGGGCGGACGCCGCGCACCGAGACCAGGGGGCCGTCGGCCACCCGGATGACCTCGGCGATGGCGATGGCGTCCGCGGGGCGGGCGAGGCGGTAGCCGCCCTTGCCGCCGCGCTGGCTGACCACGAGGCCGCCGCGGCGCATGTCGCCGAGGATGCCCTCGAGGAACTTGTGCGGGATGCCCTGGGCGTCGGCGATCGCCTCGGCCTTCAGGGAGGTGTCGTCGCCGGCCGCGGCCAGCTCCAGCGCCGCCCGCACCGCATAGTCCGCCCTGGCCGAGATCCGCATGCGCCGATTATCTCTCACGTGCTTCCCACGCTCACCAACCGGGCCGGGTGCGGGGAGAGGGCGCGGGGGTCAGGCCGGCAGGTGGAACGGCGGGTGCGCGCCGTTGAGGAAGTAGTCCCCGATCTCGCGCAGCCGGTGGGAGACCGGCTCGCGCAGGGTGTGGGTGCGGGTGTCGCGCCAGAACCGGTCGAGGCCGTGCCGGGTGAAGGCGGCGGTCGCCCCGATGGCCTCCAGGGCGCGGCTGGTGATCTCCTGCGCGGCCCGGGAGGCCGCGGCCTCGGCCGCGCTGGCGAGGACGGCGATCTCCGCGCACTCCTCGTCGTCGAGGTCCTCGCCCCGGTCGAGGCCGGCGATCAGGGCGTCCACCGCCTGGTCGGCGAGGGCGGACGCGGCCCGCGCGGCGACCGCGAGTTCGCCGTAGGCGGTCAGGGCGTACGGGTCCTGGGGCGGGCCGCCCGGCCAGGGCTGGGCCGAGAACGGCTGCCAGGGCGCCCGCACCACCCGTCCGTGCTCCCGGACCTCGCCGAGCAGCCCTTCGGCGACGCCGAGACAGAACTGGGCCGAGACCAGGCGGGCGGTCGGGGCGGACAGACCGGCGAAGGGCGACAGCGCCCCGTCGTCCGGGGAGAGCGACCCGAGCACGTCGTCCGCCCCGACGGGGACCGCGTCGAAGCCGACGCCGCCGCCCGCGGCGAGCCGCTGCCCGAAGGTGTCGCCGGCGCCCGCGTTGAGGACGCCGGGGTGGGCGGGGTCGACCAGGACGGCGACCGGTTCGCCGGTGCCGGGCACGGCGGCGCGGACGACCAGGCGGTCGGCGACGCCGACTCCGGTGTCGTACCGCTGGTGCCCGTCCAGCAGATACCCGCGCGCGGCCGGGGTGAGCATCAGCGGGGCTTCCTGGGAGGCGATGCCGCCGCCCCAGCACCACTGTCCGTCCGCGAAGGCCCGCTCGATCCGGGCGGCCCGCTCGGGTCCGCCGAAGAACCGGGCGGTGGAGGACAGGAAGTAGTGGTTGCCGAGGAGCCGGCCGATGGCCCCGTCGGCGGCGGCGACGGTCCGTACGACGGCGTAGGCGGTGCGCCAGTCCGCTCCCCCGCCCCCGAGTGCGGCCGGGACGAGCAGGGTCAGCAGCCCCGACTCGCGCAGCCGGGACACCTCGTCGTGCGGCGGCTTGCCGGCCTGCTCGCGCTCGACCGCGTCGATGGCGAGGTCGTCCGCGAGTTCGCGGGCGACGTGCCGCCAGCCGGCGGGGGCCGGTGCCGGTGCGGAGGTGTCCCGCCCGGCGTGGCCGGACACTGGGGCCGGGTCCGGTGGGGCGATCGTCATGGCGTCATCCTCACTCGCGCCACGGACCAGGGTCAACACTTCCCTAGTAATTCGATAGGAATTCTAGGGAACGTGTCTCGATCCCGCCGCTCACCGCCCCGCGAAGGGGACTTGGGCGGCCGGCGCCGCGGCCCGGGCGCCGTGGAACGGGTGCGTCCACAGCCCGCGCGCCGCCAGCCGCGGCAGCACGTTCTCCCCGAACCAGTACGCCTCCTCCAGATGCGGATAGCCGGAGAGCACGAACTCGTCGATGCCGAGCCGGTGGTACTCCCCGATCCGCTCGGCGACCTCGTCGTGGCTGCCGACCAGCGCGGTGCCCGCGCCGCCCCGCACCAGCCCGATGCCCGCCCACAGGTTGGGGTGGATCTCCAGGTCGTCCGCGCGGCCGCCGTGCAGGGCCAGCATCCGCCGCTGCCCCTCGGACTCGCTGCGGGCCAGCCCGGCCTGCACGGCCCGGATCGTCTCCGCGTCGAAGCCGCCGAGCAGCCGCCGTGCCTCGGCCCACGCCTGTTCGGCGGAGTCCCGGGTGATGACGTGCAGCCGGATGCCGAAGCGGAGCTCACGGCCCTGCCCGCGGGCCAGTTCCCGCACCCAGGCGATCTTCTCCGCGACGGCGGCGGGCGGTTCGCCCCAGGTGAGATAGACGTCGGCGTGCCGGGCGGCGACCTGCCCGGCGAGGGGCGAGGAACCGCCGAAGTACACCTCGGGGACCGGGTCCGGCACCCGGGCGAGCCTCGCGTCCTCGACCTGGAGGTGCTCCCCGACCAGGTCGACGCTCCCGCCCTCCCACAGCCCCCGGACGATCTGGAGGAATTCGCCGGTGCGGCGGTAGCGGTCGTCCTTGTCGAGGAAGTCGCCGTAGGCGCGCTGCTCCTGGCTCTCGCCGCCGGTCACGACGTTGAGCAGGAGCCGGCCGCCGGTGTGCCGCTGGAAGGTGGACGCCATCTGCGCGGCGAGCGTCGGTGAGACGGCGCCGGGCCGGAACGCGACCAGGAACTTCAGGCGTTCGGTGTGCTGGCTGACCATCGCGGTGGTCAGCCAGGCGTCCTCGCACCAGGCGCCCGTGGGCGTGAGGGCTCCGGCGAAGCCCAGGTCCTCGGCGGCGCCCGCGATCCGGCTGAGATAGGCGATCGACGGCGGCCGGTCGCGGCCCGAGGCCGTGGCGGGGCTGCCGTGACCACCGCCGACAACATGGCGGCTGTCGCCGTTGGTGGGCAGGAACCAGTGGAAGGTGAGGGGCGGCACGGGGGTTCTCCGATCGTGGTGGGCGTCGCGGCGGGACGGGCGGGGGTCAGCCGGTGGCCGCCAGCACCGCGGGCCGTCCGCCGAGGGCGAGCGAGAACTGGTCGGTGACCTGGGCCAGGGCCTCGGCCGAGGCCGGCGCGACGGTGAGCGTGCCGTCGTCGGCCGCGGTGATGTCCTTGTCGAGGGTGAACCAGCCGGGCGTGATGTGGGCGGGCCCCATGGAGTTGAGGACCGGACGCAGGGCGTAGTCGATGGCCAGGACGTGGGCGGTGCTGCCGCCCGTGGCGAGCGGGAGGACGGTCTTGCCCGCGAGGGCGTACTGCGGGAGCAGGTCCAGCAGGGCCTTCAGCAGACCGGAGTAGGCGGCCTTGTAGACGGGGGTGCCGATGACGACGCCGTCCGCCCGCTCGAACAGCGCGGTGGCCTCGACGATCGCCGGGTGCGCGAAGTCGGCGTGCAGCAGCGCCTCGGCCGGCAGGGTACGGACGTCGAGCGGGACCACCTCGTGCCCCTGGGCCCGCAGCCGGTCGTCGAGCAGGCGCAGCAGCCGGGCGGTGCGTGAGGTGGCGGAGGGACTACCGGAGACGGACAGGACGGTGGCCATGAGGGGACCTTTCGGAGGTGGGGCGGGGTACGCGGTCGGCGGTCAGATCACGGTCACCGGGTGGCGCACCACCGCGTCGAACAGGTAACCCTGGGTGTTGGGCACGGCCACGTCGGGCTGGCGCCGGCCCGCGGTGTCGGTGGCGCGGGCCAGCAGGTGGGTCGCGCCGCGGCCGGTGGGCCGCCAGGGGACGGACCAGCGGGTCCAGGTGCCGGCGCGCGGCCGGTCGTGGAGGTCGGCCCGCCGCCAGGTCGCGCCGCCGTCGGTGCTGACGTCGACGTGTGCGACACCGCCCGCGCCCGACCAGGACCGGCCGTGCAGCACATGGCCGCGTCCGGCCGCGAAGGTGGCGCCGCTCGCCAGCTCGAAGGCGCTCTTGAGGGTCTGCCGGGTCAGCGGGGCGCTGCCCTGCGGCGGGTGGGCGGGCCCGAACAGCCGGTAGAAGGTGGTGTTCCAGGGCGAGTACAGCGGCTGCGCGGACACCTCGATGTCACCGACCCACTTGATGGACGCGATCCCCACCCAGGAGGGCACGAGGACCCGTACCGGATACCCGTGGTCGTACGGCAGCGGCTCGCCGTTCATCTCGTAGGCGAGCAGGACGTCGTCGAGGGCCTTGGCGAGCGGCAGCGGCCTGCGCACCCGGCCGAGGCTCTCGCCCCCGCTGACGTACTCGGCGTCCAGGCCGCGCGGCTGCACGTCCACGGCGTGCCGGGACAGTCCGGCGCGGTGCAGGACGTCGCCGAGGCGGACCCCGCGCCATCGGGCCACGCCGATCGCGCCGAGGGTCCAGGCGGTGCCGCTCACCGTCTCGCCCTGCTGGGTCGTGTAGTGGCTTCGGCCGTTGCCGGCGCACTCCACGAACGCGGTCCGGGTGACGGACGGCAGGGCACGCAGGTCGTCGTAGCCGAACTCCACCGGCCGGTCCTCGGCGGGGGTGCCGCGCAGTCCGCCGCCCCACAGCCGCAGCCGCCAGTCGGCGGCCTCCAGGACGGGGGTGGCGGTGTGGTTGCGGACGAAGAACCGGTCGTTGGGGGTGTGGTGGCCGGTGCCGCGCAGTGCCTCCCAGCGGGTCTCCGCGTTGGTGCCGCGCTGGATGAACCACTCGGGCGGCAGCGGTTTGACGATGGGTCCGGCGGCGGCGTGGGCGGTTCGCGGCGCGGGCAGGGCGGTCACGGCCGCGGTGGCGGCGAGCAGGGTGAGCATGCGGCGCCTGCTGACGCCGTCCGCTCTGGCGTCACCGGCCAGCCACTGGCGCAGTCTGCGGCGGTCGTAGGCGGTCTCGTCGAGCCGGCCGGCGGGTGCGGCCGGGGCGGTGCCGGGCGGGATCATGGCGGGTCCTCCTCGAAGGGGCGGGGGGCGGACGGGTCAGAGGACCTTGGACAGGAAGGCGCGGGTGCGTTCGTGCCGGGGGGCGTCGAGGACGGCGCCGGGAGGTCCCTGTTCGACGACGAGTCCGTCGTCCATGAACACCACGGTGTCGGCGACCTCGCGGGCGAAGCCGATCTCGTGGGTGACGACGACCATGGTGGTGCCCGTGCCGGCCAGGTCCTTGATGACGTCGAGGACCTCGCCGACGAGTTCCGGGTCGAGCGCGGACGTCGGCTCGTCGAAGAGCAGCACCTTGGGTTCCAGGGCGAGCGCGCGGGCGATGGCCACGCGCTGCTGCTGGCCGCCGGAGAGCTGACGGGGATAGGCGTCGGCCTTGTCGGCCAGGCCCACCCGGTCGAGGAGCCGGCGGGCCGTCTCCACCGCCGTGGCCCGCGGTACGCGCCGCGCGGAGACGGGGGCCTCGACGAGGTTGTCCAGGACGGTCAGATGCGGGAACAGGTTGAAGTTCTGGAAGACGAACCCGATGCGGGTGCGCTGCCGCCGGACGTCCTTCTCCTTCAGTTCGTGCAGTCTGTCGCCCGCGCGGCGGTACCCGACGAGTTCGCCGTCGACGCTGATCCAGCCCCGGTCGACCTTCTCCAGGTGGTTGATGGTGCGCAGCAGTGTCGACTTGCCGGAGCCGGACGGGCCGAGGATCACGGTGACCTCGCCCGCCCGGACCCGCAGGTCGATCCCGCGCAGGACGTCCAGCGGCCCGAAGCTCTTGTGGACGCGGTGGACGTCGATCATGACGTCGCTCATGGGTCCTCCCCGGGCCTGTCAGGCGTGTTCGGGCGGGTTGATGCGCGAGGCGTCGATCGCGGAGGCGGTCGTGCCCCACTTGGCGAGGATGCGCCGGTAGGTGCCGTCCTCGATGAGCCGGTCGACGGCGGCGCGGAACGCCTTGGTCAGCGGGGAGCCCTTCTTGAAGGCGAAGCCGACGTCGAGGCGGTGGTACTCGCCGAGGAAGCGGGTGTGGGAGGCGGGCTGGGCCGCCTGGTACCGCAGTCCGTTGATGGTCGACATGATGACGTCGATCCGGCCCTGCTGGAGCGCGGTGAGGGTCGCGGCGTTCTCCGAGTAGACCTTCACGTCGTACGGCTTCTTGCCGGCCTTGGCGCACACGTCCTTCTGGGCGGTCAGGGTGGCCTCGAAGGTGGTGCCGGCGCCGGTGCCGATGGTCAGCCCGCACAGCTGGGTCAGGTCGGTGACCTTCTTGGTGAGGGTGCCGTTGTCGTCCTTCACGGCGAAGCCCTGGCCGTCGTTGATGTAGGTGACGAAGTCGATGGTCTTCAGGCGTTCGCTGGTGACGCCGAAGTTGCCCGTGCCGACGTCGTACTTGCCGCTGCCGAGGGCGGGCAGGATCGTCTCGAAGGACGCGTCCTGCCGCTCCAGCTTCAGGCCGAGGACCTTGGCCACGGCGTCGGCGAGGTCGATGTCCTGCCCCGCGGGCGCCTTGTCGGTGCCGTTCGGGTAGTACGCGCCGGGCGGGAAGCCGATCGAGCTGCCGATCTTGAGCGTGCCGGCCTCGCGGACGTCCGCGGGCAGCAGGGCGGCGACGGAGTCCACCTCACGGACGGCGGCGACCGGGTCGTCGGTGGGCGCGGGCGAGCCCTGGGCGCCCACGGCGGCCGCGCCGCTGTCGCCGGAGCCGCAGGCCGTCAGCGTGAGCAGGGGCAGCAGGGCGAGGGCGGCGGTGGCACGCAGCCGTGTGCCGAGGGGGCGGAGTGTCACTGGTCCTGGGCCTTTCCGGGGTGTTCCGGCGCGGTGAGGTCTTTCTCGAAGGGCAGCGGGCCGATGGTCTCCGGGTCGGCCCGGGTGTCGAACAGCGGTGTGTAGCCGGTGGCGAGGTAGAGGCCGCGCGCCTCCGGCTGGCGGGGCCCGGTGGTCAGGTACACCCGTTGGTATCCGCGCTCGCCGGCCTCGCGCTCCAGTTCGGCGACGACCCGGCGGGCGAGGCCGCGGCGGCGGTGCGCGGAGTGCGTCCAGATCCGCTTGAGCTCGGCCGTGGTGGCGTCGTGGCGGCGGAAGGCGCCGCCCGCGACGGGCTCGCCGCGTTCCAGGAGCAGCAGGAGCAGGCCGCCGTGGGCGGGGGTGAACTCCTCGTCGGGGTACCGGGTGATCTCGGCGTGCGCGTCCTTGCCGTAGCGCGTGGAGTACTCGTGCACGAGTTCGCGCAGGAGGGGTCTGACGCGCGGGTCGGAGACGGGGACGTGCACGACGGTCAGTTCGGGGGCGGAGGTCATCCGGTCACCGCCGCCAGGGTGTGGGTCCCGCGGGCGGTGCGCTCGGCGTCGCGCTTGGCGACCTCCTCGCGGACGATCGGGATGACGTGGCGGCCGAAGTCGATGGCGTCGTCGAGCAGGTGGTAGCCGCGCGCGGAGAGGATGTCGACGCCGAGGTCGTAGTAGTCGAGGAGAGCCTGCGCGACCGTCTCGGGCGTGCCGACCAGGGCGTTGGAGTTGCCCGCTCCCCCGGTGGCGGCGGCGGTCGGGGTCCACAGGGCGCTGTCGTAGCGCTCGCCGGCCTCGGCGATGGCGACGAGCCGCTGGGAGCCGGTGTTCTCGGGTGTGTCGCCGCGGTGGTGGCGGACGACTCCGGACGAGCGGCGCTCGCGGATGGCGCCGACGGTGCGGTGCGCCTTCTCCCAGGCCAGTTCCTCGGTGGGCGCGATGATCGGGCGGAAGGCGACCTGGATGCGGGGGACGTCGGTGCGGCCGGCAGCCCGGGCGGCGGCCTTGACGTGCTCGATCTGCTCGGCGGTCCTCGCGAGGGGTTCGCCCCACAGGCAGTAGACGTCGGCCTCGGCGCCGCCGGCCGCGTACGCCGCCGGGGACGAGCCGCCGAAGGAGACGCCGGGGCGGGGCCGCTGGACGGGGAAGACGTCGCTGACGAAGTCGTGGAAGCGGTAGTGCTCGCCCTCGTGGTCGAAGGGTTCGCGGGTGGTCCAGATCTTCTTGACGATCCGGATGTACTCCCGGGTGCGGGCGTACCGCTCGTCCTTGGTGAGGGTGTCGCCCTCGCGGCCCTGCTCGTGGTCGTTGCCGCCGGTGATGAAGTGCACGGTGAGCCGGCCGTCGCTGATCTGGTCGAGGGTGGCGAACGTCTTGGCGGCGAACGTCGGGTAGGAGACGTTGGGCCGGTGGGCGAGGAGGATCTGGAGGCGCTCCAGGTGGCTCGCGATGTAGGCGGCGGCCGGGGCGGGGTCGGGCGATCCCGATCCGTAGGCGAACAGCACCCGGTCCCAGCCGTGCTCCTCGTGGGCGCGGGCGAGCCGGAGCGTGTAGTCCTTGTCGAACGCGGGGCCGGAGCGCGGTGTGGTTTCGGATCCGTCGTTGGTGGCGGCGATGCCGAGGAACTCCACGGGCATGGAGGGGTGCCTTTCAGCGCGGGCGGCGGCCGGCGGGCATGGGGAACTGCCCTGCGGCGGCGCGCGGGTGAGGAGCCGTCAGGTGGACGGCGGGGATACGGGCGTGACGACGACGGACGTCGGTTCAGGAGGAGCTGCGGCAGCGCGCGTGAGAGGAGAGCTCGGCCCGCGACGGGGTCACCGAGGGAGGGAAGGGCCGGTCAGACGGCCCGCTGCCGCGTCAGGCGCAACACGCCGCGGACCACACCCGACCGAAGTCGATGTGATCGCGCGTGACCAAGCGCTGCTGGGCAGTCATGCGCACCATTGAGCAGTACATCGTCCGGTCCGTCAAGCAGCGCCCGTATGCCGGACCGGGCCGGGCCCGTGCGTCGCCGCCCTGTTGACACGGCGACGTCAGGGGCACATACGATCGACGGCGGACCGGCTGTGCGCTGTGCGGCAGCCTCTCCGGCCGCGTTGAGGGACGCGGCGAGCGTGACGACACCGGACACCCCCGGCACCCCCGTGCGTGCCGCGGGGGTCACCCACGCCCGCGTTCCCTCCCTCCCGGAGAGCCCTTCCATGGTCACCTCGCCCGACGTCTCGTCCCTCCCTGCCGCCAAGAGCCCCGGCACGTCCGGTCCTCCGGGCGCCGAACCCAGGATCGTGCCGCGCCGGCACACCGGCCGGTGGCTGACCGCCGCGCTCGCTCTGCTGCTGTTCGCGATGGTGGTGAACTCCGTCGTCCGCAACGAGGCCTTCCAGTGGGGCGTGGTGGGCCGGTACTTCACCACGACCGCCGTGCTCGACGGGCTGCTGCTGACCCTGTGGCTGACCGCCGTGGTCATGGTGCTGGGCTTCGCGCTCGGGGCCGTGCTCGCGGTGACGCGGCTGTCGGCGAACCCGGTGCTGCGCACGCTGAGCTGGGGCTATGTGTGGATCTTCCGGTCCACTCCGCTGCTGGTGCAGCTGCTGTTCTGGTTCAACATCGGCGCGCTCTACCCGGCGCTCGGACTCGGCATCCCCTTCGGTCCGCAGTTCGTCACCGTCAAGACGGTCAACCTGCTCGGTCCCACGCTCACCGCCGTCATCGGCCTCACTCTGCACGAGAGCGCGTACGCGGCCGAGGTGGTGCGCGGCGGCATCCTGTCCGTGGACGCCGGGCAGACGGAGGCCGCGCAGGCGCTCGGGCTCAGCAGGGGCCGTACGCTGCGGCGGATCGTCGTCCCGCAGGCGATGCGCTCGATCGTGCCGACCGCCGGGAACATGCTGATCGGCACGCTCAAGGGCACCAGCATCGTCAGTGTGCTCGCCGTGCACGACCTGCTGTACTCGGTGCAGCTGATCTACAACCAGACGTACCAGATCATCCCGCTGCTCATGGTCGCCACGCTCTGGTACATCGCCGTCACGACGGTGCTCGGCGCGGGGCAGTTCTACGTCGAGCGGTACTACGCGCGCGGCAACTCCCGTGCTCTGCTGCCCACTCCGCTGCAGCGGGCGCGTGACCGGCTGCGCCTGCTGCGCCGCCGGCTGGGTACGGCGACGGCGTCCGACGCCCGTCCGGTGATCGGCGGTGACCGGTGAGCGCGGACTCCTCGACACCGGTCCTGGTCGTCGTCGGCGCGGGACCCCGCGCCACGGGACTGCTGGAGCGCATCGCCGCCAACGCCCCCGAACTGTGGGGCGAGGGCGACCGTTTGCGCGTCCATCTGGTCGACCCGCACCCGCCGGGGCCCGGCCGTATCTGGCGCCAGGAGCAGTCCGCGCTGCTGCGGATGAACTCCATGGCGGAGGACGTCACCATGTTCACCGACGAGTCCTCCACCATCGACGGGCCCGTGCGGCCGGGGCCGTCGCTCGCCGAATGGGCCGCCCAGTTCTCCGGGCGGCAGCCGCGGCACGCGCCGTACGCCGAGCCCGCCGACCCGGACGTGCTGGCAGAGCTGCGGGAGCTCGCCGGCTCCGACTTCCCCACCCGGCGGGCCCAGAGCGCCTATCTGGACTGGGTGTTCCGCCGCGTGCTGACCGAACTCCCGTCAGGGATCACGGTCGAGTGGCACCGCACCACCGCGACCGCCGTCACCGGCCCGCCCGACGGGCCGCAGCACGTGCATCTGGCCGGCCGTTCCGCCCCGCTCGTCGCCGACCTCGTGGTGCTGGCCCAGGGGCACCTCGGCTCGGCACCGGACGCCGGGCACCGCGAGCACGCGGACTTCGCCCGCCGCCACGGGCGCTTCCACCTGCCGCCCGCGTTCTCCTCGGACGCCGACCTGTCCGCGCTGCGGCCCGGCGAGCACGTCGTCCTGCGCGGCTTCGGTCTGGCCTTCGTGGACCTGGTGTCGCTGCTCACCGAGGGCCGCGGGGGCGCTTTCCGCACCGAGGCCGACGGCACACTCACCTATGTGCCGTCCGGTCGCGAGCCGGTGCTGCACGTCGGCTCACGGCGCGGGGTGCCGTACCACTCGAAGACGCGCTACCGGCTCCAGGGACCGCGACCGCCCCTGCCCCGCCACTTCGGGCCCGCGGCCGTCGACGCGCTGCTCGCCGAGGGCCGCCCCCTGGAGCTGCGGCGCGACGTGTGGCCGCTGATGGCCAAGGAGATCGGGTTCGGCCACTACCACGAGCTGTTCCACGCCCACCCCGAGCGCACGGCGCTGCCCTGGGCGGAGTTCGCCGCCGCCTACGACCGGCTGGGCTGGTACGACGACGCCATGAGCGCCCTCGTGGCCCGGGCCGTGCCCGAGCCGGCGGACCGGCTGGACTTCGAGGCGCTCGACCACCCCCTGGACGGTCTCGCGTTCACTACGGCGGAGGCCTTCCAGGAACATCTGCGCGACCACGTGGCCGCCGACGTCGCCCGCCGCGAGGACCCGGCGTACAGCGCCGACCTCGGGGCGTTCCACGCCCTGCTCTCGGTGTACGGGCAGCTGCCGCGCCTGGTCGCCGCCGGACGGCTGACCGCGCGGTCCCTCGCCACGGAGCTGGACGGCTGGTGGCACGGGTTCTTCAGCTTCCTGGCCTCCGGGCCGCCCGGCTTCCGGCTGCGGCAGCTGCTGGCCCTCTCGCGCGCCGGTGTCGTCCGCTTCCTGGGCGCCGGCGTCTCGATCGGCACCGACGAGGAGACCGGCACCTTCACCGCGTCCAGCCCCACGGTGCCCGGTCACGTCGTCCGCGCGGACGCCCTGATCGAGGCGTATCTGCCGGGCCCCAGCCTGGAGCGGACCGAGGACCGGCTGCTGCAAGGGCTGTACCGGGCGGGTGCGCTGGCCGAGGAGGTCGTCTCCGACGCCGGGCACCGGCACCGCTCGGGCCTGCTGGCCGTCGTTCCCACGGACGGCCACGTCCTCGACCCGTCCCTGGGCGGCCCGCACCCGCGCCGGATCGCGCTGGGCGCCCCGACCAACAGCCGTGCCGTCGCCGCGTTCGCCCGTCCCCGCACGGACGCGCCCGGTTTCCGGCAGAACGACGCTGTCGCACGCGCTCTTCTGCGCGCCCTGCGCGCCTCCCCCGCGAGCTGCGACATCTCGGATGGCGAGAAGGAAGTGTCCATCATATGAAAAGCCTCTTGGGGTAGCGCCCGCCTTCTGCCACGATCCCCATCAACCAGGTAGGAAAACTATGGATCTGCGGGGTGGGGGCCATGAGCACGCGTGACCACGCAGACCTGTGCCGTCCGCTGCTGACCTCGCGGCGGCACATCGACTTCGCCCGCACGTCCAGCGCCATCTGTCGGGACCGCTGACGCCCGCGCGGGACCTGTCCTCACCATCCTGGGTCACCCCCGCCGGCACCGTCCGTGCCGGCGCTCCGCCGCGGCGCGCGATGTGCGCGCCGGCGCTCCGCCGCGGCGCGCGATGTGCGCGCCGCCGCCCTTTCCTGCTCACTCATCCCTGAGAGGACACCTCCGTGTCTGCCGCTCGCCCGCTCACCACCCTGCGCACCTTCGCCGTCATTGCGGCGCTTCCCCTGCTGCTGACCGCCTGCGGCTACGGCGCCGACTCCTCCGACGACGACGGCAAGCAGCCCGAGGTCGCGGCGGACGCCAAGAAGCTCTCCGCCGACACGGTGAAGATCGGCTACTTCCCGAACCTGACGCACGCCACCGCCCTGGTGGGTGTCCAGGAGGGCCTGCTCCAGAAGGAGCTCGGCGGCACGAAGATCCAGCCGTCGACCTTCAACGCCGGCCCGTCCGAGATCGAGGCGCTCAACTCGGGCTCGATCGACATCGGCTGGATCGGCCCGTCCCCCTCCATCAACGGTTACACCAAGGCGCAGGGCAAGAACCTGCGGATCATCTCGGGCTCGGCCTCCGGCGGCGTCAAGCTCGTCGTGAACCCGAAGAAGATCAAGTCCCTCAAGGACGTCAAGGGCAAGAAGATCGCCACCCCGCAGCTCGGCAACACCCAGGACGTGGCCCTGCTCAACTGGATCTCCGAGCAGGGCTGGAAGGTCGACGCCGAGAGCGGCAAGGGCGACGTGTCCGTCGTCCGCACCGACAACAAGATCACCCCGGACGCCTACAAGTCCGGCTCGATCGACGGCGCCTGGGTGCCCGAGCCGACCGCCTCCAAGCTGGTCGCCGACGGCGCCAAGGTGCTCCTGGACGAGTCCGACCTGTGGCCCGACAAGAAGTTCGTGATCACGAACATCATCGTGTCGCAGAGCTTCCTGAAGGACCACCCGGACGTCGTCGAGGCCGTGCTGCGCGGTTCGGTGAAGACCAACGAGTGGATCAACGCCAACCCGGACCAGGCCAAGGCGTCCGCGAACAAGGCGCTGGAGAAGCTCTCCGGCAAGGCACTGCCCGCGAACGTGCTCGACCCGGCGTGGAAGTCGGTCACCTTCCTCGACGACCCGCTGGCGGCGACCCTCGACACCCAGGCCGAGCACTCGGTGGCGTCCGGCCTCCTGGAGGAGACCGACCTGAAGGGCATCTACGACCTTCGTCCGCTGAACAAGGTCCTGAAGGCCGAGGGCAAGGACTCGGTCGACGACGCCGGTCTCGGCGTCAAGTAGCCGCACCACCGCATCCGTTCAGTCCCCAGGAGGTGACGACCATGGCCACCACGACGGCCACGACCGAGAAGGTCGCCGAGGACGCCGCGCCGGCGCCCCGGGCCGCCCGGATCGAGCACGTCTCGAAGTCCTTCGCCGGCCCGGGCGGGCAGCAGCTCGTCCTCGACGACATCACCCTCGACGTCGCCCCCGGCGAGTTCGTCACCCTCCTGGGGGCCTCCGGCTGCGGCAAGTCCACCCTGCTCAACCTGGTCGCCGGCCTCGACCGGCCCAGCGCGGGCACCCTCACCACCGACGGCCGCCCCGCCCTGATGTTCCAGGAACACGCCCTGTTCCCCTGGCTCACCGCGGGCAAGAACATCGAACTCGCCCTCAAACTCCGCGGCGTGGCCAAGGCCCAGCGGCGCGAACGCGCCGAGGAACTGCTGGAGCTGGTCCGCCTGAAGGGCGCGTACGGCAAGCGCGTGCACGAGCTGTCCGGCGGCATGCGCCAGCGCGTCGCCCTGGCACGGGCCCTCGCCCAGGACAGCCGCCTGCTCCTGATGGACGAGCCGTTCGCCGCGCTGGACGCAATCACCCGGGACGTCCTGCACGACGAACTCACCCGCATCTGGCGGGAGACCGGCGTGTCCGTGCTGTTCGTGACGCACAACGTCCGCGAGGCCGTCCGGCTCGCCCAGCGCGTCGTACTGCTGTCCTCCCGCCCCGGCCGCGTCGCCCGGGAGTGGACGGTCGACATCCCGCAGCCCCGCCGCATCGAGGACACCGCGGTCGCCGAACTGTCCGCCGAGATCACCGAAGAACTGCGTGGGGAGATCCGCCGCCATGGCCGGCACTGACAACGGCGTCGACACCAAGGTCGACACCGGCAAGAACGACACCGAGGACCTGGCCGGACTGGAGGCCGGGCTCGACGCCCTGGACTCGGTGCGGGTCCGCCGGACGTCGCTGCGCGAGACCCTGATCCGCAAGGTGCTGCCGCCGGTCACGGCGGTGGCGCTGGTGCTGGCGGTGTGGCAGGTGCTCGTCTGGGCGGAGGTCGTCCCCGCCTACAAGCTGCCCTCGCCGTCCGAGGTGTGGGGCGAGGTGCGCGACGCCTGGCTCCAGGGCACCCTGCTCGACTACATCTGGACGTCGGTCTCGCGCGGCCTGCTCGGATTCCTGCTGGCACTCGCGATCGGCACCCCGCTCGGACTGCTGGTCGCCCGGGTGCGGTTCGTCCGGGCCGCCATCGGCCCGGTCCTGTCCGGACTGCAGTCGCTGCCGTCCGTGGCCTGGGTGCCGCCCGCCGTGCTGTGGCTGGGCCTGGACAACTCGATGATGTACGCCGTGATCCTGCTGGGCGCGGTGCCCTCGATCGCCAACGGGCTCGTCGCGGGCATCGACCAGATCCCGCCGCTGTTCCTGCGGGCCGGCCGCACCCTGGGCGCCACCGGGCTGCGCGAGGCGAGGCACGTGGTGATGCCGGCCGCGCTGCCCGGCTATCTGGCGGGTCTGAAGCAGGGCTGGGCGTTCTCCTGGCGGTCCCTGATGGCCGCGGAGATCATCGCCTCCTCCCCCGACCTGGGCGTGGGCCTCGGCCAGCTCCTGGAGAACGGCCGCAACAACAGCAGCATGTCCCAGGTGTTCCTGGCGATCCTCCTCATCCTGCTCGTCGGTGTCGCCATCGACCTGCTGATCTTCAGCCCGCTGGAGCGCCGGGTGCTGCGCGGCCGGGGCCTGCTGGTCAGCGGCTGACGCGGGGCCCGCGCCCCGCGGGCTCACGGGCGCCGGGGAGCACGGACCCAGCCGAGCGACCGCTCGACGGCATGCTGCCAGGACTCGTACTCCCACTCCCGGCGCTCGGCGTCCATGTCGGGCAGCCACTGCGCGGCCCGGTGCCAGTTGCGGCGCAGGACCGCCAGGTCCGGCCAGTACCCGGCGGCGAGCCCGGCCGCGTAGGCGGCGCCCAGCGACACCGTCTCGGCGACCAGGGGCCGTACGACGGGGACGTCGAGGACGTCGGCGAGGATCTGCATGAGCAGGTTGTCCGAGGTCATGCCGCCGTCGACCTTGAGCTGTTTCAGGGCGAGTTCGGAGTCGGCGTTCACCGCGTCCACGACCTCGCGGGTCTGCCAGCCGGTGGCCTCCAGGACGGCCCGGGCGAGATGCCCCTTGGTGATGTAGGAGGTGAGGCCGACGATGACGCCCCGGGCGTCGCTGCGCCAGTGCGGGGCGAACAGGCCGGAGAACGCGGGCACGATGTAGCAGCCGCCGTTGTCCTCGACGGTGCGGGCCAGCGTCTCGATCTCGGGGGCGCTGTGGATCAGGCCCAGCCGGTCGCGGAACCACTGCACCAGGGAGCCGGTGACGGCGATCGGTCCCTCCAGCGCGTAGACGGTGGGCTGATCGTCGATCTTGTAGGCGACCGTGGTGAGCAGCCCGTGCTCGGAGCGCACGAGGTCGGTGCCGGTGTTCATGACCAGGAAGCTGCCGGTCCCGTAGGTGCACTTCGCCTCGCCCGGTGAGAAGCAGGTCTGGCCGAACAGGGCAGCCTGCTGGTCGCCGAGGGCGGCCGTGATGGGGACGCCGGGCAGCACGGCGCGAGCCTCGCCGTAGCGCTCGGCGGAGGAGCGGATCTCGGGGAGCATGGTGCGCGGCACCCCGAAGAAGTCCATGAGCGCCCGGTCCCAGGTGAGCGTCCGGATGTCCATGAGCATGGTGCGGCCGGCGTTGGTGGCGTCGGTGATGTGCAGTCCGCCGTCCGTGCCGCCGGTGAGGTTCCAGATCAGCCAGCTCTCGATGGTGCCGAACAGCACCTCGCCGTCCCGGGCGCGCCGCTCGAGTCCGTCGACATGGTCGAACAGCCAGCGGATGCGGGGCGCGGAGAAGTAGGTCGACGGGGGCAGGAGGCAGTGGTCGAGGAAGAAGTCGTCGCCCGGGTCCCGGCGCAGTTCCTCGACGAACGGGGCGGTGCGGGTGTCCTGCCAGACGATCGCCCGGCCCAGCGGGACGCCGGTGCGCGGATCCCACAGGACCGTCGTCTCGCGCTGGTTGGCGATGCCGATGGCGGAGATCTGGTCCGGTGCCACCTGGGCGTTGGCCAGGGCTTCGGGGACGACGCGCTGGAGGTTGCGCCAGATCTCGACGGCGTCGTGCTCGACCCAGCCGGGCTGCGGGAAGTACTGCTGGTGCTCGCGCTGGGCGACGGAGACCAGCCGTCCTCCGTGGTCGAACAGGATGCACCGGGTGGAGGTGGTGCCCTGGTCGATGGACATCACATACCGCTCCACCATGATCGGCCCTCCTTCCGGTGTGTCGTGGGGTGCCCCGGCCTACCAGCGGGCCGCGCCGAGGTCCCTGGAGATCGCGCGAGCCGCCTCGCGCAGCACGGTGATCAGCGCCGGCTGGGGCCGGCCTTTGGTGTCGCAGATCCGCTCGACGGCGCCGGACACGCCGATCGCCCCCACGACGAGCCCTCCCTGCCCTCGGATCGGCGCGGCGATCCCGGCCTCGCCCATGCTCATCTCCTGCACCTCGGCGCCCCATCCCAGGTCCCGTATCTCGGCGAGCGCGCGGTGGAGGTCGGCGAAGTGGACCAGGGTGTGCCGGGTGTACGCCTCCAGGGCGGTCTCCAGCAGCTGCTCGACGGGGGCGGCGCCGAAGGCCAGCAGGACCTTGCCGAGCGAGGACGCGTGCAGCGGCAGCAGCGCGCCGACGTCCAGGGTCTGGAGGGTGTCGTCGGGCCGGAAGACATGGTGGATGACGAGCACCCTGCCCTCCAGGGGGGTGCCGAGCCGGACGGCCTCACCGCTGCGGGCGGCGAGGGCGTCGGCCCAGTTGATCGAGCGGGACCGCAGTTCGTTGACGTCGAGGTAGCTGGTGCCGAGGTGCAGCAGCGCCGCCCCGAGCTGGTACTTGCCGGTCGCCGGGTCCTGTTCGACGAAGTCGACGTGCTGCAGGGTGCGCAGGATGCCGTGGGCGGTGCCCTTGGCGAGGCCCAGGGAGGAGGCGACCTCGCCGAGTCCCAGCCGCCGGGAGCCGCCGGCGAGCAGCCGGAGGATCGCCGCGGCCCGCTCGATGGACTGGACGGGGCCGGCCATGGCATGAGCCTAGTCCGATTTACCCCTTTGGGGACTGTCGTTCGGTAATGCCGACTCGGGTTCGTTGACCGGGTCTGCTTACCTTTCTACCGTTTTTATCGACCCAGCTTTTACCGGAGGGCTTTCCCCGAGGAGGAGGACCGATGATCACTGCGCTGCCGTGTGCCGCGCCCCAGGGGGAAGTCGAGCACGTCTTCAGCCTGCCGCACGCGCCGGAGACCGCGGGCGGCGTACGCCGCAGGGTACGCGGCGTGCTGGCGGACTGGAACCTGACGGCGGACGCCGCCGCGGACGTCCTGCTGGTGGTCTCCGAGCTGGTCACGAACGCGATCGTGCACGCCCTGCCGCCCGCGACCCTGCGGGTCTCCCGCGACCGGGGGGAGGCGTGCGTGGCGGTCCGCGTCGAGGTGACCGACACCGGTCCCGCCGCCCCGCCGTCCGCCGTCGACCCGGACGAGCACGGCCGGGGTCTGGAGATCGTCAGCACGCTGGCCGAGCGCTGCGGGGTGCGGGTGCAGTCCGGCGGCACGTGCCGATGGGCGGAGCTGCGGGTGAACTAGGGGGTGACACCACGAGGAGGGCCGGCCCCGCGGCGCCCGCCATGCGAAAGGGCCCCCGCGGACTGCCGCCCGCGAAGGCCCCGCACACCGTCGGGACGACAGGATTTGAACCTGCGACCCCTTGACCCCCAGTCAAGTGCGCTACCAAGCTGCGCCACGTCCCGGTGTCCACCACACGGGCAACCGTGTGATCACGCAGGTCAACCCTACCGCATGGGCGGCGCGGCGCCGACGGACGCCTCGTCCGAGGGCGCGGCCGCATCCCGGTCGGCCATGGGGTGCGCGGGTCGGCCCGCCGGACCCCGGGGGACGCTGCCGTGCCGCCCCCGGCCGGGACTCCAGGACATGCCCCCGACGAACCCCGCCATCAACATGGTCACCAGCGCGACCACCCACCACGGCAGACCCGCCGTCGCCATGAAGGCGACGACCGCCACCAGCGCGAGAAGTGCCACCACGTCCCGCTCCCCCTTCACCCGTACCTCACCGGCCCCCGGTCTCCCGAAAGCAGCCACGCGTCACAGCGGGCATATGACGCAACAATACGCGAGACCGTCGTACAACCCACTTCGGACCATCCGCACATATGACAGGACGGTTCATATGACGGGCAGGCCGGGGTCGCTCGGGTGCGTCGACGTGGTCCAGGCGCCCTGACGCCGTTCGCCCGGTCTCGCCCCCTCGGCGCCTCGGGCACGACGGAGTGTCCGTCCGGCACCTTCGCCACCCCACACTGTGTACGGACCGGACGGTCACCGCCCCCGGCTAGGGTCGGCCGCATGACGCACAGCTTCGCTCTCCACATCCCCGACGCCGAGCTCGAACCCGAGCCCCTGGCCCCGGAGCAGATCGTCTCCGGTACGCCCGAGGTGACCGGGAAGGTGGTGTGGGAGTCCGCCGACGGACGTCAGGTGCGGGGCATCTGGCAGATCACGCCGGGCGTGGTCACCGACACCGAGGCCGACGAACTCTTCGTCGTGGTCCGGGGATCGGCCACCATCGAGGTCGAGGGCGGCCCGACGCTCCGGGTCGGGCCCGGTGACATGGCCGTGCTGCGCGAGGGCGACCGTACGACGTGGACCGTGCACGAGACGCTGCGCAAGGCGTACGCGATCACTCTGTGAGCGGGGGGCCCGTGGTGCCCCTGATCTCCAGCGCGGGCGCGGCGAGCCGGACCCCGCCCGCTCCCCCGGTGCCGGCGAACCGGTCCAGCAGGCACCGGGCGGCGCGCCGGCCGACCTCGTAGCCCGCGTTGTCGACGGTGGTCAGCCAGACGTGGCGGAGCCGGGCGATGCTGGTGTTGTCGTAGCCGACCACCGACAGGTCGTGCGGCACCCGCAGCCCCGACTCCTCGGCCGCGGACAGCGCGCCGATGGCGCAGATGTCGTTGACCGCGAAGACGGCCGTCGGCCGCTGCGCACGGCTCAGCAGCCGGACCGTCGCCCGGTAGCCGCCCTCCTCGGTCATGTCGCTGCCCTCGACGACCGCCCCGTCCGCCAGGCCGTGCTCGCGCATCACCGCCTCGAAGCTGCGCCTGCGCAGCTCGCCGACCGCCCCGTAGCCCGCGATGTGCGCGATGCGCCGGTGGCCGAGGCCGATGAGGTGCTCGGTGACCAGTCGGGCGCCGCGCTCGTCGTCGTTGGCCACCACGTCCACCCCCGCGGGCGCCGGTTCGCGCGCCCCGGCGACCACCACCGGCAGCCGCTCGGCCGCCTCGGCGAGCGCCGCCGGATCGGGCAGGGTGCCGACCACGACCAGCCCGTCCACGCGCAGGTCCAGCAGCGGGCCCGCGGGGTCCTGGCCGGTACGCCGGTTGAGGCGGGCGTCGGCCAGCAGCATGTGCAGGCCGTTGTCGTGGAGCAGGGAGTTCAGGCCGTCGAGGAGTTCGACGAACCAGGGGTTGCGCAGGTCGTTCAGCAGGACACCGACCGTGCGCGTGCGCTGTTCGCTGAGGCTGCGCGCGGCGGCGTTGGGCCGGTAGCCGAGCTCGCGCACAGCGCGCAGGACGGCCTCGCGCTTCTCCGGGCGCACCTGCTCGGAGCCCCGCAGCACCAGCGAGACCAGCGACTTCGAGACGCCGGCGCGGTCGGCCACGTCGCGGATGGTCGGGGGTCTCATGGAGATGGACCGTTCCACGCGTTCAGGGTGCTTGTCAAAGGCGGACGCCGCGCGGGAAGAGGGGTTGACACCGGTCACGGCGGCGACCGAAGGTGGCCCCGACAGAGAATGGACCGGTCCAATGAGGGGCTGCAATGGTGGACACGCTCGGCGTCGCCGTCGTCGGATTCGGCTGGATGGGGCGCGTGCACACACAGGCGTACGCCCGCCTCGCGCACCACTACCCGGACCTGCCCCTGCGCCCGGAGCTGGTGACCGTCGCCGAGGAGGTGCCCGGCCGGGCCGAGGAGGCCGCCGCGCGCTTCGGGTTCGCCTCGGCGACCCGGGACTGGCGCGAGGTGGCCGCAGACCCGCGCGTCCGGGCGGTCAGCGTCACCGCGCCGAACTTCCTGCACCGGGAGATCGGCGTGGCAATGGCCGAGGCCGGCAAGCACCTGTGGATCGAGAAGCCGGTCGGGCTGACCGCCGGGGACGCCCGGGCCGTGGCCGACGCGGCCGCACGGGCCGGGGTGCGCTCAGCGGTCGGCTTCAACTACCGCAACGCGCCCGCCGTCGAGACCGCCCGCGACCTCATCGCGTCCGGTGACATCGGCACCGTGACCCATGTGCGCATCCGCCTGTTCAGCGACTACGCGGCCCATCCGCAGGGGGCGCTGACCTGGCGTTACGAGCGTGAGCGCGGCGGCAGCGGCGTGCTGGGCGACCTCGCCTCGCACGGCGTGGACCTCGCCCGCTTCCTGCTCGGTGACATCGCCTCCCTGACCGCCGACACCGCGGTCTTCGTCCCCCAGCGGGCCCGGCCGACCGGCGCCACCGCCGGGCACACCCTCGCGACCGGCGAGCTCGGCCCGGTCGAGAACGAGGACTACGTCAACTGCCTGCTGCGGTTCGCCTCCGGGGCGCGCGGCGTGCTGGAGGCCTGCCGGGTCTCGGTCGGCGAGCAGAACAACTACGGCTTCGAGGTGCACGGCACACGGGGCGCGGTGTTCTGGGACTTCCGGCGGATGGGCGAGCTGAGGGTCAGCCGCGGCACCGCCTACCAGGACCAGCCGGTCGCCACCGTCCACGTCGGCCCCGGTGACGGCGAGTTCGGCGCGTTCCAGCCGGGTGCGGCGAACGCGATGGGCTACGACGACCTCAAGGTCGTCGAGGCGTACCGGTTCCTGCGCTCGATCGCCGAGGGCACGTCGTACGGGGCCACCCTGGACGACGCGGTGCACAGCGCGGCCGTACTGGACGCGATGGTGCGCTCGGCGGGCAGCGGCACCTGGGTGGACGTGGCGGCGGAGGACTGAGGGCGCGCCTCGGCGCGCCCTCAGGGAGCGCCTCCCGACGGCAACCTCGACGGGCGCCGTCACCAGCCAGAGCCACACGGCCGCCTGGGCGAGGGGCACGCCGGCGACGAACACCACCACCGTCACCGTGAGGTCGAGGTTGAACAGCCGGAAGCCCTCCGGCGGTCCCGCCGTGTCACGCGGCCAGGGGCGCCGGGCCAGGACGGGGACCACCGCGAGGCCGGCGGCGCCGAGGGCGGCGACCGTCGCCGCGAACACGGCGACCGCCTCGGGCTCCCCGCCGTACTGCACGCCCGGCCCGGTCCCCCGTCCGTCACCCGACGGGCGCCGGCATGTTGTACGGCGTCACCACCTGGATCGCCGACGGCACCGTCGGGCCGGCCGGCGGCAGCGCGCCGTGCGCCCGCATCACGACGTGGCACACCTCGCGCAGATCGTGCCGCAGGTCGTGGTGGAGCACGACGGACAACCGGTGCTCGCGCAGCAGCCGGGTGTTGTCCCCGTCGAGGTCGTGGGCGACGAACACCGCGCACTCGCGTCCAAGGTCCTCGAAGGCGCGCAGGGTGGCGATGTTGCCGCCACCGATGGAGTAGACGGCGCGGATGTCCGGGTCGCGTTCCAGCGCGGCCCGCACCAGGTCGTACTGGGTGGCGTCCAGTCCGTGCCCCTCGGCGATCTCCACGAGGGTGCGCTCTGGGTGCAGGCTCCGCATGGCGCTGCGGAAGCCCATCTCGCGCTCCTCCTCGTTGCGGAAGAACCCGCTGCTGAGGCTGGTCAGCACATTGCCGGGCCGGTCCCCCAGCCACTGGCCCATGAGATAGGCGGCGGTGGCGCCCGCGGCCCGGTTGTCGATGCCCACGTAGGCGAGACGGGCCGTGGCGGGAAGGTCCGTCACCAGGGTGACGACCGGGATGCCGGCGTCCACGAGCCGGGCGACGGCGGCGGTGACCTCGGGGACGTCCGGGGCCTTGAGGATCACGCCCTGCGAGCCGCGCCGGGCGATGCGGTCGAGCGTGCCGGTCAGTTCCGCGACCGGACCCGTCTCGCGGAAGTGGAAGCGGGAGCGCACCACGGCGGGGTGCAGGGACGGCAGTTCGGCCTCCAGGGCCGCGCGGACGGCCGTCGTGAACCGCTGCGGGGCCTGCACGACCATGTCGACCATGAAGGTACGGCCCTGGAGGCGGACCTGGGTGCGCTGGCGGTCCAGGTCGGCGATGGCCCGGCGGACCTCGCGCGCGGTGCTCTCGCGCACGCCTTTGCGGCCGTTCAGGACCCGGTCGACCGTGGCCTCGCTCAGACCCGCCTGACGTGCGATCTCACGGATCGGGAAGGGATGGCCCATGCGACGGCTCCTGAGGGGTTTTTGATGGCTTCCTGCTGGTTGTTCGAGGGTATTGTCAGGACAAGAATGACATCACTGAGCCGCCCCTGTCATCGAGAGGACGACGATGTCTCTCACCTCCGCGCACCGCCCGGCCTGGCTGTCCGAGCGCGACTGCGACCTCGCGGACTTCCGTGAGCTGGTCGAACGGACCACGGATCGCGCCGACTACCCGTACGCCCGTGCCGTGGAGCAGGGCGTCCTCGTGTACGACAGCGACCGCCTGCGCGCGGCCGGCGACCCGCGGGACGTGCGGGCCGAGCTGGTGCGCGCCCTCGCGGACGGGCCCGGCATCGTGGTCCTGGAGGGCGCCTTCCCCGCCCCGGCGGTCGTCGACCGGCTCACCGCGGTGTTCGACGCGCTGATCGCCGAGCAGCGCGCCGCGGGCACCGCCGCCGGCGACCACTTCGCCCCGCCCGGCGCCAACGACCGGGTCTGGAACGCCCTGGAGAAGGCAGCCCTGTACGATCCCGCCGCGTTCGCCGACTACTACGCCAACGACATGCTCGCCCTGGTGTCGACGGCCTGGCTGGGTCCCGGCTACCAGGTCACCTCGCAGGTGAACGTGGTCAACCCGGGCGGCGCCGCGCAGACCGCGCACCGCGACTACCACCTGGGCTTCCTGTCCGCCGAGGCCGCGGCCGCCTACCCGGCGCACGTGCACACGCTGTCCCCCGCGCTCACCCTCCAGGGCGCCGTCGCGCACTGCGACATGCCGGTGGAGTCCGGACCGACGATGTACCTGCCCCACTCGCAGCGCTACGAGCCGGGCTACCTGGCCTGGCGGCTGCCCGCGTTCCAGGAGTACTTCGAGGCGCACCACGTGCAGCTCCCGCTCGCCAAGGGCGACGCGGTCTTCTTCAACCCGGCGCTGTTCCACGCCGCCGGCACCAACCGCTCGGCGGACATCCGGCGCACCGCCAACCTCCTGCAGGTGTCGTCCGCGTTCGGGCGGGCCATGGAGACGGTGGACCGCGAGGCCGTGGCCAACGCCGTCTACCCCGTGCTGCTGGACCGGGTCGCCGAGGGCGCCGGCGCGACCTGGGCGGAGAACGTGATCGCCGCGAGCGCCGAGGGCTACCCGTTCCCCACGAACCTGGACAACGACCCGCCGGTCGACGGGCTGGCCCCGCCGTCCCAGGCGGACGTCGTGCGGCGGGCGCTCGCCGCGGGCCGGACACCCGAGGCGCTGCGCGCGGAGCTGCGGGCCGGCGCCGAGCGGCGCAAGAGCTGACTGAAAGGACCCGGAACACCCATGGGACTTCTCGACGACAAGGTCGTCCTCGTCAACGGCGGCAGTCAGGGCGTCGGTGCCGCCGTCGCCCGGGCCGCCGTGCGCGAGGGGGCGGTCGTGGCCGTCACCGGGCGCCGCGCGGACCCCGGTGAGGCCCTGGTGGCCGAACTGACGGCCGCCGGGGGCAAGGCGCTGTTCATCCGCGCCGACCTCGCGGACGCCGAGCGGGCCAGGTCCTCGGTCGCCGAGGTCGTGGCCGCGTACGGCCGGATCGACTGCCTGGTCAACTCGGCGGGGCTGACGTCCCGGGGCACGCTCCTGGACACCACGCCCGAACTGTTCGACCAGCACATCGCGATCAACCTGAAGGCGCCGTTCTTCGCCATGCAGGCCGCCGTGGCCGACATGGTGGCGCGCGGGGCGCCCGGCACCGTCGTCAACATCATCACGTCCTCCGCGCACGGCGGGCAGCCGTTCCTGGCGCCGTACGTCGCCGCCAAGGCCGGTCTCGTGGGCCTCACCCGCAACGCCGCGCACGCGCACCGCTGGGACCGGGTCCGGATCAACGGCCTGAACATCGGCTGGACGGCGACCGAGGGTGAGGACGTCACCCAGCGGACGTTCCACGCCGCGTCGGACGACTGGCGGGAGCGGGCCGCCGCGAAGCTGCCGATGGGCAAGCTCGGACAGCCCGACGAGATCGCCGACTTCGTGGTGCTCCTGCTGTCGGAGCGGTCCGGTGTGGTCACCGGATCGGTGATCGACTGGGACCAGAACGTCCTCGGCGGCCTCGACTAGCGGCGCGCCTCCTCCTCCTCACTCACCCTGCTCGACAAGGAAGTTGAAGCATGCGTATCGGAATCCTCGGCCTCGGCCGTATCGGCGCCTTCCACGCCGAGACCCTCGCGGGGCTCGACGTGGTGGACTCCCTCGTCGTCACCGACCCGTTCGCGGACGCCGCCAAGGCCGCCGCGGAACGGTTCGGCGCCGAGGTCGTGGACTCGCCGCAGGCCCTGCTGTCGGCGGGCGTGGACGGCATCGTCGTCGCCGCCGCGACCGACGCCCACCCCGCGCTGATCCTGGCCGGCGTCGAGGCGGGCGTACCCGTCTTCTGCGAGAAGCCCGTCGCCCGCACCATGAGTGAGGGCGTCCAGGTCCTCAAGGCCGTCCAGGACAAGGACGTGCCCATCCAGATCGGCTACAACCGGCGCTTCGACGCCGGCTTCGTCGCCGCCCGGGCCGCCGTGCGCTCCGGTGAGCTGGGCGAGCTGCACACCGTACGGTCGACGACGCTGGACCCGGCGCCACCGCCGGCCGCGTACATCGCCGCCTCCGGCGGCATCTTCCGCGACTGCTCCGTGCACGACTTCGACATCATCCGCTGGGTGACCGGACGCGAGGTCGCGGAGGTGTACGCGGTCGGTGGCAACAAGGGCGCCGAGTACATCGCGGACGCGAACGACGCCGACACCACCGGCGCGATCCTCACCCTGGACGACGGCACCATCGCGGTGGTCTCCAACTCGCGTCACAACGCGCGCGGCTACGACGTCCGTATGGAGATCCACGGCTTCGCGGACTCCATCGCGGTCGGCCTGGAGGACAAGCTGCCGCTGCGCTCGGTGGAGCCCGGCGTGACGTTCCCCGCGGGCACCCCGCACGACTTCTTCATGGACCGTTTCACCGACGCCTACCGCGCCGAACTCACCGCGTTCACCGAGGTCGTGGCCGGCTCCCGGCCCTCCCCCTGCACGGTCGAGGACGCCCTGGAGGCGGGCTGGATCGCGGACGCGTGCACGCTGTCGCTGCGCGAGCACCGCCCGGTGACGATCGACGAGGTGCGGCAGGGGTGACCGGGCGCGGACCCGAACCGGTGCGCGTCGGCGTCCTGGGTCCGGTCCGCATCACCGAGCGCGCCCTCGTGGGTCCCGCCCGTGCGCGCGGCCACCGCCTCGTGGGTCCGGCCCGCGCGACCGGCCACCGCCTCGTGGCGGTGGCCGCGCGCGACCGGTCCCGCGCCGAGGCGTTCGCCGCCGCCCACGGCGTCGAACGGATGGCCGCCTCCTACCCGGACCTGCCGGCCGACCCGGCCGTCGAGGTCGTCTACGACCCGCTCGTCGACGGCCTGCACGGCCCGTGGAACCTGGCCGTGCTCGCGGCCTGCCAACACGTCCTGACGGAGAAGCCGTCGGCGAGCAACGCCGAGGAGGCCGCCGAGGTGGGCCGGGCGGCGGCGTCCTCGGGCACGGTCTCCACGGAGGCGTCCCCTACCTGTTCGGTCAGCGGGCGTACAGGGCCGGCCGCTCCGCCAGTTCCACCGGCACCCGCCCGCCCTGCTCCAGTGCCCGTACGCCCGCCGCCGACACCGCCGACACGGCGTAGCCGTCCCAGGCGCTCGGGCCGGTGACCTCGTCCCGGCGGGTGGCGTCGACCCACGCCTGGACCTCGCGGTCGTAGGCGCCGGCGAAGCGTTGCAGGTAGTCCTGGGCGATGGTGCCGCCCCAGTGGCCGGCGGTCTGGGTGACCACGGCGTGGCCGTCGCCGACGCGGGCGGTGCCGCGTTCGCAGACGACCTCGGCCTGGACCTGGTAGCCGAAGCCGCAGTTGACGAAGATCTCGACGTCGACGACGGCTCCGCCGTCCGTCTCGAAGACCACGAACTGGGGGTCGCGGACGCCGTCCGGCGCGTCGCCGGACGGTGTCGGGGTGAGCACGGTGACGGCCGTGATCTCGTGGCCGAGGAGCCAGCGGGTCACGTCCATCTCGTGCGCCACGGAGTCCTCGACGAGCATCGCGGACGTCCAGCCGGGCGGGCTCGCCACGTTGCGGTGCCGGTTGTGCAGCAGCAGCGGGCGGCCCAGCCGGCCCGTGTCCAGCAGGGCCTTCAGTTCCCGGTACTCGCTGTCGTAGCGCCGCATGAAGCCGACCTGGACCCGGCGCCGGCCGAGGGAGCACTCGGCCCGGACCACCCGCAGGGCGGCGGCCGGGTCCGGGGTGAGCGGCTTCTCGCAGAGCACCGGCAGGCCGTGCTCGAACGCCGCCATGAGCGCCGCCTCGTGGGCGGGGCCGGGCGAGGCGACGATCACCGCGTCGACGTCGGGCGAGGCCATCGCGGCGGCCGGGTCGGTGTGCACGGCGCAGCCGTCGACCCGGGACGCGACGGCCTCGGCGCGTCCCCGGTCGACGTCCACCACGGCGGTCACGCGGGCCCCGCTGACGGTCTCCTGGACGCGGCGCACATGGTCGGCGCCCATCCTCCCGGTGCCGACGACGGCGACGCCCAGGTCGTCCGGACGGTGGGCCATGGAGATCGGCGTCCTCTCGGGGCGTCAGGCGCCGCAGGACCTCAGGAACCTGCGGGTGCGGACCGCGATGGGCAGGGGCTTGTCCGGCTCGCAGGGGTACATGTCCTGCTCGACGATCGCGAACAGGTCGACGTCCAGCTTCTGCGCGGCCTGCAGGACCGGGCCGAGCTCCGGCACGCCGGCCGGGGGCTCGCACATGACGCCGCGTGCCACGGCCGGTCCGAACGGGATCCCGTTCTTCACGACGTCCGCGAGGATCTCCGGATCCACCTGCTTGAGGTGCAGATAGCCGATGCGCTCGCCGTAGGTCTCGATCAGTTTGACGCTGTCGCCGCCGCAGTAGGCGTAGTGCCCGGTGTCCAGGCAGAGGTTGACGAGGTCGGAGTCGGTCGAGTCGAGGAACCGTTCGACGTGGGCCTCGGTGTCGATGTGGGTGTCGGCGTGCGGGTGCACGACGATGTCCAGCCCGAACCGCTCGCGCACCTCGCGGCCGAGCCGTTCCATGCCCTGGGTGAGGTGCCCCCACTGCTCGGCGGTGAGCTCGGAGGGCTCCAGGATCTCGGCGGTCTTGTCGTCGCGCCAGAAGGACGGGATGACGACGAGGTGCTTCGCCCCCATGGCCTGGGTGAGCGAGGCGACCTCGCTGACGTGCTCCCAGGTGGAGTCCCAGACGGCGGGGCCTCGGTGCAGCCCGGTGAAGATCGTGCCGGCCGACACCTTGAGGCCGCGCCGGGCGATCTCGTCGGTCAGCCGGGCCGGGTCGGTGGGCAGGTAGCCGTACGGTCCCAGCTCGATCCAGTCGTAGCCGGCCTCGGCGACCTCGTCGAGGAAGCGGTCCCAGGGCACCTGGGCCGGGTCGTCGGGGAACCAGACGCCCCAGGAGTCGGGGGCCGAGCCCACCCGTATACGGTCCAGCGCAGGGGGCATGTCAGGACTTCCCTTCCGAGGAGGGCACGGGTGCGGTGAGGGCGTCGGCTTCCGGGAGCTCCTCCACGTCGACGCCGCGGACCTGCGACAGCTCGTGTTTGAGGGCGGCGAGTTCGGTGCCGCCGGCCATGTGGTTGGTGAGCTCTTCGAGGCTGACCTCGTCGCGGGAGGCGCTGAGCTCCATGGTGCCCAGGCGCAGGACGCTGAAGTGGTCGCCGACCATGTAGGCGTGGTGCGGGTTGTGGGTGATGAAGATGACGCCGAGGCCGCGGTCGCGGGCGGCGGCGATGTACTTCAGGACCACGCCGGACTGCTTGACGCCGAGGGCGGCGGTGGGCTCGTCCAGGATGAGGACGCGGGCGCCGAAGTAGACGGCGCGGGCGATGGCCACGCACTGGCGCTGGCCGCCGGAGAGGGTGCCGATGGGCTGCTCCAGGTCGTCCAGGACGATGCCCATGTTGCGCAGTTCCTCGTCGGCGGTCCTCTTCATCCGCTCGATGTCGAGCCGGCGCAGGGGCCAGGGGCCCTTGGTCATCTCGGAGCCGAGGAAGAAGTTGCGCCAGACCGGCATCAGCGGGACGACGGCGAGGTCCTGGTAGACGGTGGCGATGCCCTTGTCGAGGGCCTCGCGCGGGGTGGAGAAACGCACCGGTGCGCCGTCGACGAGGAACGCGCCCTCGGTGTGCTGGTGCAGCCCCGAGATGATCTTGATCAGGGTGGACTTGCCGGCTCCGTTGTCGCCCAGGACGCAGGTGACCTGACTGGGGAAGACCTTCAGGTCGACGCCGTGCAGGGCACGGATGTTGCCGTAGGACTTGCCCGCGCCGCGCAGTTCGACGAGCGGGGCGTCCCCCTCCGCGGTCCGGTCCTTCACCACGGCACCCTGTGTGCCGGTTCCTTCGGTGGTCATGTCGGTCACCTCCTGGTCGCCGTGCGCTGGACCCACTGGTTGATGAGGACGGCGCCGAGGAGCATCACGCCGAGGAACGCCTTGAACCAGTCGGGGTTCCAGCCGGCGTAGACGATGCCCTGCTGGACCATGCCGAACATGAAGGCGCCGAAGACCGGGCCGATGGCCGAGCCGGCTCCGCCGGTGAGCAGACAGCCGCCGATGACCGCCGCCGCGATGTAGATGAGCTCCTGGCCGACGCCCTCGCCGGACTGCACGGTGTTGAACGAGAACAGCTGGTGCATGCCGACGAACCAGGCTCCGAACCCGACCAGCATGAACAGGGAGATCTTGGTGAAGGTGACGGGCACACCGACGGCTCGCGCGCTGTCCTTGTTGCCGCCGACGGCGAAGATCCAGTTGCCGTACCGGGTGCGCAGCAGCACCCAGGTGGCCAGGGCCGCGAAGACCAGCCACCAGACGACGGTGATCTTCACGTTGACGCCGCCGACCTCGAAGGACGAGGCGAAGACCGCCTTGGCCTGGTCGAAGCCGTCCATGTCGCTGATGTCGTCCGTGGCGACGTTGCCGGTGACCAGCTTGGTCACCGCGAGGTTGACGCCTTGGAGGATCAGGAAGGTGCCCAGGGTGACCAGGAAGCTCGGCAGCCCGGTCCTGACCAGCATCCAGCCGTTGAACAGCCCGACCGCCAGCGAGACGACGAGGGCGACGATCACACCGACCCAGACGTTCATCGTCAGCTGGTAGCTGACCATGCTCGCGGTCAGGGCCGAGGTGATCACGGCGACGCCCGCCGAGAGGTCGAACTCGCCGCCGATCATCAGCAGAGCCACGGGCAGTGCCATGATCCCGATGGTCGACGACTGGTACAGGATGTTCGCCATCGAGCCGCCGTCGCGCACGGCGGGTGCCGTGATGAGGAAGAAGACCAGCACCGCGACGGCGCCGAGGAAGACGCCCACCTCGGGCCGGGCCAGCAGACGCAGCGCCAGCGGGCGCCGGGCGGTCCGCCCGTCGGTCTCCTGGCCCGGGCCGGAGGCCGGCGGTGTGGTCACCGCCGGCTCAGCCTGTCGGGTCATGCTCATCACCGGGTGCCCTTCGCGGCGAACTTGTCGATGGTCTCGACGTTCGCCTTGTCGACGAACGCCGGGCCGGTCAGCACCGGCGCCTCGCCGCCGCCCATGTAGTTGCCGTTGTTCTTGTACAGCCACAGGGAGTCGATCGCCAGGTAGCCCTGGAGGTAGGGCTGCTGGTCGACCGCGAACTCGATGTCGCCCTTGCCGATCGCCTTGGTCAGGTCCTTGTTGAGGTCGAAGGTCGCGACCTTCGCCTTGCTGCCGGCCTCGGACACCGACTGCACCGACGTCAGCGCGAACGGGGCGCCGAGGGCGACGACGTAGTCGATGTCGCTGTCCGTCTTCAGTTTGGCGGTGATCGTGGACTTCACGCTCGGCATGTCGGTGCCGTTGACGTTCAGGGTCTCCAGGGAGCCCTCGAACGTCTTCTTCACACCGTCGCAGCGCTGGGTGAGTCCGATGTTGCCCTGCTCCTGGATGACACAGACGGCCTTCTTGGCGCCGGACTCGTTCAGCCGCTTGCCGAGGGCCTCGCCGGCCACCGTCTCGTCCTGCCCGAAGAACTCCGTCAGGCCGAGCTTCTGCCACTCGCTGACGCCGGAGTTCAGGCCGACGACGGGGATGTTCTGCGCCTTGGCCTTGCCGACGACCTCCTTGAGGGCGTCCGGCTTGGCCAGGGTGATCGCGATGCCGTCGACCTTCTGGTCGATGGCGTTCTGCACCAGGTTGGCCTGGCTTCCGGCGTTGGGGTCGGCGGAGTAGATCAGCTTGATGTTGTCCTTGGCGGCGGCCGCCTCGGCACCCTTGCGGACTATGTCCCAGAAGGTGTCGCCGGGCGACTGGTGCGTCACCAGGGCGACCGTCATCCGGGGCGTGTCGGCCTTGCCCGCAGAGGCGTTCGCCCCGCTCTCGTCGGCCTCCTTGCCGCCGGAGCTGCTGGAGCAGCCTGCGAGGGTGAGCGCGGCCGCGGCGGCCACGGCAACGAGGGAGGCCAGCTTGCGCGAGCGGGGGTAAGAGCGGTCCATCTTTCCAGCACCTCACTGTGCGACGGGTGTGCGACGGGGGGAAAGGGTGATCACCGGGTTACACGGTCCGGGCCTTCCCTGGGCCGGGCAGTGTGTCGTGGAACACGACGGTTGCGCTGGGACGGGATCAAATCCCTAGATGCGCCCGCTGTCAATACTTTGTTAAGACATTATTTCACTCTCAGGTCCGAATGTAAGTACAAAGTATTGACAGCATCGGTCTCCGCGTCCTACACCTGGGAGGCGGCAGGCCCCTCGGGACCCGCACCCCCTGTCCAGCTCTAGGAGCGTCACGCATGGCCGAGACAGCCAAGCCCTTCGACTTGATCACGATGGGAAGAATAGGAGTCGACCTCTACCCCCTACAGTCCGGCCTCCCTCTGGAGCGGGTGGAGACGTTCGGCAAGTTCCTCGGAGGGTCGGCCGCCAACGTCGCCGTCGCCGCCGCCCGGCTCGGCCGCCGCACCGCCGTGATCACGCGCACCGGAGCCGACCCGTTCGGCACGTACCTGCACGAGGCGCTGAAGGACTTCGGCGTGGACGACCGCTGGGTGACCCCGGTCACCGCCCATCCGACCCCCGTGACGTTCTGCGAGATCTTCCCGCCCGACGACTTCCCGCTGTACTTCTACCGGCAGCCCAAGGCGCCCGACCTGGAGATCCGCACCGACGAGCTGGACCTCGACGCGATCGCCGCGGCCCGGGTCTTCTGGATCACCGGCACCGGCCTGAGCGAGGAGCCCAGCCGTACGGCGACGCTCGCGGCCCTCGCCCACCGCGCCAAGGCCGGCGTCACGGTCTTCGACCTCGACTGGCGCCCCATGTTCTGGCGCGACCCCGACCAGGCGCGCCCGTACTACGCCGAGGCCCTGCGGCACGCCACGGTCGCCGTCGGCAACCTCGACGAGTGCGAGGTCGCCACCGGCGTCCGCGAGCCGCAGGCCTGCGCGGAGGCGCTGCTCGCGGCCGGCGTCGAGCTGGCGGTCGTCAAGCAGGGCCCCAAGGGCGTGCTGGCGGTCCACCGGGACGGCACCCGCGCCGAGGTGCCGCCGGTGCCGGTGGAGGTCGCCAACGGGCTGGGGGCGGGCGACGCCTTCGGCGGCTCCCTGGTCCACGGCCTGCTGTCCGGCTGGGACCTGGAGCGGACCGTGCGGCACGCCAACGCCGCGGGGGCCCTCGTCGCCTCCCGCCTCGCCTGCTCCTCCGCCATGCCCACCGGGTCCGAGGTCGCGGACCTCCTCGCCCGGGCGTCGTGAGCGCCCGCCGAGCCACCCCTGAACGGAGCTTTCGTTGAGTCTCTCCATCCCCGACCTCACCGCGGTCAGAGCCCGGCACCCCGAGGCGATCGCGGAGGCCGCCGCCCGGCGGGTGCGCCGCCCGCTGATCGGCGCGAGCGGGCGCCTGATGATCGTGGCCGCCGACCATCCGGCCCGCGGCGCCCTCGGCGTGGGCGACCGGCGCCTCGCCATGGCCAACCGGGCCGAACTGCTGGAACGTCTCTGCATAGCGCTGTCCCGGCCCGGCGTCGACGGGGTCCTGGCCACCGCCGACATCCTGGAGGACCTGCTGCTCCTCGGCGTCCTCGACGGCAAGGTCGTCATGGGCTCCATGAACCGGGGCGGCCTGGCCGGCGCCTCCTTCGAGATGGACGACCGCTTCACCGGCCACCGCGCCGAGGACATCGAGCGCATGCGGTTCGACGCGGGCAAGCTGCTGGTCCGCATCGACCACGCCGACCCCGGCTCCCTGACCACGCTGGAGGCCTCGGCCCGCGCCGTCGACGCCATGGCCGCGCGCCGGCTGCCGCTGTTCGTCGAGCCCTTCGTCTCCCGGCGCGTCGACGGCAAGGTGCGCAACGACCTGTCCGCCGAGGCCGTCACCCGCTCGATCGCCATCGCCTCCGGCCTGGGCGGCACCTCCGCCTACACCTGGCTGAAGCTGCCGGTCACCGACGACCCCGACCACATGGCCGAGGTCCTGGAGACCTCCACGCTGCCCGTGGTCCTGCTCGGCGGCGAGGTGGGCGGCGACCAGGAGGGGGCGTACGACCGCTGGCGCAAGGCGCTCCGGCTGCCCACGGTCCAGGGCATGGTCGTCGGCCGCTCGCTGCTCTACCCGGCCGAGGGCACTGTGGAGACGGCGGTGGACACGGCCGTCGGCCTGTTGTGACACGCACTGCGACGCGGAGGAACGACTGTGACGCTTGAGGACGCGATGACGTACCACCTCCCCGCGGGAAAGACGCCCGACGGCCCGTACGTCGTGGACGTCACGCCCGAGAAGGCCCGCTGGGGGTACTCCAGCCTGCGGGTCCTGGAGCTGCCGCCCGGCGGCACGCACACCTTCGAGACCGGCGACAGCGAGTGGATCGTCCTGCCGCTGGCCGGCGGCTGCTCGGTGACGGCCACCGACGACTTCGGCCACGACACCTTCACGCTCACCGGCCGCGAGAGCGTGTTCGGCGCCGTCACCGACTTCGCCTACGTCCCGCGCGACGCCCGGGCGACCGTCTCCTCCGCGGGCGGCGGGCGGTTCGCGCTGACCGGGGCGCGCTGCACCCGGCGGCTGCCGGCCCGCTACGGACCGGCCTCCGCGGTGCCGGTGGAGCTGCGCGGCACCGGCAGCAGCAGCCGCCAGGTGAACAACTTCGGCGCGGCCGGGGTCTTCGAGTGCGACAAGCTCATCGCGGTCGAGGTGATCACCCCGGGCGGCAACTGGTCGTCGTTCCCGCCGCACAAGCACGACGAGCACCGGCCCGGCGAGGAGTCGGTGCTCGAGGAGATCTACTACTTCGAGTTCGCCGGCCACGAGGGCATCCCCGGCCTCGGCTACCAGCGCGTCTCGCCGTCCGGCCACGGCCGCGGCACCGACGTCCTCGCGGAGGTGCGCGACGGCGACGTCGTGCTGATCCCCGACGGCTGGCACGGGCCGTCCATGGCGGTGCCCGGCCACCACATGTACTACCTGAACGTCATGGCGGGCCCCGAGGACGAGCGCGCCTGGCTGATCTGCGACCACCCCGACCACGCCTGGATCCGCGGCACCTGGCCGGACCAGCCCGTCGACCCCCGTCTGCCCCTCTACACCGCCCCGTCCCAGTGAGGTCACCGATGAGCTCAGCCACCGTCCGCCTGACCGTCGCCCAGGCTCTGGTGCGGTTCCTGTCCGTCCAGTACACCGAGCGCGACGGTGTACGCCACCGGCTGATCGCCGGCACCTGGGGCATCTTCGGGCACGGCAACGTGGCCGGCGTGGGCCAGGCGCTGCTGGAGGCGGGCGAGGACACCATGCCGTACCACCAGGGGCGCAACGAGCAGTCCATGGTGCACGCGGCCGTGGGCCACGCCCGCCAGCTCAACCGGCTCTCCGCGCAGGCCGTGACGACGTCGATCGGCCCCGGTGCCACCAACCTGGTCACCGGGGCGGCCCTCGCCACCATCAACCGCCTGCCGGTCCTGCTGCTGCCCGGCGACTACTTCGCCTCGCACGCCCCGGACCCGCTGCTCCAGCAGCTGGAGCACCCGACCGAGGCGGACGTGTCGGTCAACGACACACTGCGCCCCGTCTCCCGGTACTTCGACCGGATCACCCGCCCCGAGGCCCTGATCCCGTCCGCGCTGCACGCCATGCGGGTGCTCGCCGACCCCGCCGAGACCGGCGCGGTGACGCTGGCCCTCCCCCAGGACGTCCAGGCGGAGGCGTACGACTGGCCGCGGGAGTTCCTCGCCGAGCGCGTCTGGCCCGTACGGCGTCCCGCGCCGGACCCGGCAGAGCTGGCGGCGGCCGTCGAGGCGGTCCGCTCCGCGCGGCGCCCGCTGCTCGTCGCGGGCGGCGGCGTGCACCACAGCGAGGCCGAGGAGGCGCTGCGGGCCTTCGTCGAGGCGACCGGCGTCCCGGTGGCGTCGACGCAGGCGGGCAAGGGCGCACTGCGCTTCGACCACCCGGCCGACCTCGGCGGCATCGGCCACACCGGCACCTCGGCGAGCGACGACATCGCCCGCACCGCGGACCTGGTGATCGGCGTCGGCACGCGGTACACCGACTTCACGACGGCGTCCGGCACCCTCTTCCAGAACCCGGACGTGAGGTTCCTGAACGTCAACATCACCGGCTTCGACGCGCACAAGCTGTCCGCGCGGACGCTCGTGTGCGACGCGCGGTCCGGGCTCACGGCCCTGACCGAGGCGCTGGCCGGGCACCGCGTGGACGCGGCCTACGAGGCCGAGTACGGGGCCGGCCGGGAGCGCTGGGACGCGGTCGTGGAGGCCGCCTACCGCGCCGGCGACGACACGGCCGTCCCGACGCAGACGCAGGTGCTGGGCGCGCTCGACGCGGTCGTCGGCGACGACGACGTGGTGATCAACGCGGCCGGTTCGCTGCCGGGCGACCTGCACAAGCTGTGGCGCGCGCGCTCGCCGCGCCAGTACCACCTGGAGTACGGCTACTCCTGCATGGGCTACGAGATCCCGGCCGCGATCGGCGTCCAGCAGGCCGCGCCGGGCACCCCGGTGTGGGCCCTGGTCGGCGACGGCACCTATCTGATGATGCCGACGGAGATCGTGACCGCCGTGCAGGAGGGCCTGCCGGTCAACGTCGTCCTGATCCAGAACCACGGCTACGCCTCCATCGGCGGCCTGTCCGCCGAGACCGGCGGCGAGCGGTTCGGCACCGCCTACCGCTACCGGGCCGCCGACGGCACCTTCACCGGCGCCCCGCTGCCCGTGGACCTGGCCGCCAACGCGGCCAGCCTCGGCATGGAGGTGCTGCGTGCCAAGACCGTGGGCGAGCTGCGCGAGGCGCTGGCCGCGGCCCGTGACTCGGACCGGCCGACCTGCGTGTACGTCGAGACGGATGTGACGCGGTCGACCTCGCCGGGCGCCGAGGCGTGGTGGGACGTCCCCGTCGCCGAGGTCGCCGGACGCGAGGCCGCCGTCGAGGCCCGCGAACGCTACGACCGGCAGGTCACCGCCCGCCGCCACCACCTCTGAGCCCCTCCCCCGCTCCCCCCGAAAGGCCCCCGCATCCCATGAAGACCCTCACGCACTGGATCGACGGCAAGCCCGTCGAGAGCACGTCCGGCCGCTACGGCCCCGTCTACGACCCCGCCACCGGCACCCAGGAGAAGCAGGTCGGCTTCGCGACCGTGGAGGAGGTGGACGCGGCGGTCGCCTCGGCGAAGACGGCGTTCGAGAGCTGGGGGCAGTCGTCGCTGGCCCGGCGCACCGCGATCCTGTTCAAGTACCGCGAGCTGCTCGACGCGCACCGCGACGAGCTGGCCCGTCTGATCACCGCCGAGCACGGCAAGGTGCACTCCGACGCGCTCGGCGAGGTCGCGCGCGGACTGGAGATCGTCGAGCTGGCCTGCGGGATCTCCGTGCAGCTGAAGGGCGAGCTGTCGACGCAGGTGTCGACCCGGGTGGACGTGGCGTCGATCCGGCAGCCGCTGGGCGTGGTCGCCGGCATCACGCCGTTCAACTTCCCGGCCATGGTGCCGATGTGGATGTTCCCGCTGGCGATCGCGTGCGGCAACACCTTCGTGCTGAAGCCCAGCGAGAAGGACCCTTCGGCGTCCCTGCTGCTGGCCCGGCTGGCCGCCGAGGCGGGACTGCCGGAGGGGGTGCTGAACGTCGTGCAGGGCGACAAGGTGGCCGTGGACCGGCTCCTGGAGCACCCCGACGTGGAGGCGGTGTCCTTCGTCGGCTCGACGCCGATCGCGAAGTACATCCAGCTCAAGGCCGTCGAGCACGGCAAGCGCGTGCAGGCGCTCGGCGGCGCCAAGAACCACATGCTGGTGCTGCCCGACGCCGACCTGGACCTCGCCGCCGACCAGGCGATCAACGCGGCGTACGGTTCGGCGGGCGAGCGCTGCATGGCGGTCTCGGTCGTGGTCGCGGTCGGCGGCACCGGGGACGAGCTGGTCGCGAAGATCGCCGAGCGGGCGCGGAACCTGCGCGTCGGCCCGGGCGACGACCCGGCCTCCGAGATGGGCCCGCTGATCACCCGTGAGCACCGCGACACGGTGGCGTCGTACGTGGCGTCGGCCGCCGCGCAGGGCGCGGAGGTCGTCGTGGACGGCACCGGCCACACGGTCGAGGGGCACGAGGACGGCTTCTTCCTCGGCGTCTCGCTGCTGGACCGGGTGCCGCTGACGGCGGACGCGTACCGGGACGAGATCTTCGGCCCGGTGCTGTGCGTGGTGCGTGCGGAGACGTACGAGGAGGGCCTGAAGCTGATCAACGACTCGCGCTGGGGCAACGGCACCGCCATCTTCACCCGCGACGGCGGCGCGGCCCGCCGCTTCCAGCTGGAGGTGAAGGCGGGCATGGTCGGCGTGAACGTGCCGATCCCGGTGCCCGTCGGCTACCACTCCTTCGGCGGCTGGAAGGACTCCCTCTTCGGCGACCTGCACGTCTACGGCAACGACGGCATCGCCTTCTACACCCAGGGAAAGGTGATCACCACCCGCTGGCCGGACCCGTCCGACGGCGGCATCAACCTCGGTTTCCCCAGCAACTCCTGACCCGGACAGGGAGGTTCGTCCGATGGCGAGGACCCGCGGCGCCGCCCGTGCCGGATCCGTCTCCGCGCTGGACCCGCTGGACTTCGCCCTGGACCGGGGCAGTCCGGTGCCGCTGTACCACCAGCTCGCACAGCAGCTGGAGGCGGCGATCACCCGCGGGTCGCTCGCCCCGGGCGACCTCCTGGGCAACGAGGTCGACCTGTCGGTGCGGCTGGGCCTGTCCCGGCCCACCGTCCGGCAGGCCATCCAGTCGCTGGTCGACAAGGGGCTGCTGGTCCGGCGGCGCGGGGTGGGCACGCAGGTGGTGCACAGCCAGGTGAAACGCCCCCTGGAGCTGAGCAGCCTCTACGACGACCTGGAGGCGGCCGGGCAGGGCCCGACGACGGGGGTCGTCCGCAACGAACGCGTCCCGGCGCCCGCTGACGTGGCCGCCGCGCTCGGTGTCGCGCAGGGCGCCGAGGTCACGGTCCTGGAGCGGCTGCGCAGCACGCACGGCCAGCCGGTGGCGATCCTGTGCAACTACCTGCCGGCGGACCTGCTCGACCTGGACACGGCCCGGCTGGAGGCGACCGGCCTGTACCGCATGATGCGGGCGGTCGGCATCACCCTGCACAGCGCCCACCAGACGGTGGGCGCGCGCCGCGCCACCGCCGAGGAGGGCGTCCGCCTTGGCGAACGCGAAGGCGCGGCCCTGCTGACGATGCAGCGCACGGCGTACGACGACACGGGGCGGGCGGTGGAGTACGGGAGGCACATCTACCGGGCGTCGCGGTACGCGTTCGACTTCCAGTTGATGGTCAGGTCCTGAGACCCGCGGTGAAGGGCGTGGCCGGCCGCCGCGGCGGCCGGCCGTCCACCGCGATGTCCACGCCCTTGTCGTAGAAGGGCCAGGAGCCCGTAGAAGGCCAGGAGCCCCTTGACCGGCGCGACAGCCGCCGGCGGCTCGGCGTAGCTCCCCACGATGTTCCGCGGCACGTCGCCTTCGGCGCGCCGGGTCAAGTACCCGGCGATGCCCCGGGGACCGGTCACTTCGCGAACGGCCCCTCCAGCGCGGCCCACTGCAGCAGCATGATCGTCTTGGCGTCGGCGATCTCCCCCGTGCGGATCATCTCCAGGGCCCGGCGGAAGGGCAGTTCGACGATCTCGATGTCCTCACCCTCCTCCTCCAGTCCCCCGCCCTCGTGGGTGCGGGTCGACGGGCCGTACTCGGCGGCGTAGAAGCTGACGCGTTCGGTGACCGAGCCGGGGCTCATGTAGACGTCGAAGACGTGCTGGACGGCGCCGATGGTGTGCCCGGTCTCCTCGACCACCTCGCGGCGCACGGCGATCTCCGGGTGCTCGTCGTCCTCGTCGAGCAGTCCGCCCGGGGTCTCGACCAGCATGCCGTCGGGGTGGCCGTTGACGTAGACGGGGAAGCGGAACTGGCGGGTGAGCAGGACGGTCTCGCGCGTGGTGTCGTACAGGAGCATGGTGGCCCCGTTGCCCCGGTCGTGGGTCTCGCGCTGCTGGGTCCTCCAGGTGCCGTCGGCGTGCCGGAAGTCGAAGGTGGTGGTGCGCTCGACGTACCAGTGGCTGGACAGCAGCTGCACGTCGCGGACCCGGACCCGGGGGTTGCCGGTGAGGTCCCGGCCGGCCTGGTCGAGTCCGGTGCGGCCGCGGCGGTCGGGGGTGTCGATGCCGGCGGTCATCGGGCACCGGCCGGGTGGCTGAGCGAGTTGGTCATAGGGCGATTCCACCATCCCGGCCCCACCCGCGCCGCCGGACCCGGCCCACCGCCGAAAGCGGTCAGCGGGCCCGCCGCGAACGGCGGACCCGCTGATCGAAACCGTCGGGACGACAGGATTTGAACCTGCGACCCCTTGACCCCCAGTCAAGTGCGCTACCAAGCTGCGCCACGTCCCGGTGCCTGCCGCGCGGAGCACCGCGCGTTCGGGCGGACAGCACTTTACCCCACTCCGTCCCCCGCGCCGAAGCGGCCGTCCGTGTCGGACGGGCGGGGAGGGACAATCGGGTCCATGGGCAGCACATCGTCGGGACGAGGACAGGCCACGGCGCGGGACCGGGACGCCGAGGGCCGCGCACGCAACGCACGGCCCCGGGACGGGCTGGGGCGCCCGCTGCCGTACGGCGCGGACGGGGTCGCCCGGCAGCCCGAGGGGGTCGTGCGCACGCCCGGGGAGACCGTCGTCGAGGCCCAGGAGCTGCTGGACGCGGGAAAGCCGTTCCACGCGCACGAGGTGTTCGAGGACGCCTGGAAGTCGGGTCCCGAGGTCGAGCGGGCCCTGTGGCGGGGGCTGGCGCAGCTCGCCGTGGGGCTCACCCACGCGGCCCGCGGGAACGTGACCGGCGGGGCGCGGCTGCTGCGGCGCGGGGCCGGTGCCGTGGAGGAGTGGGGGGCGCGGGCCGGGGTGGAGCGGCCCTACGGGCTGGACCCGGCGGCCCTGGCGGCGTGGGCGCGGGAGCTCGCGGACGACGTGGAGCGGGACGGCCGGCCCGTGGACGCGCGGGAGCGGGCGCCGAGGCTGCGGGGAGCGGCGTAGCGGGCGGCGCGGACGCGGTGTCGGGGCTCCCGGCGGGGTGCGGCAGACTCAGGGCGTGCGAACCATTCATGTGATCGGCATCGGCGCGGGCGATCCCGAGCAGCTGACGCTCCAGGCGGTCAGGGCGCTGCGGGACACGGACGTGTTCTTCATCCTCGACAAGGGCGAGGTGAAGTCGGACCTCACCGGGCTGCGCCGGGACCTGCTCGACGCGCATGTGCCGGAGGGGACGTACCGGGTCGTCGAGGCGCGGGACCCCGAGCGGGACCGCTCGGCCGGCGGCGCCGCGTACTCGCCGGCGGTCGGCGACTGGCGCAGCGCGCGGGCCGGGATCTACGCGCGGCTGATCGCCGAGGAGCTGGGCGCGGAGGAGACGGGCGCGTTCCTGGTGTGGGGCGATCCCGCGCTGTACGACAGCACGCTCGCGATCCTGGAGGAGGTGCTGGCGTCGGGGACGGTCGCCTTCGCGTACGACGTCGTGCCCGGCATCAGCAGTGTCTCCTCGCTGGCCGCACGGCACCGCACGGGCCTGAACCGGGTGGCGCGGCCGGTGCAGATCACCACGGGGCGGCGGCTGGCCGAGGGGTTCCCGCAGGGCGTGGACGACGTGGTGGTGATGCTGGACGCGCACCAGGCGTTCCGGCAGTACGCCGGCGAGGACGTCGACATCTATTGGGGCGCCTATCTGGGGACGCCCGACGAGATCCTGGTCTCGGGCCCGATCGCCGAGGCCGCGCCCCGCATCGAGCGGTTGCGGGCGGAGGCGCGGGAGCGCAAGGGGTGGATCATGGACACCTATCTGCTGCGCAGGAACCCGCGGGAACTGTAGGGCGCTCCCGCTCACGCGGTGTCCGTCCCTTGATCCGCACTCTTCCGTGGTCGGGTCGGGTCGGGTCAGGTCGGGTCAGGGAGGGGATGCCCGTGGTGACGGTCACGCGGTCCGGTCGTCCAGGCCGAGTCGTTCCAGGACGCTCCGCACGTCCGGCACCGCCTCCACTCCCTCCGGGAGCGCGGGGCGGCGTACGACCACCACGGGGAGGCCGAGCCGGCGGGCGGCCGTGAGTTTGGGCGCGGTCGCCGTGCCGCCGCTGTCCTTGGTGACGAGCACGTCGATGCGGTGGTCGCGCAGCAGGTCCGTCTCACCGGGCACGGTGAACGGGCCGCGCGCCAGCAGCACTTCGGTGTGCGGCGGCATGGGCGGCTCGGGCGCTTCGACGCAGCGGACGACGAAGCGCAGGTCGGTGAGGTGGGCGAAGGCGGCCAGGCCCAGGCGGCCGGTGGTGAGCAGCACGCTCGGGCCGAGGTCCGGCAGGAGCGCGGCGGCGTCGTCCAGGGAAGCGGCCTCGTGCCAGCGGTCGCCGCGCTCCGGGCGCCAGCCGGGACGGCGCAGCACCACGGCCGGGACACCGGTGGCGCGGGCGGCGCGCACCGCGTTCGCGGTGATCGACGCGGCGAAGGGGTGGGTGGCGTCGACGAGGGTGCCGACGTGTTCGGCGCGCAGCCAGGCGGCCAGACCGTCGGCGCCGCCGAAGCCCCCGACACGTACGTCCCCCGCGACCGCGCCCGGGCGGGACACGCGTCCGGCGAGCGAGGTGGTGACGCGCACGCCGGGGTGTGCCGCGAGCGCGGCGGCGAGTTCGCGGGCCTCGGTGGTGCCGCCGAGGACCAGGACGTGACGGGAGGACATGGGGCGAGCGTACGAGGTGGGCCGCCGGGGCCGGTCGGGGCCCTGACAGCGGACGAACAGCCCTGACGGCGGACGAACACTATGAACACAACGGCCGGACCGTGGTGGCCGCGCCCACCCCCTCCCTAGCATCGCCGCGCACGGCTCGACGAGGCGTCGACGAGGACGAGGGCGAGGGAGCAGCGTCGTGGACAGGACGAGAACCCAGGCAGTGAGCCGCAGGTCGGTGCCGATGGCGGCGGCCAGGCGCACGGCGCTCGCCGCCGCGCTCGCGGGCACCCTCGCCGCCGGGCTGCTGGCCGGCGCCTCCCATGCGCGCGGGGAGACCGCCGGGCCGGTCCGCACCGCGTGTCCGGAAACCCTCGCCGGGCGCGCCGACTGCTACTCCGGCCGGGACGCGAACGGCGCCCACTACGCGCTCGCGGTGCCCGCGGACTGGAACGGTTCGCTGGTGGTGCACGCGCACGGCGGCCCGGACCTCGGCGCGGAGTCCGACCCGGCGCGCAGCCTGGACGACCTGGGCCGCTGGTCGGTGATGGTGAAGGAGGGGTACGCCTGGGCCGGCTCGTCGTACCGGCGGGGCGGGTACGGGACGCGGATGGCGGCCGCCGACACGGAGAGCGTGCGCCGGGTGTTCGTCGGCGCGTTCGGCAAGCCGCGGCGCACGTTCGTGCACGGGCAGTCGTGGGGCGGTGACGTCGCGGCGAAGGTCGTGGAGACGTACGGCCGCCGGGGCGGGGCCTACGACGGGGCGCTGCTCACCAACGGGGTGCTCGGCGGCGGTTCGCGCGGCTACGACTACCGGGTCGACCTGCGCGTCGTCTACCAGTACTACTGCGGCAACCACCCGCGCCCGAGCGAGCCGCAGTACCCGCTGTGGGAGGGGCTGCGGGCGGGGTCGGCCATGACGTCGGCGGGGCTGCGCGCCCGCCTCCAGGAGTGCACCGGCCATGCCTCCGCGCCGGGCGAGCGCACCGCGCTCCAGCAGCGCAACCTCGACGACATCCTGGCGGTCACCGGCATCCCGGAGCGCACGCTGGAGTCCCATCTGCGGTTCGCGACCTTCACGTTCCGCGACATCGTGCACGAGCGCCTCGGCGGCCGGAACCCGTTCGGGAACCGGGGGGTGCGCTACTCCGGTTCGCACGACGACGAGGCGCTGAACGCGGGCGTCGAACGCTTCTCCCCCGACCCGACGGCGGTGCGCGACCTGTCGTACGACAGTGATCTGACGGGACGGGTCGGCGTGCCGGTGCTGACGATGCACGCGATCGACGACCCGACGGCGTTCGTCGAGCACGAGGCGGCGTACCGGGACACCCTCCGGGGCGCCGGGCGGGACCGGTTCCTGGTGCAGTCGTTCACGCGGGAGCACCAGCACAGCGCGCTGAGCGACGCCGAGTACGCCACCTCCATCGCCGCGCTGGACACCTGGGTGCGCACGGGCCGCAGGCCGACGGCCCGGTCCCTGGCGGCGGCGTGCGGGGCGTTCGACCGGACGTACGGCACGGGCTGCTTCTACGATCCGGCGTTCCGTCCCGCGCCGTACGCCTCGCGGGTGGAGCCGCGTCCGGGCGGTCTGCGGTGGCCGGCGATGACGGCGGCTCAGGAGCGGGCGTGGAGCAGGGTCGAGGGGGTCGGGATCGCCCCCTGAGCGCAGGGGCGGGTGTCAGCGCAGCAGGAGCTGGAGCCCGCCCACGACCGTCGCCGCGATCACCAGCTGCTCGAACAGCCGCTGGTTGATCCGGCTGACGGCCCATCTGCCGAGCAGCGCGCCGGGGACGACGAAGACCACCAGCGCGGCGTCCAGCAGCAGCGAGGAGCCGTCGATCAGGCCGAGCCCGGCGCTGAACGGCACCTTGGAGGTGTTGACGATGAGGAAGAAGAAGGCGGAGGTGCCGAGGAAGCCGAGCTTGCGGAAGCCGGCCGACAGCAGGTACATCGACATGACGGGGCCGCCCGCGTTGGCGACCATCGTGGTGAAGCCGCCGAGGACGCCGTAGGAGCGGGCCTTGAGGCGGCCGGAGCGGGTGGTGACGGCGTCGGGGTCGTCCTCCTGCTCGGCGGCCCGGCGGCGCCAGACCGTCACGGCGGCCATCATCAGCAGGATCGCGCCGATCGAGGTGCGGACGATCCCGTCGTCGGCCCATACGAGGAAGAGCGTCCCGAGCACGACGCCGGCCGCGACCGCCGGGAACAGGCGCCAGAGCGTGGGCCAGTGGGCGTGCCGCCGGTAGGTGAGGACGGCGAGCACGTCGCCGGCGATCAGGATGGGCAGGAGGACCCCGGTGGAGGCGCGGGCGGGCAGTACGGCGGCGAACACCGCCAGACTGACCGTGTTGGCGCCGCTCACCGCGGTCTTGGAGAAGCCGACCAGGAGGGCCGCGCCGGCGAGTGCGGCGAACTCCCAGCCCGTTATGTGCCACAGCGTCATCGTGTTCATGCGGGGACCGATGTTATGTGCGGACATCAGGTCCTGGTAGGTCCGTCTCGCCTGCCGGGAGATCGCCGGCGGGTGCGCGCCGGGCGCCTCAGTGCCGTTCGACCAGCACCGCGCTGCCCTGGCCGACCCCGACGCACATCGTGGCGAGGCCGCGCTCGGCGTCCGTGCGGCGCATCCGGTGCAGGAGGGTGGTCAGGATGCGGGCCCCGGAGCAGCCCAGCGGGTGGCCGAGCGCGATGGCGCCGCCGCTCGCGTTGACCAGGTCCGGGTCGATGCCGAGGGCGTCGACGCCGGCGAGGGCCTGCGCGGCGAACGCCTCGTTGAACTCGGCCTCCTGGAGGTCGGCGACGGCCCAGCCGGCCCGGTGGAGGACCTTGCGGGTGGCGGGGACCGGTCCGATGCCCATGACGTCGGGGTGCACGCCCGCCGAGCCGCCCGCGACATAGCGGCCCAGGGACTCCAGGCCGAGGTCGTTCAGGGCCTCCTCGCTGACCAGGAGGAGACCGGCGGCGCCGTCGTTCATCGGGGAGGCGTTGCCCGCGGTGACGGTGCCGTCCGCGCGGAAGACGGGCTTGAGCCGGGACAGCTTCTCGTAGGAGGTGTCCTCGCGGACGCACTCGTCGCTGTCGACGAGCACGCCGTCGGGCCGTTCCACCGGCAGGATCTCGTCGTCGAAGTGGCCGTTCTTACGGGCTTCCGCGGCCCGCTGGTGGCTGCGGAGCGCGAATTCGTCCTGCCGCTCGCGGGAGACGCCGTGGCGCCGTGCGACCTCCTCGGCGGTCTCGCCCATGGACAGCAGGCCGTGCAGGTCCTTCATGGCCGGGTTGACCAGCCGCCAGCCCAGGCGGGTGTCGACGGTCTCGATGCGGTGGGGCAGCGCCTCGTCGGGGCGGGGCAGGACGAAGGGGGCGCGGCTCATGGACTCGGAGCCGCCGGCGAGCACGATGTCGGCCTCGCCCGCCGCGATGGTGCGGGCGGCCGTCGTCACCGCTTCCAGGCCGGACGCGCACAGCCGGTTCACGGTGGCGCCCGGCACCGAGTCGGGCAGTCCAGCCAGCAGGGCCGCCATCCGGGCCACGTTGCGGTTGTCCTCGCCGGCCTGGTTGGCGGCGCCCCAGTAGACGTCGTCGACACGCGCCGGGTCCAGCGCGGGGACGTCGGCGACGATCCCCCGGATCACGGCGGCGGCGAGGTCGTCGGGACGGACGGACGACAGCGCTCCACGGAGCTTGCCGATGGGGGTGCGGCGGGCGGCCGCGAAGTGGACGGGACGCACGACTGGACTCCTGACCGGGCGGGTGGGATCGGCACTCCGTTAATTAGCACCGCTAGTTTTGGACTATAGACCGACCCCCGCCCCGCTGGGAAGACACGCCGGCCCGGGGCCGTGGGACCACGACGGCGACCGGCTCGGCCGCCTCAGCGCCGTACGTTTTGCACCGGTTCGCTCTGGGCACCCGCGCAGGCAAGGAGTGGCGCGGCACCGCTGTGACGGACGGCGCCGCACCGCTCCGCCGGCCTCGACCACGCCAGAGAGGGGCTCGACATGACCGTGATCACCAGCACGCTTCCGGAGGCGGCCCGCGGGATCGCGGGGGACGCCCTGCAGGACACCCTCGTCGATCTGCTCGGGCTGTCGCTGATCGGGAAGCAGGCGCACTGGGCCATCGTCGGCCCGCGCTTCCGCTCGATCCACCTCCAGCTCGACGAGGTGGTGACACTGGCCCGGACGCACGCCGACACGGTCGCCGAGCGCTGCGCCGCGATCGGGGTGGCCCCCGACGGCCGCCCGGAGACCATCGCGGCGGCCTTCGCGCTGCCCGGCCCCGAGGCGGGCTGGCTGCGCGACACCCGCGTCGTGCAGCTGGTCGTGGACGCCCTCGGCTCGGCCGTCGCACGGCTGCGCGAGCGCGTCGCGGCGACCGCCGAGCCGGACCCGGTGACGCAGGACCTGCTCATCACCATCACCAGTGACCTGGAGAAGGAACGCTGGATGTTCGACGCCGAGAACTGGCCGCGCGAGGGCTGAGACACACGCCGGACGGGACAGAGGAGAAGAGGAGAAGGGGAACCCCGTGACCGACGCTCTCGAACTCGACGCCCTGTGGGAGGACTTCCACCGCGTGGTGAACATGACCTCCCAGGAGCTCGCCGCCTGGCTGCGGGTCAGCGACGCGGGCGAGGCGGCCGAGCCGCTGCCGGACCAGGCCGGCACCCCGACCGGGCGGCACGTCCTCGCGATCCTCCAGAAGCGGCGCACCGATCTCACGGAGGACGACGTACGGGTCATGTACGACGTCGTGGACACCGTGTCCGCGCGCGCCGACCTGGCGGACGAACCCGAACCGGAGCAGACCCGCCACCGGCACCAGCTCATGACGATCGGGCACGACCCCCTGAAACCGTGAGCCCCGGCGGGGGGCGGCCCGGCAACTGGTCCCCGTGCCTCGCGAGTTCCACCGCGCGCGGCGAGAAGCCCACCGCGGCCACGACGTCCGCCGGGCGGGGAAACGCCCGGCGGGCGTCCGTGCGGGGAGCCCGTCCAGCACCGGCTCCGGGGTCGGGGCGTGCACCAGCCCGCGGATCCCGGCGACGACCGTGGCCCGTCCGGGCGCCGGTCACCCGATCGGTCCGTGGCCGATGGTGGGCCCGTGGAGCCGGTGATGGGCTGAGCAGGACACGCGTCCCCTCCCCAGGAGGCACTCCCGATGACCGGTCGTACCGTCCGACTCGCCCACGTCCTGTCCACGGTCCTGACGGCGGGCACCCTGCTCGCCACCGCCGCCTGCGCCCAGGAGGGGGGCCGGGAGACGGGGGCCTCCCGCGTCAGCGCGTCGCCCGCGGCGGCCCGGCAGCAGACGGAGTCGCCGACGGACTCCCCCACGGACTCCCCCAGCGGTTCGCCGACGGGCACGCTGTCCGAGTCCGGCGCCGAGACCGCGCTGATCACCGCGGCGGACATCGAGGACGACTGGAAGCAGGTGAAGGACACGGAGGCGGAGAACTGGCATGACGGACTGCTGATCGGCAAGGTCGACGTCTCCGACTTCCTGTCCGCCAGGACCGACGCCGCCGACTGCCGGCGGCTGATGGACTCGCTGTTCGGCGACGACCTGCTGGGCAGGCCGTCGGGGGCGAACGCGCTGCGCGGATTCACCGAGGACGACTCGCGGCTGCTGTACCAGGTCGCCGCCTACGACCGGACGGACGTCCAGGACTCCCTGGACTGGTTGGGCAAACTGCCGCAGAAGTGCGACCGATTCACGATGACCGAGAACGGCGAGCAGCGGACCGTCCAGGTCACCGAGAGCGACCTGCCCTCGGTGGGCGACGCCCGTGAGGGCGTGCAGGTGTCGGTGCGCGGTCCCGTCGACGGCACGGACGCGACGCTGACCCTGGACGTGGCCGCGGTCCGGGTGGGCGACAACGCGATCACCGTCACGGCGGGCGGCCTCGACGGCGACAAGCACGACTCGGTGGAGTCGGCGGTGAGGCTGGGCACCCAGCGGCTCCAGGACGTCCTAGCCGGGAAGTCCCCGGCGGCCTCGCCCAGCCAGTTCGACTGACGCGTCCGCGGCGCCCCGCCCGCGCGCCGACGACCGTACCGGCTGTGCCGATTCCCGGGACAACGTGATCAACGGGGCGGCACAATGGCGGTGATGACCGGTTTCGGTCGTGCGTGCGAGGAGAGGACGAGTCGTGAGCGATGGCCACACCCCGTCGAGCGGGTCGGCGAGGCTGAACACCGGTGTGGCACACAACGCGCGTGTGTGGAACTACTGGATCGGCGGCAAGGACAACTACGAGGTCGACCAGCAGGTGGGCGAGCACGTGGCCGGGATGTTCCCGATCATCCGTGACATCGCGCGCGCCGACCGCGACTTCCTCGGCCGCGCGGTGCGCTTCGTGACCGGGGAACGCGGCGTACGGCAGTTCCTCGACATCGGCACCGGACTGCCGACGGCCGACAACACCCATGAGATCGCCCAGCGCATCGCGCCCGAGTCGCGGATCGTGTACGTCGACAACGACCCGATCGTGCTGGTGCACGCCCGGACCCTGCTGACCGGCACCCGGGACGGCGTCACCGCGTACATCGACGCGGACGTGCACGACCCGGACGCCATCGTCGAACGGGCCTCGCAGACGCTGGACTTCACCGAGCCGGTCGCCGTGATGATGCTGGGCATCCTCAACTTCGTGCTGGACTACGACCAGGCCCGGGACATCGTGCGGCGCGTCATGGCCGCCGTCCCCTCCGGCAGCCTCCTGGTGCTGACGCACCCCACCTACGACGCGGAGCTCGGCGGCGAGGGACAGATCCCGGCGATGCGGTTCTGGAACGAGAACGCCACCCCGCCGATCACGGCCCGCAGCGGCGAGGACATCGCCGCCTTCTTCGAGGGACTGGAGCTGCTGGAACCGGGCATGGTCTCCTGCGCCCAGTGGCGGGCCGACGGCTCCCCCACCCCGGTGCCGCAGTACGGCGCGGTGGCCGTGAAGCCCTGACGCCCCCGGAGACGCACCGCCCGCCCGGAGGCCGAGCTCGTCGAGGAGACCGTATGACCACCCTTGCCGATCCCGTCCCGGGAGGGCGTCCCGGGGACGTCGAACGGGCCACCGCGCTGAGCGGCGAGCTGGCCGGCCGGGGCGTGCACGGAGTGGTGCTGGCGTACGTGGACACGGCCGGGATCGGCCGGGTGAAGACGGTCCCGACGGCCAAGCTGCCCTCCGCGGCGGCCTGGGGCGTCGGGATGTCACCGGTGTTCGACACGTTCCTGGCGGACGACTCCATCGTGACCACGGACGTCCTCGGCTCCCCGGACGGCGATCTGCGCCTGTATCCGGACCTGACGGCGCTGGTGGAGCTCGCCGCCCAGCCCGGCTGGGCCTGGGCGCCGGTCGACCGGACGACCCAGGAGGGCGAGCCGCATCCGGCGTGCGCCCGCACGTTCCTGCGGCGCACGGTCCGGGAGGCCGCCGAACGGCACGGGCTGACCTTCCGGGCGAGCATCGAGATCGAGTGGGCCTTCGCCCACCCGCCGGGCGCCGACGGGGCCTTCGTGCCCGCGGTCACGGGTCCCGCGTACGGCGCCACCCGGCAGGTGGAGCTGAGCGACTGCGCGGCGGAGCTGCTGGCGGCGCTGGCCCGGCAGGGCGTGGAGGCCGAGCAGTTCCATCCCGAGTACGCGGCCGGGCAGTTCGAGCTGTCGGTGGCCGCGCTGGACCCGGTCGCCGCGGCCGACCGCAGCGTGCTGGTGCGGCAGACGATCCGCGCGGTGGCCCGGCGCCACGGGCTCGCGGTGTCCTTCGCGCCCGCGGTGCTCGGGCGCGGCGTCGGCAACGGCGGTCACGTCCATCTCTCCGTCTGGCGCGACGGCGTCAACCTGCACGCGGGCGGCGACCGCCGCTACGGCCTGCGCCCCGCGGCCGAGTCCTTCGCGGCCGGGGTGCTCCGCCGGCTCCCGGCCCTCACCGCGGTGACCGCGCCGAGCCCGGCGAGCTATCTGCGGCTGCGGCCCTCCCAGTGGGCCGGGGTGTTCACTGCGTGGGGCCGCGAGACCCGCGAGGCCGGCCTGCGGCTGGTGACCGGCACGGTCGGCCGGCGCACGCAGACCGCCAATATCGAGGTCAAGCCGGTCGACCTGGCCGCCAACCCCCATCTCGCGCTCGGCTGCCTGATCGCCGCCGGTCTCGACGGCATGGCGTCGCAAGCGCGGCTGCCCGAGGAGATCACCGGTGATCCCGCGCACCTGGGCACGCGGGAGGCGGCGGCGCTAGGGGTGCGCCGGCTGCCCGTCTCGCTGGGCGAGGCCGTCGGGGAGTTCCGCGCGGACGAGGTGCTGCGCGCCGCGCTCGGGCCGGTCCTCGCCGACGCCGTGATCGCCGTACGGGAGGGCGAGTCCGCCCGAGTCGCCGGGCTGGACGACGACGGGATCGCGGCGGCCTACCGGTGGGTGTACTGACGTGGGCGGCACCGGGCCGGTCCATGAGGCGCTCGCGGAGCTGCCGCTGGTCGACCACCACTGCCACGGGGTGGTCACCGCCGACCTGGACCGCGGCGCGTTCGAGTCCCTGCTCACCGAGGGCGAGCCCGGCGCCGGCTGGTCCGCCTTCGACACCCCGGTGGGGGTGGCCGTGCGCCGGGACTGCGCGCCCCTGCTCGACCTGCCCCGGCACGCCCCCGCCGACGCCTACCTGGCCCGGCGCGCCGAACTGGGCGCGCGGGAGGTGAACCGGCGGTTCCTGCGGGCGGCGGGTGTGGCGGCGCTCTGTGTGGACACCGGACACACACCGGTGCCGCTGACGACGCCCGCGCAGCTCGCGGAGCCGGCCGAGGCGACCGCCCACGAGGTCGTCCGCCTGGAGGCGGTCGCCGAGTCGGTCGCGGCTTCGGGGGTGGAGGCCGACGGATACGCCGAGGCATTCCGGGCGGCCGCCGAGGGGGCCGTACGGCGGCCCGGTGTGGTGGCCGTGAAGTCGGTGGCCGCGTACCGCACCGGCTTCGACCTGGATCCGGCGCGCCCGGCGGACGCACTGGTCACCGCCTCGGCCCGGCAGTGGCTGGCGGACGGCGGCCGGCTGACCGACCCGGTGCTCACCCGGCATCTGCTGTGGACGGCGGTCGGACTCGGCCTGCCCCTGCAGCTGCACACCGGGTTCGGCGACGGCGACCTGCGGCTGCACCGGGCGAACCCGGCCCTGCTGACCGACTGGCTGGATCTGGTCCGGGGCACGATCCCGGTGCTGCTCCTGCACTGCTGGCCGTACCAGCGTGAGGCCGCCTATCTCGCCGCCGTCTTCGACCACGTGCACCTGGACGTCGGTCTCGCGCTGCACCACGTGGGGCCCGCCCGGGCGCGGGCGGTGCTCGCGGAGGCCCTGGAGATCACCCCGTTCCGCAAGCTGCTGTACAGCTCCGACGCCTTCGGCCTGGCCGAGTTCCACACCCTGGGGGCCCTGGCGTTCCGCCGGGGCCTGGGGGAACTGCTCCAGGACCGGGTGGACACCGACGACCTGAGCCTGCCGGACGCTCTGCGTATCGCCGCGTGGACGGCCGGCGACAACGCCCGCCGCCTGTACGGTCTCTCCCCCGCCGCCCCGTCCGCCGTCCCGACCACGACCGAGCGTCCGCACTCCCGGAAAGTATGATCAAGCAATGTCTGACATGACCGAAACCACGCCCGGCTGGCTGTCCACGGACGACCTGGAGCAGGCGCGCGCCCGCATGCCGATCCTGTACGTCGAGGCGGTGCCCGTGCGCGTCGACGACAGCGGCGAGGTCACCAGCATCGGGCTGCTGCTGCGCATCGGACCCGACGGAACGGTCAGCCGGACCCTGGTCTCGGGCCGTGTGCTGCACCACGAGCGTGTCCGCGACGCGCTGCTGCGCCACCTGGAGAAGGATCTCGGACCGGTGGCGCTGCCCCGGGTGCCGACCTCGCTGCAGCCGTTCACCGTGGCCGAGTACTTCCCGACGCAGGGCGTCACGCCGTACCACGACCCCCGTCAGCACGCGGTGTCCCTCGCGTACGTCGTCCCGGTCAGCGGCGACTGCCGGCCCCGGCAGGACGCCCTCGACCTGGTCTGGTTCAGCCCTCAGGAGGCCCTGTCGCCGGCGGTGCAGAGCGAGATGCCTGGCGGACACGGAGTGCTGCTGAAGCAGGCGCTGGCGCATGTGGGATGCGTGGTCTGAGGGGTCGCGCCGGTACCGCCGGCGCGTGCGGTGGACGGCGCCGACTCAGCAGTGAACTCGGTGTCGGGGCGGTGGCGTTGTACCGCTGCGCCGCCTCCTAGGACGCCCTGCTGGACGGGCTGGTGGAGGCCCCGCACACGGAGCCGGAGGACCGGCTGACCGCCGGGGACGCGGCCGACGGCCGGCCGGCCGAGCCGCGGCGGGTGGCGCCGGCGACGTACGACGTCTGCCTGGACCACCCGCAGACGGTGCCGCTGCCCGCGCGGAAGAACCGTGCGGAGCCGGCCGTGTCGAACCCGGTCCCCTCGAACAGCGCGAGCCCCCGCTCGTGGTGACGCGGCGTCGTCCGCGGGTGCCGGGCGAGCGGCGCCGCCAGCCTGCGCGTGCCCTCACCGGCTGGGTGCTCGCCTGTGTGTCGGCGGAGCTCCGGGCCGTGGTGGACAACCCCCGGGAAGCGGAGTCCGGTTCCGGCTGGGCCTTCACCCCATGGACCCGCGGGAGCTGCCGCGGTTGCGCGCCACCGCCCCGGCCCTGGCCTACGGGGCCGGGCCGCGCGCCCTGACGGACGGCCCGGACGCGCCCGTGGACCGGTTCACGCGGCCGGACCGAGCCGTCCCACCTTTTCCGCAACCCGGCGGTCCGTCACCCCGCACCGCCAAGTCCGCTGCACGCGTGCTTACTTCATGTCTTGACGAAAGTGGTCCATACCTTTAGGTTCACGGGTCAGCCAGACCGGCGCGTGTCACGTTCACCGTTCATGGCCTGAACGCGGCAGCGTCCGCACACCCCCCACGAAGGGCCACCCGCATGCCCGGAATCCCTGACCCCCGCACCGGCTGAGCCGCCTTCTCACCAGCGTCGCACCCGCCCGGGCCCCGGCCCGGGACCCCCCAACCCGCCTTCGCTCGGCAAGGAGAGCCCGTGCACACCTTCCTGCCCCCCGCGCTGCGCCGGCTGCGCAGATCCGGAGCGGCCACGCTCGTCACCATGGCCGCCGCCTCCCTGCTCACCTCGGCGCCCGCGCCGGCGAGCGCTGCGGACAGCGCCGCCGCCGCGCTGCCCACCGGGTTCGCCACCGTGATGAACGCCGCGAGCGGCCGCTGCCTGGACGCCAGGGCGGCCGCCACCGCCAACGGCACCGTCGTGCAGCAGTACGCCTGCAACAACACGACGGCCCAGCAGTGGAGTTTCACCACCACCGGCGACGGCTACGTCCGCATCGGCAACCGGAACAACACCGCCCAGGTCGTGGACGTCGCCGACGTCTCCAGCGCCGACGGCGCGCCCGTGCACCTGTGGGCCTACGGCGGCGGCGCCAACCAGCAGTGGCTGCCGGTCGACCTGGGCGGCGGCGCCTACCGGTTCGTCAACCGGCACAGCGGCAAGTGCCTGGACGACCCGGGCGCCTCACTCGCCGACAGCGTGCAGTTCGTGCAGTACGCGTGCAACGGCAGCGCCGCCCAGCGGTTCCAGGTCGTGCCCGTGAACCAGTCGGCGCCGGCCCCGGACCTCGGGCCGAACGTCGCCGTGTTCGACCCGTCGATGTCCGCGTCGGCCATCCAGAGCAAGCTGAACTCGATCTTCCAGCAGCAGGAGACCAACCAGTTCGGCACCCAGCGGCACGCGGTGCTGTTCAAGCCGGGCTCCTACGACGCCGACGTCAACGTCGGCTTCTACACGCAGGTCTCCGGTCTCGGCCTCACCCCGGACGCGGTCACCGTCAACGGGGCGGTGCACGCCGAGGCGGACTGGTTCCCGCCGCAGAACGCCACCCAGAACTTCTGGCGCGGCGCCGAGAACCTGTCGGTCAACCCGGCGGGCGGCCGCGACCGCTGGGCGGTCTCGCAGGCGGCCCCGTACCGCAGGATGCATCTGCGCGGAGACATCGCCCTGGACGACGGCGGCTGGGCCAGCGGCGGCCTGTTCGCCGACACCAAGGTCGACGGACGGGTCGACTCCGGCAGCCAGCAGCAGTGGCTGACCCGCAACTCCCAGCTCGGCAGCTGGACCGGCTCCAACTGGAACATGGTCTTCGTCGGCAGTCAGGGCGTGCCGAACACGACGTTCCCGACGCCGCCGTACACCACGGTCGCGCAGTCCCCGGTGACCCGGGAGAAGCCGTTCCTGTACGTCGACGGCGACAACTCCTACAAGGTGTTCGTGCCCTCGGTCCGGACCAACTCCTCCGGCGTCAGCTGGGCGAACGGGGCACCCTCCGGCACCTCGCTGTCGCTCGACACGTTCCACATCGTCAAGCCGGGCGCGAGCGCCGCCTCCCTCAACGCCGCGCTGGCCGCGGGCAAGAACCTGCTCGTCACCCCGGGGGTCTACCACCTCGACCAGACGCTCCAGGTGAACCGCCCCGGCACGGTCGTCCTCGGCCTGGGCCTCGCCACGTTCGTCCCGGACAACGGCGTCACCGCGATGAAGGTCGCCGACGTCGACGGGGTGAAGGTCGCGGGCCTCCTCTTCGACGCGGGCACCACCAACTCGCCCACGCTCATGGAGGTCGGCCCGGCGAACTCCTCGGCCTCGCACGACGCCGACCCGACCTCGCTGCACGACGTGTACTTCCGGGTCGGCGGCGCGGCCGTCGGCAAGGCGACCACCAGCCTGGTGATCAACAGTGACGACGTCATCGGCGACCACATGTGGATCTGGCGCGGCGACCACGGCAACGGCATCGGCTGGAACAGCAACACCGCTGACACCGGTCTGATCGTCAACGGTGACGACGTCACGGCGTACGGCCTGTTCGTCGAGCACTACCAGAAGTACCAGACCATCTGGAACGGCAACGGCGGCCGCACGTACTTCTACCAGAACGAGATGCCGTACGACCCGCCCAACCAGGCGGCCTGGATGAACGGTTCCACCCAGGGCTACGCCGCCTACAAGGTCGCCGACTCCGTCACCAGCCACCAGGCGTGGGGCCTCGGCAGCTACTGCTTCTTCAACGTCAACCCGAGCGTCACCGCCGAGCGTGCCATCGAGGCGCCGAACCGGCCGGGGGTGCGCTTCACCAGCATGGTGACGGTCTCCCTCGGCGGCACCGGCACCATCCGGCACGTCGTCAACAGCACGGGCGGGCCGTCCAACTCGGCCACGAACGTGGCGAATCTGCCCAGCTATCCGTAGAGCGCCACCGCTGTCCGTGCGGCGCCACCGCTCAGCGTCATCCGGCCGTCCCTCGCCCGAGGGACGGCCGGTCCACCCCCGACACCCGAGGAGTGTGCTCCCCATGTCCTCTTCCGTGCGCAGACCCCGTCTCGCCGTCCTCACGGTCCTCGCCGCCGTGCTGGCCGCCCTGTTCACGGCGGCGCCCAGCGCCCGCGCCGCCCAGGGCACCATCACCGGCCTCGCCGGCAAGTGCGTCGACGTGGCGGGCGCGAACAGCGCCAACGGCACGGCCGTGCAGCTCTACGACTGCAACGGCACCAACGCCCAGATCTGGTCGAACTCCGGTGACGGCACCCTGCGCGCGCTCGGCAAGTGTCTGGACGTCTCCGAGCGGAGCACCGCGGACGGCGCGACCGTCCACCTGTGGGACTGCACGGGCGGTGCCAACCAGCAGTGGGTGGTCTCCGGGGCCCGGGACATCGTCAACCCTGCCGCGAACAAGTGCCTGGACGTCCGAGGCAACAGCAGCGCCAACGGCACGCCGTTGCAGATCTGGACCTGCACCGGCGGGGCCAACCAGAAGTGGAACGCCCCGGCGAGCGGGGGCGGGGGCGGCAACCCGTCCGGATTCGTCGTCAGCGAGGCCCAGTTCAACCAGATGTTCCCGGGCCGGAACTCGTTCTACACCTACAGCGGCCTGGTCGCGGCGCTCAGCGCC